>DASUBU010000275.1:0-7896 GCA_035763125.1 Ktedonobacterales bacterium
GTGCGCGTGCTGGTGATTGACGACGAGCCGGAGCTGCAGCGTGCCATCCGCACGCGCCTCACCGGCGGCGAGTTCGCGGTGGAGGGAGCCTACGACGGGGCGCACGGCCTGGACCTGGCCGCGCGCTGGCATCCCGACGTCATCATTCTCGATCTCTCACTGCCCGATATGGATGGTATCGAGGTGTGTCGCCAGTTACGTACCTGGTCGCCGGTGCCGATCATCGTGCTGTCGGTGCGCGCCGACGACGCCGACAAGGTGACCGCACTCGAGCTTGGCGCTGACGACTACCTGACCAAGCCCTTCAGCGCACGCGAGCTGGTGGCGCGCATCCGCGTCGCGCTGCGCCATGCGGCGCATGCGGCCAGCACAGGTGCCGCTGGCGACGTAACCGCGCGCTTCCAGACCGGCGACCTGGTGGTGGATTTCGAGCGGCGCCTGGTGAGCGTCGCCGGCCGTGAGGTGCATCTGACACCCACCGAATACGACGCGCTCAAGTATCTGGCGATGAACGCGGGTAAGGTCATCACCCGGCGAACCCTGCTGCAAGCGGTCTGGGGTCCGCAGTACGCGTCGGAAGACCAGTATCTCTATGTGCTGGTCGGCAATCTGCGCCGCAAGATCGAGCCGGACCCCAGCCGGCCGCGCTATCTCCTGACCGAGCCGGGAATCGGCTACCGTCTCCGCACCTTTGATTAGCCAGCGCCGCTGTGCTGCCCTGTTGCCGTGGCAGAGATTACCAGCACTGCCCAATGGCGATCTTGGACGCTGTCGACCAGCAGAGCACGAACCTTGAGGTCTTCTTGAGGGGATGGACTGGCAATCTTAAGGCGGCCTTTAGTCCATGCCGCGTATCGTTGGTCTTGTCCGTGGGTCGGAGAGCAGATGTGCAGTGGGATCACCACGCATACCTGCGATACCTACGAACCATCGAAAGGCGGCAGGAGACCAATGGCTTCTGTGCTTATTGTCGAAGACGAAGAATTGCTGCGGCGCAATCTGACGCGCTATCTCGCCCGGCGTGGCCACACAGTAGCCGAGGTAGACAACGTTGAGACGGCGATTGAGGCGCTGGAAGCCTTCGCAACGCCCTTTGGCGTGATCCTGCTTGATATCAACCTGCCCGACGGATCTGGGTGGGACGTGCTGCGCTATCTGCGCGAGCGGACAGATGAACCAATGGCACAGCAACCGCGCGTGATTGTCACGACGGCAGTGCGTCCCGCGCAATGCCGCCTGGACGAGTTTCGGCCGGAAGGGTTTCTGCTCAAGCCGTTTCCGATGGATTCCCTCGTGCGGCTGCTCGATCGCGTCCTGGCACGCCCACCGCGAGCGGAGACGAGCGGCAGGGATGAGTCCGCGCCGGTGAGCGCCGGGCAGCCCACATCCCGAGGCGCGCGAACAGTCCCAGCTGCCGCGAGCCATCGTGAGACTGCCGGAATGTCACCTGCAAGAAGCAAGAGCGCTGCCGAAGCCCAGCATCAGGCCACTTTTGAGGACGATGCGCCGCGCGACGACGTGGAGCTCGATGTTGAGGACGCATTCGGCGACCACGACATCGAGTATTGGGTCGCCAAAGGCAACAGACTGGTCCCGGCGACGGACGACGAGATTGCGCAGATCCACGAGTGGGAGCGCGAGTCGTCAGCGCTGGCTCGTTTGGCCGCCTGGAAGCGCATGCAGGCCCGCTCGCACTCCGGGTTTGCCCGCCTGCTGCATGGAGTCGAATGGGTGGAGCAGAGACTAGGCCTCTCCCATCGGCCGCTGGATACTCACCGCGAACCGGGGTCGGAACAGTGCTTGCACCCCCCGGTTGGACCAGCGGAAGCACGAGGGCACGACCAGCATGCGACTGAGAGGGCCACGTGAGGCGGCAGGTGCGCGTCGTGAGGGAAGGGTGATGGGCGCTGGGTACGCTCGCTGCAACTGGTGCGCCCCGGCATAGATGCCAGTCCGCTCCTAGCACTCCCATCCTTTGGCGTGCTGGCGCGCCTGCTCGACCGTGTTCTCAGCCGGCGCCAGCGTGGCCACGATACCCCACGGCAAGAAGAACCAATGCGCGGCGCGCGCCCTCGTTGGCGCGCCGCGAGGCTTGGGTAGGGATAAGGAGTGCGAGATGGCAGATGTCTTGTTCGCGCTGGTGACGGTGGCCGCGTTCGCGCTGCTGATCGCGTTCGTGTATGCCTGCGACCGGCTGTAGATCGCGGCGCGCGCGGGCATGCACCCTGCGGAGGGAACTTATGGGGCTGGAGTACCTTTTGACCGGCATCGTCGCCGTGCTGGTGACGATCTACCTCGCGGTCGCGCTGCTGCGGCCCGACAAGTTCTAGTGGGGGCGCGTCAGACATGTCGTTCACGTTCAATGGCGTCGCCCAGATCGTGGTGTATTTCGCGCTGCTGGTGCTGCTCACCAAGCCGATGGGACTGTATCTCACGGCCGTGTTTGCGGGCAGGCGTACCTGGCTGAGTCCCATCCTGCGCCCGGTCGAGCGCGGCATCTACTGGATCAGTGGGGTAGACGAGAAGCGCGAGCAGGATTGGAAGATCTACACCGTCGCGATGCTCGTCTTCAGCACGGCCGGCCTCATCCTCACCTATTTCATCGAACGCCTCCAGGATCGGCTGCCACTCAATCCCGCTGGCCAGGGGCCGGTGAATCCGCTGCTGGCCTGGAACACCGCCGTGAGCTTCGCCACCAACACTAACTGGCAGAACTACGCCGGCGAGACGACCATGAGCTACTTCACGCAGATGGCCGGCCTCGCCTTCCACAACTTTGTCTCGGCCGCCGTCGGCGTGGTGCTGGCCGTTGCTGTCGTTCGCGGCTTCACGCGCCGTAGCGGCCGCACGCTGGGTAACTTCTGGGTGGACCTGACACGCTGCGTGCTCTACATCCTGTTGCCCATCTGCTTCGTCTACGCGCTCTTCCTCGTCTGGCAGGGCGTGCCGCAGAACTTCAACGCCTACACGCACGTGACCGGCATCCAGGGCTTCGCGCAGACCATCGCGCAAGGCCCCGTGGCCTCACAAGAGGCGATCAAGCTGTTTGGCACCAACGGCGGCGGCTTCTTCAATGCCAACTCATCCCATCCCTTCGAGAATCCGACGCCGTTCACGAACCTGATCGAGATGCTCTCGATCTTCGCCCTCGGCGCGGGCCTCATCTATATGTTCGGCAAGATGGCCGGCAACACCAGGCAGGGCTGGGCGCTCTTCGGTGCCGTGAGCCTGCTCTTCCTGCTGGGCGCCTTCGTCGCGCTGGGCGCCGAACAGGCTGGCAATCCGGCGTTCACTCGTCTGGGCATTGACCAGGCGCCGCACGAGTACGCACTGGCGCAGCCCGGTGGCAACATGGAAGGCAAGGAGCTGCGCTTCGGCATCGCCTCCTCCACGCTCTTCGCCACCATCACCACCGATGCCTCTTGCGGCGCGATCAATAGCTGGCATGACAGCTACACTCCCGTCGGAGGCCTGGTGCCGCTGGTCAACATCCAGCTGGGTGAAATCGTCTTCGGCGGGGTCGGCTCCGGCCTCTATGGCCTGCTCGTCTTCGCCGTGCTGGCGGTCTTCATCGCCGGCCTGATGGTGGGCAGAACGCCGGAGTACCTGGGCAAGAAGATCGAGCCGTATGAGATGAAGATGGCGGCGCTGGCCATCCTCATCCTGCCGCTGTCGATCCTGGGCTTCACGGCCATCGGCGTCGTAGCGCAGCCCGGCATCGCGGCTATCGCCAACCCTGGGCCCCACGGACTGAGCGAGATACTCTACGCCTTCAGCTCGCAGACGGGCAATAACGGGTCCGCGTTCGCCGGCCTGGGCACCACGACGGTGGGGAATCCGTCCTTCGTGTTCTACAACTGGACCGGCGCCTTCGCGATGCTGATCGGCCGCTTCGCCTTCCTGATCCCGGTGATGGCGTTGGCTGGCTCGCTTGTACGCAAACGCATCGTGCCTGCCAGCCCGGGCACGTTCCCGACCACCCAGCCGATCTTCTCCGGGCTCGTGGTCGGCGTGATCGTGATTGTCGGCGCGCTGACCTTCTTCCCGGCATTGGCTCTCGGCCCCATTGTTGAGCAGCTGCTGATGCTGGCCGGCAAGGCATTCTAGCCGGATAGACCACGACACAGAGTAGAAAATCGTAGATAGGCACCTGCCATGGCAGATCGCGACCACGTCCCCCAGGATTTAGCCGCTACCCCCGAGCCTCTGGAGCCAGCGCCACCCACCAACGGGCAGACGGCTGCAAATGGGCAAGCGAAACAGGCTACAGCACAGCGCCGGGGGCGAATCGGCAGTGAGGTGGCCAAGACGCGTCAGCCGCGCCGCGGCGCCTCGCTCTTCGATCCGGCGATCACCCGCCGGGCGATCGGCGATTCGTTCAAGAAGCTCGACCCGCGCGTGCAGATGCGCAATCCCGTGATGTTCGTCGTCGAGATCGGCAGCGTCATCACCAGCATTGAGTTCGTGCGCACGCTGTTCGACCCCCCGCTTGCCGGCGACCGCCTGTTTGTCTTCAGCGTCGCCGTCTGGCTCTGGTTCACCGTGCTGTTTGCCAACTTCGCTGAGGCGATGGCGGAAGGGCGCGGCAAGGCCCAGGCCGACACGCTGCGCCGCGCCCGCACTGAGACACTGGCTAAGCGCATCAAGGTCTATGATGCGGCGATGGTCGGCCCTGAGAGCCCCTACGAAGAGGTGGCGGCGGCGCAGCTGCGCAAGGGTGATCTCGTGCTGGTGGAAGCGGGCGACCACATCCCGGGTGACGGCGAGGTGGTCGCGGGCGTCGCCTCGGTGGACGAGTCGGCCATCACCGGCGAGTCGGCGCCGGTGATCCGCGAGAGCGGCGGCGACCGCTCCGCCGTCACCGGCGGCACACGCGTGCTCTCCGACTGGCTGGTTGTGCGCGTCACCTCCAATCCTGGCGAGACATTCCTCGACCGCATGATCGCCCTGGTGGAAGGTGCCAGCCGGCAAAAGACCCCCAACGAGATCGCGCTCAACATCCTGCTCGCCAGCCTGACCATCATCTTCCTGCTGGCCGTCGTGACGCTCGAGCCGTTCGCCACCTACTCGGGCGGTCCGGTGAGCGTGACGGCGCTGATAGCGCTGCTCGTCTGCCTGATTCCCACCACCATCGGGGGGCTGCTGTCGTCGATTGGCATCGCCGGCATGGATCGGCTGGTGCAGCGCAACGTGCTGGCGATGAGTGGGCGCGCGGTGGAGGCGGCCGGCGACGTAGACGTGCTGCTGCTCGACAAGACCGGCACGATTACCCTCGGCAACCGCATGGCGACTGAATTTGTGCCGGTCGCAGGAGTGAGCGAGCGCGAGCTGGCCGAGGCGGCGCTGCTCTCGTCGATTCCCGACGAGACGCCCGAGGGCCGCTCGATTGTCGTGCTGGCCCGCGACAAATTCCAGCTGGATGGGCGTGGCCCAGGCCCCTCGCGTATGATCCTGATCCCCTTCAGCGCCTCCACGCGCATGAGCGGCGTGGATATCACGGCGAACGGAAACGCGCCGGCCCAACACATCCGCAAGGGAGCGGGCGACGCCATCATCGCCTGGGTGAGCGAAGGCGTGGGATCGGTGCCCACCGATCTGCGGCCCATCGTCGAGCGCATTGCGCGCGCCGGCGGCACGCCGCTGGTCGTCGCCGAGCGCACACACACCGCGGCACCGCGCATGCTCGGCGTGATCTACCTCAAGGACATCGTCAAGAGCGGCATGCACGAGCGCTTCGACGCGCTGCGCCAGATGGGCATTCGCACCGTCATGATCACCGGCGACAATCCACTGACCGCGGCGGCGATCGCGGGAGAGGCCGGGGTGGACGACTTCCTGGCGCAGGCCACACCCGAGACCAAGATGCGGCTGATCCGCGAGCAACAGACGGAGGGACGGCTGGTGGCGATGACCGGCGACGGCACCAACGACGCCCCCGCTTTGGCCCAGGCAGACGTGGGCGTGGCGATGAATACCGGCACCCAGGCCGCCAAAGAGGCGGGCAACATGGTGGACCTCGACTCGAATCCCACGAAGCTGATCGAGATCGTCGAGGTCGGCAAGCAGCTGCTCATCACGCGCGGCGCGCTGACGACTTTCAGCATCGCCAACGACGTGGCGAAGTACTTCGCCATCATCCCGGCGGTCTTTGTGGCGACGTATCCGCAGCTCCAGGCGTTCAACGTGATGCAGCTGGCGACGCCGCATAGCGCGGTGCTCTCGGCGGTGATCTTCAACGCGCTGATCATCGTCGCGCTGATTCCGCTGGCGCTGCGTGGCGTGAAATTCCGTCCGATCGGCGCGGCGGCGCTGCTGCAGCGCAATCTACTGCTTTACGGAGTCGGCGGCATCATCCTGCCGTTCATCGGCATCAAGCTGATCGACCTGATCCTGGTCGCGCTGCATCTGACGGCGTAACCTGCGGCCGCGGCGCTGCCATATCGCGTGCCGAGGCACGAAAGTGAGAACACCTATGCGCCGGTCCACACCGGACACCACCACAGTACAGCCGTCCGAGCAGCCCAACGACGAGCTAGAGCCGGAACAGGGACGCCGTGCTGTCTTGCGCCAGGTGCGGCCGGCCATCATGCTGACATTGCTCCTGACGGTGATCGTGGGTATTGCCTACCCGCTCGCGACAACAGGCGCGGCGCAGGTTCTCTTTCCATCACAAGCCAACGGCTCGATCATCTACGTCAATGGCAAGCCGATTGGCTCGCAGCTGATCGGCCAGTACTGGACACAGCCGCAGTACTTCCACGGGCGCCCCTCGGCGACCAATAATCTGCAAGGGACGCCGGCGCCCTATGAGGCCGACAATTCCGGCGGCTCGAATCAAGGGCCGACAAACCAGGCGCTGATTACCACCATGCAGCAGCGTATCGACGCGCTGAAGGCGGAGAATCCAGACGTGCCGCCGGGCACACCGATCCCGGTGGACCTCGTCACCGCCTCGGCCTCTGGTCTCGACCCCAACATCTCCGTGGCCGCCGCCTACTACCAGATCCCACGCATCGCCAATGCGCGCGGGCTGAGCCAAGACGCGGTACGCCAACTCGTTGACGCACATGTCGAGGGCCGCTTTCTCGGGCTCTTCGGCGAGCCGCGCGTGAACGTTCTGGAGCTGAACCTGGCGCTGGATGGCCTGACCGGCCAAACGCACACCTGAGGCATCTGCCATGCGAGACGACGACGACAAGGAACCCAAACGGCCCACTCCAGAGGAGCTGTTGGATCGCTACCAGCTGCGCGACAGGCCAGCGGCCGCTGGCCCGGTAGTGCACGGCGAGGCGGGAGGAGAGGATACGCATCGCCCCCAGCGCGGTCGTCTGCGCGTCTATCTCGGCATGGCAGCGGGCGTCGGCAAGACGTATGCGATGCTCAACGAGGGCCGGCGGCGCAAGTCGCGCGGCACCGACGTCGTGGTCGGCTACGTCGAGACGCACGGCCGGAAGCTGACCGAGCAGCAGATGGGCGATCTTGAGGTCATCCCGCGCAAGCAGGTTGTCTATCGCGGCATCATGTTGGAGGAGATGGACGTCGATGCGATCCTCGCGCGGCACCCCGCCGTCGCCTTGGTAGACGAGCTGGCGCACACCAACGTCCCAGGCTCGCGCAACGAGAAACGCTATCAGGACGTGCAGGAGCTGTTGGCGGCGGGTATCACCGTGATCTCGACACTCAACATCCAGCATCTTGAGGGCCTCAACGACATAATCGAGAGCATCACCGGGGTGCGGCAGCGTGAGACACTGCCCGATCGGGAGCTGGACGGGGCCGACGAGGTCGAGTTGGTGGATATCTCGCCGGAGGCGCTGCGTGCGCGGCTGCGTCACGGCAACATCTATCCGCCGGAGCGCGCCCTGCGCGCGCTCGACAACTACTTCAGCCAGAGCA
>DASUBU010000276.1:0-21799 GCA_035763125.1 Ktedonobacterales bacterium
CCCGCACCCGGCCGCAGCTTCAGCCGGCAGGCGCCGACAGTTATGACCAAATGCTTTTCCTGTGACGCTGGATACGGTATGTGAATCGGGGTTGCCGGTGTCACGGTTCCCGGCGCGGTCTCGGTGGAAGCCATGCTATCTGCTCTCCTCTCGCGACAATGGCGCGCTCTCTTTCTCGCGCAGCGGGCTAGGGCTTCCGGTGAGTACGACACCACACGACGAGAGGGTGGCGCCCGTTGGGGAACAGCCGCGTTCCCGCGCTCTGGGACGCCACCCCCTCTCCTGGTGTGCAGCGGCCTGCCAGCGGGGTAGTCCGCTCACATCACCACTGTTAGGTCGGCTGCTGCTGCTGCGGGACGATCTCGGGTGGCAGTCCTGGCACCTCCATGCCGCTGACGTCCACTTCAAGCGCGTTGTTGGTGCGCATGATGTCGGCAGCCGTTTGCGCGCGGTCAGGCTCGGCCTGAACGGTGACGAGGATATGCCCCTTCGCGACGCCCTCGGCAAACTGCTGAGCCCGCGCCTCGCTGATGCCGAACCCCGCCAGCGCGCCCACCAGGCCGCCGGCGATCCCGCCGCCCACCAGGCCGATCACCAACGCCCCGAGCGCAATGAGGAACGATCCGGCCGCCACGACCTCGCCAGCAACCGGAATCGCGAGTGCGGGAATCGTGATCGCTCCTAGCCCGACGAGCAGGCCAGCGATGCCTCCGGTGGTTGCTCCGCTGATCGCACCCACCTCAGCTCCCGTAGCAACGTCTAACCCCCCCTTTTTGAGCACTTCTTTGCGCGCGACCACACCGATCTGACTCTTGGTAAAACCAGCCGAAGTCAGATCATCAACCGTGTGATTCGCCTCGTGCATGTGCTCGAACATGCCGACTACTGTCGCCATCTTCTCTCTCCTTCTGCTCGACCTCAGGTCTGTCTGGGGTCCCGCGCGGCGGGCCAACCGCCCTGTACGAATGTCGTGCCGCAAGCGGTGTGCCGCGCTTATGGGATATCACGCGGCGCTACCAGCGCCGTCACACTCGCGGGCCAGGCCGTCACGCACATCTCACAGTGGTCGCATGCACGCGCATATTCTGGGCAAGGGCCTACCATGGGCGACGAACGCGAGCGTCATGGGCGGTAATGCCGCCAGCGGCGCAGGAAATGCCACCTGCTCTCTGCGTCCCCCCATCTGGCTGGAGCCCCGTGCCTATGGCCGTCCTGCAATCCACGGTGATTCGGCGCCTCGACACCGCGGGCGCGATTCGTCTCGCGGAGCTGCTCCTGATTTCGCTCTCCAACAATGTCGTCGCCGCGATTACCGGCGCACAGGACTGGATCTGTACCCGCTGCTCGCGCTCGGCCTGTACCTCTATGCCGCGATCCGCCACCTGAATACGGCGAGCGGCATGATTCGCTGGTGCTGGTCGTCGGTGGGGCTAGGCGCGGGCGCCGCGCTGGTGGGTGATGGGCATCCCCTCGCTGCTGTTCTTCGTCCATCCCGTGCTGGTCGGCAGCGTTCAGGACGTCCCGCTGGCGCAGGCCTCCATCAGTTCGATCAACGGGCTGATGCGGCGTCTGCTGGTGGACCTGCCGGTGATGACGGCGCTAATCGAAGAGCTCGTCTTCCGCTCGCTGCTCTTCGCGCCGCTAGGCTCGCTGCGCCGCACGTTGGTCGTGAATGCTGGGCTCTTCACCGTGTGGCACGGCGTGGCCGCGTACACGTCGGTCCTGGACACCCCGCTGAGCCACTCACCTGGCCTGATGCTCTCCTACGCTGGCGCGTTGGGCTCGGTCTTTGTGGGCGGGCTGGTCTTCGCGTTCGTGCGTTGGAAGACCGGCAGCTTCATCTACTCGGCGCTCACCCACTGGCTCACCGATGCGCTGATCCTCGTGGCGTTGTGGGGTGTCAGCCATCTCAGCTGGTGAGCGTATATTCCCTCTTTCTGGCCCGCGCTATGCTTCATCTGTGCGAAGGTCTGCTCGTTCTGTATGCAGATCGTGACGCCCCGGCGCTACGTTCGGGCTGACCGTGCGGTATAGGCGCCAGCTGCGATAGAGCGATCATCGTTGGACCGATCAAACCCACCAGGATAGCGGCGATGCAGCCGCCAGCTATGCCGCGGACATCGGTGTGGACGGCGTTTCGGGGCTGGCCTCGCACTCTGACACATTGGCTGAAGGAGGCGCATGTGCGCTCAGCCGAGGAGCATAGCATCGCCGGTGCGTCCGGCGATACGCGCAGCGATCTTCCTGCGCAGTGGGGCGTGCCCGGCCGGTCAGTAGCGCATGGCTTGACGACCGCCGAGGCAAAGGCGCGTCTGGCGCAGGTGGGTCCGAACGAGCCGGCCCGCGCGCGCAGGCTCGCCCCGCTTACCCAGCTCGTGCAGTTGATGACCAACCCGCTGGTGGTGATCCTCTTGCTGGCGGCACTGGTCTCGGCAGCCGTGGGGGAGCGTGTCGGCGCCGTGATCATCGTCGTCATGGTCGCTTTGAGTATCGCCCTCAACTTCACGTTGTCCTATCGCTCGCAGCGCGCAGCGGAGGAGCTGAAGGCTCAGGTCGCGCTAACGGCGACGGCGCTGCGCGACGGGCAATGGCGGGAAGTGCCGCGCAGTGAGCTGGTCCCCGGCGACGTGATCCGCCTCGCGGCCGGCGACATGATCCCAGCCGACGCGCACCTACTCACCGCGCAAGATCTGCACGTCCAGCAGGCCGCGCTCACTGGCGAGGCCCTGCCTGTCCAGAAAGAGGCGCCACCCGCTGAGGAAGGCGCTCCGTCAGCGCAAGCATTCGCGGGCGGCGAGCATGCGCGTGGCGAGGCCATCTCGCCCGACATGCGTGACCGTGTCTTTCTCGGCACGTCGGTGGTCAGCGGCACGGCGACCGCAGTGGTGACCGCCACCGGCCGGCTAACCGCCTTCGGCGAGATTGCCGCGCGACTGGCGGAGCGCGCACCAGAGACCGAGTTCGATCGGGGCATTCGGCGCTTCGGCTTCCTCATCACGCGCACGATAATCTTCCTGGTGTTCTTCGTGTTCCTGCTGCGCATAGCGGCGCACCGCGACCCGTTTGAGTCGCTCCTCTTCGCCGTGGCGCTGGCAGTGGGCCTCACGCCGGAGTTTCTGCCGATGATCACCACCGTCACGCTGGCGCAGGGCGCGCTGCGCATGGCGCGCGAGAAGGTGATCGTCAAGAATCTCGAGGCGATTCAGAACTTCGGCAGCATGGACGTGCTATGCAGCGACAAGACCGGCACGCTGACCAGCGCCGAGATGACGCTCGAGCGTGTGATGGGCCTCGACGGTCGTGAGTCGGCACACGCGCTGGAGCTGGCAGCGGTCAACAGCGCTCTGCAGACCGGCATCAAGAGCCCGCTCGATACCGCCATCCTGCGCGCCGCGCCCGCACTGAAGGCAGAGACGTACACCAAGCTCGGCGAGCTTCCGTTCGACTTCGAGCGGAGGCGCCTCTCGGTCGTCGTGCAGTCCGGCAGCCAGCAGATGCTGATCACCAAAGGCGCGCCAGAGGGCATCCTGCCGCTCTGCTCGGCGGCCGAGCGTGACGGCCACACGGAGCCGATGGATGCGCAGCTGCTCGCCCAGTGCCGCACGATATTCGAGCAGTTGGACGCGCAGGGCGCGCGCGTGCTCGCCATCGCCTATCGCACTGTCCCGGCTGCCGCGCGCTACACCACCGCCGACGAGCGGGGCCTGGTGCTGTCCGGCTTCGCCGCCTTCGTTGATCCACCGCTGCCAGACGCTGCCGCCTCTCTGAGCGCCCTGCGCCGCGATGGCGTCGAGGTCAAGATCCTCACGGGCGATAGCGAGCGCGTCGCCGTGCACATCTGCATGGAGGTCGGCCTGGATGCTGTACGGATGGTCACGGGGGCGCAGATCGAGCATCTCTCCGAAACCGCGCTGGGCCAACTGGCGGAGCGCACGACTATCTTCGCGCGCGTCTCGCCGGCCCAGAAGCAGCGTATCCTGGCCGCGCTCAAGAGCCGGGGGCACGTCGTAGGCTTCCTGGGAGACGGCATTAACGACGCGCCGTCGCTGCACGTCGCGGATGTCGGTATCTCGGTGGCGGCAGCGGCCGACGTCGCCAAAGACGCTGCGCAGATCATCCTGCTCGAGCGCGGGCTGGGCGTGCTGCACTCCGGCATCCTGGCCGGTCGCAGGGCCTTTGGCAACGTCATGAAATACTTGCTGATGGGCACCAGCTCGAACTTCGGCAATATGTTCAGCATGGCTGCCGCTTCTCTGGTGCTGCCGTTCTTGCCGATGCTGCCCACCCAGATTCTGCTCAACAACTTCCTGTACGACCTGGCCCAGGTGACTATCCCCACCGACAACGTAGACGAGAGCTTCATGCGCAAGCCCCACCACTGGGACATCTCGCTGATTCGCAACTTCATGCTCTTCATCGGTCCGATCAGCTCGCTCTACGACTTTCTTACCTTCGCCATCTTGCTGCTGGTCTTCCATGCCTCGGAAGCGCTCTTCCACACTGGCTGGTTTGTCGAATCGCTGGCCACTCAGACACTCGTGGTGTTCGTCATCCGCACGGCGGGCAACCCCTTCCGGAGCCGGCCGAGCCGGGCGCTGACGATCACTGTGCTGGCAGTGGTCATGGCCGCGCTAATTCTGCCCTACACGCCGCTGGCCGTCGATCTCGGCTTCGTACCGCTGCCCGCCCTCTACTTCGGCTTCCTGGCGGTCATGACGATCACCTACCTCGGTCTGGTGCAGGTCGCTAAAGGAGTGCTGATGCGGCACGCGGCCATGTGAGCCGCGCAGTGACCCGCCCCGCCCGGAGCCGATACAGGGCTAGCGCACGATGATGACCGGTGTCCCAAGCTGCACCCAGTTGTAGAGCCGCTGCGCGTCGGGAATCCGCATGCCCACGCAGCCGTGCGAGCCGGTCTCCCAGCGGCCGTCCGGCAGTTGGTGCGGTGTGTTCGCGCCGGGACCGAACCACACGTGCCACGAGGCGTCGTGCAGGTAGTAGCCGCCATCGCGGAAGAGCATGGCGTAGTTGACGTGTGTCGGCGCGTACCAGTAGGGCGAGCCTTTGGGCCACGGCGACACGAAGGTGACATCGCGCTGCTTGGAGAGGATCGAGAAGCGCCCAGTCGGCGTGGGCAGATCGGGCATACCCGTTTCTACCGCGTTGGCAAACTGGAAGCTGCCGTCGCGGTAGGTGAACAGCCATTGGTCGCTGAGATCAACCAGCACGACCTTGCCACTGGCGACCGGAGCGTTCGGCACCACGGGCGACCATGGCGGGGGTGCGGGCTTCGGCGTGGGCGTCTTGATCGGCCTGGCCGTGGCCGTGGGGGCGATCGTCGGCGTCGGGGAAGGGGTGGGGCTAGGCGTGCACGATGGCGTCGGCGTGGCCGCCGGCACGGTGGCGGTCGGCGGCTGCGAGGCGCTTGGGCTAGCGCCACACGCGACCAGACCCGGCACGAGAAGTAGCAGCAAGAGGCCGCTTGCCAGGTGGGCGCTCAACCGTCGCCGCCGAGGCATTCCAGGCGCGCCTTCCCTGGCGTTGCCGCCCGAGCTGGCATGGGAGCCGCCCGACACAGTCATCATAGTCTCCTCGCCTCCTCCTCCGCTCCGCGCGCCGAACACGCCACCGCAAGACCGTTGCCCGCTCGCTCAGTGGGGGCTACGAGCGTGCCCGGACGATCAGCAGCGGCGCCAGGCTCACCTGCAGCACACGCTCCGTCACGCTGCCCAGCATCCAGCGCTGCACCCCTGTCCGACCATGTGTCGCCATCGCCAGAAAGTCCGGCGGCGGAACCGGCGTGCCATCAGGCCCCAGCCCCTGTCCCCAGTGGGGAGGCCCCTGTCCCCAGTGGGGAGGCCCCTCCATCACATGCAGCAGCGCCCCGGCGACGTCGTCAGCGCGGCGCAGTGCGCCGATGACGCGCAGCGAGCGCCCGGCCAGCGGGCTGCGCGTGAGGCGCTCGCTGAGGCTACGCAGGTAGCTCGCCGCATCTTCGGCTGACCCATCTTCCGGCACGATGCTCAGCAGCCGCAGCTCCGCCGTCTCGCCGTCTGATAGCGCTTCGAGCAGATCCGCCGCCGGCAGCACGGCGCGCTCGGCCAGTGGCGAGCCATCCAGCGCGACGACGGCGTGGCGCGGGGTGGCCGGCGAGGCGCCCGCCCCGCTGCCGGGCAGATTCCCGCCCTCGTGCCCGATGAGCGCCGGCACCGTGACGTGGCGGATGACCTTGCGCGCCACCGACCCCAGCGGCCAGCGCACCGGACCCGTGTGGCCATGGCGGCAGAGCACGACCAGATCAGCCCGTTCGGTGCCGACGGCTTCGAGAATCGTGGCGGCCGGGTCGCCTTCGAGCACCCGCATCTCCACCGTTGCACCCGCGACGAAGTCGCTTGCCGCGATGTTCGCAACGTATTGCCGCGCTTCGTCAAGCTCGTCGCCGACGTGCGCCAGCAGTGCCTGCGGCGGCTCGAAGATCGGGCTGTGCGGGACGTGGCTCGGCGCCACCCGCAAGAGCACGAGCGTGCCGCCCGAGCGCCGCGCCAGGTGCGCAGCCACTGGTAAAGCCCGCTCGGCCCGGGCGGAGCCATCGAGCGGAACCAAGATGCGCCGAAACATCGCCAACCTCCTCTCAGCGAGCCAGCAGCAGTCCACGCTCTTCTTCCAGCCAGCGCTGTGCCACCCGTGAGAGTGCGACGCGCTGTCCCCTGGCAGGTCGCCTACGGTGCCAGCAACTGGTCAATGGTCACGAGACGATAGCCCTGACTCTTGATGTACTGCAGGACGCGGGCTATGGCCTCCGGCTCGTGCGCGCTGCCGGCGTGCATCAGGATGATCTTGCCAGGCGCCAGCTCGGCCTTCACGGTGTTGTAGATCTGGTCGGCGGTGGTGCTATCCTGATCGTCGTGGGTGTTGAGGCTCCACATGACGGTGTAGTAGCCCAGGCCCGCCGCGCGGTTCACCACCTGCGTGTTATAGCTGCCATAGGGCGGTCGGAAGTACGGGCGTGTGCCCGAGACACCGGCGCGGTCGGCCAGGATCTGGTTGGCCAGGCCAAGCTGATAGCAGATGTAGTTGTCGGAGCGCGCCGGGTTCACCAGATCGGGATGATCCACCGTGTGATTGTAGAGCAGATGCCCATCCGCCTTGACGCGCGCCACCACTGCCGGATACGCCTGCGCCCACTCGGCGGTGATGAACCACGATGATTTGACACCCGCGGTCTTGAGTGCGTCGAGCATCACGTTGGGCCGGCCAGCCGCGCCGCCCGCGTCAATCGTCAACGCGACCTCTTTGCGGCCGGAGGTCCCCTGCGAGATGACGCGTGGCGTGACTGGTGAAATACCGGGCAGCGCGCACGGCGGCGGCGACATGGGTGTGAGGACCGCCACGTTGAGGTGGTGCGCCGCATCGGTGCCAGTCCAGGCGACCAGCACGAGACTGGGGCCACTGATGAAGCCGAGCGCGGGCGCTTGGTAGGCCGCTTCGGCGAGCGTCACCTTGGTGTTGGCGGGATCCGGCCAGGACGGGAAGGAGCGTGTGTACTGGAAGTTCAGCGAACGCCTGGCGTCCATGCCAGTCCACGCCACATAATGTGGCGGCATCGTGTAGTAGTTGCCGACGATGCCGAGCAGCGCCGGCGCGGAGAAGCTCCATTCAGCTACCAGCGTTCGGCCACTCCACCCCTTGGCGTCGGACGACCGGGCAACGGCGAGCTGATTGGCCGGCGAGGTCGCAAGCCAGCCCAGCACATACTCCGAGCGCGACGCCTCGTAGCTGAAGCTGGGAGCGGACATACTGCTGAATGCCCCCAGCGTCACCTTCCAGCCCTTGCTCAGCGCGGTTCCGGTGTTGATGCTCATCACGTTCAGGCTGCGACCGCTGTTCATCCCCGTCCATGCCAGCAGGAGCGTATTGCCAACCGCGACGAGGGCCGGGCTGTAGCCGCTCGTGTCGCCCCAGAGGGTGAGCTTGGCGCGGGCACCGTACACGTCGTAGAGGATGTTGAGTGTGCGGCTCGCATCGGTTCCGGTCCAGGCCACCGCGACCTTCCCAGCGGACGTGCGGGTCACCGCTGGCCGCACGAATGACGTCTCAGGCAACGTGACCTTGTTGCCGAACTTCGTGCCGATGGCGGTCGTCATGACGCCGAGTCGCCGCGTACCGTCGCCCTGCGTCCATGCCAGCACCCCCCGCACGGTTCCGGTGGTGCTGGTCCACAGGGCGGGGCCATCAACGCTGGTCTCGTTGAGGGTTGCCTTGGTAATCTCGGCCGCCGATGGCGACAGCGCGCGCGGCGACGTGGGCGCCGTACTCTGTGCCGAGGCGGGAGCGACCAGGATCACACTCGTCATCAAGAGGAGAAGAATGCCAATCAGCCGGGAGCGTGTCCGCATGGTGTCCCTCCTTTGGTGCAGGTACGACGGCTGCCGCCACGAAGCCGTGGTCATGTAGCGCGTCGTGCCAGAAGGCAGCCCTGGCGGCGCGACTGGGCGGTGGCCGGACCTGCCGGGGTGAGCCGGCTGGCGCGCGCACATGGTGCATGGCGCATGGCGCATGGCGCATGGCGCGTGGACTGCTTGCATTAAACAAGCCATGTCCTCATCACGAGGCCGTCGCAGGCTGATCCCAGTGCGTCACGAGTGGCTCACAACGGGGCGCCGCGGAGGGACGATGACAACCCGCGCGGGTTGGGCTCGATCATTCGGTGGGCAGCCGGCAGCAGCCGGGGCAAGGCGAGCACGGTGTCAACGGCATGGGGCCATGGCCGGCGTGGCGTGGGGGCTGATCCAGGGCAATCCCTGCCGGGGAGCAGATGGCACGTCCTTGGCGGGCCGGAGACCGCTTCGATCCGCATCAAAGACAAACGGAACGCCCGCTGGAGCTTAGGCTTATGGGCCAATACTCTAGCGGGCGTCTTGCCTAGCGGTGTGGGATGGGCTCATATCTCACACCGTATGGACTTGGCATACTCTCCTTGGCATGTACACGTCGGAGAGCTACTCACCACCTTCGCGTCAAGGAACGATACTCAACTTGAAGGGCTTTACGTGAGCGGCGCTGCCCGCGCCGGCTCGTTCTCTTTGCACAAGTCAGTGTAACCCACGCGGCCCCCGCTGTCAAGAGGTTCAAATGCCCCTCGCGCGGATGTGATGTGACTGAGAGATGACCGGACGAATCCGCCCGCATAGCGTAGCCGTCCGGCGCAAGGCAGATGTGGCGGTGATGCGGATCGCGACGTCCGCGTTGCAGAGCCGTCCACTCGCGGCGGGATGCGAGCGCGACCGACCACGCTCAATACGCCAGCGCCCACAGCAGCTGATCCGCGCGCTGCGCGTTGTCGCACTCGAACGCTAGCTCGTGGCCACGCACCGGATCGGCTGAGAGCAAGTAGAGGGCGTGTACCGTAATGCCCTCGCCGGTGAGGATGTCACAGGCGCGTGCCAGCGTGTCGGGCGATGCGGGCAGCCAGACCACCGCGACCTGCGCCTCCTCGGCGGTCGCTCCCGCCTGGCGCAGCACTTCAATCGTGCGCGTGGTGTCGCGCGGCAGCATGCGTATCATGTAGTCTGAGCCGTGGGCCACCGCCACGCAGGCGTCCAGCCCAAGATGCGCCCGCGCAAGCGTGCGCAGCAGCTCCGCCACATCGTGTGGGCTGCCGGTCACATGCGCGCGGATTGCTGAGCGAACCGCCATAGTGCGCCTTCCTTTCGGTCATGTCCGTTGGGTCTGCTGCGTCTCTGTCGCGCTTCTCTGGCTCGTCTGCCTGCTCTCCGCTGCGAACGGCGAACAAGCCAGAGCTGTGCCTTCTCCTGAGCTTGTATCTATGGCTGGCGGGCGCGCTCAACCCACTGTCGCCCACCCTCCTGTGCATGCGGTACTCGTGCACTCTCGCGCTCGGCGCCGGCAAGACGCGAAGCCTCTCGCCGGCGCGCGGTTACGCCGGTGGGCGGGTGACGGCGGGAGCGCCACGCGACAATCGCATATGTCCCGCGCTTCAGCACATCGCTGACCAGAAACCAGAGCATGCTGTAGCCCAGCACAAAGCCGGCCAGCAGCAGGCCCACCGGAGACATGAACCAGCCGAAGAGCGCGGTGAGCATGCCCAGGCCGAGGGAGAACGCGATCGCCAGCAACAAGTAGGGGCTCGGCCGCACCTCCCAGAACGGGCCGCGCGTGCGGGTCACCAGCAGCGTAAAGTAGCCGGCAGCCGAGAGCGAGAGATACAGCAGGGTCTGCACCTGCGGCAGCGGCAGGCCAAACACACGGACCGACAAGAACAGCAATCCGAAGAATTCGGCGAGGCTTGCCGCGCCCAGCACGCCAGCGACCGCCAGAACCTCGTCCATACGCCAGACCGTCGGCCGCGGGGATGGCCTAACGTTATCGTAGGCCAGCGCTACCAGCACCACCGCGTTGCACGTCGCCAGCAGAGCGAGCATCGCCGGTGAGAGCGGATAGATAGCGAAAGCGATCACCGCCATGGTGAGCGACAGCAAGCGCCGAATCGTCTCGACGAGGCGGTAGGTCACGTAGGTGCGCATGCGCTCAAAGACGCGGCGGCTCTCAGCGATGCCAAAGGCAAGCGTCGACAGCCCTGGCCTGGTCATGATGAGGTCGCTGGCCGCGCGGGCCGCTTCGGTCGCGCCGGACACGGCGATGCCCACATCCGCTTTGCGCAGCGCCGGCGTGTCGTTCACCCCGTCGCCCGTCATGCCGGCTATATAGCCCGCTCCCTGGAGCGCCTCGACGATGCGATGCTTGTCTTCCGGCAGAACCTGCGTGAAGCCGGCGACACGCTGCACCAGCGGGGCCAGGGCCGCGGGCGGGCGTCCGTTCGCGGCGCCGCTCAGCTCGTCGGCCGGCACCAGCTGGCCAGTGATGCCCACCTGCCGCGCAATCTCCACGCCAATCGCCTGCTGGTCGCCGGTCAGTAGCTTGAGCTCTACGCCCTGCGCCCGTACCTCCTCCACCGCCTGGTGCGCATCCGGCTGCAGGGGATCGAAGAGTGGGATAAGGCCCTCGATGCGCCAGCGGCCGGGCTGATCGGCGCGTGCTACCGCCAGCGTCCGGTACCCACGCCGGGCGAGCTCTTGCACGGCGCCGTCGACGCGGGCGCGTTCGGCTGGCGTCGTCTCGCTGGCCGCCAGTGCCGAGATGACCTGCACAGCCCCTTTGGTGACGGCGAACGTGTTGCCGCTAGCCGACTGTATACGTGCCTCGGCGCGCTTTCTGGTCGAGTCGAACGGCTCCAGCGCCAGCACCTGATACATGCTCAGCTCGGACAGTGCAGAGCTCTCTTGCAGCGCGCGCCGAATCGCTTGATCCACCGGATCTTCGGGGCGCGTCTCCGAGGCAAGCGCGGCGTCGAGCAGCACCCGCGCGGGGGTAGCCGGCGGCAGCGCGATGGGCACACCGGCCGTCAGTATGCTCTGGGTGAGCGTGCCGGTCTTATCCAGGCAGAGCTGTTCGAGGGCCGCCATCTCTTCGATGGCCGCGAGCCGTGCCACGAGCACGCCGTCGCGCGCCAGGCGCTGCGCGCCGGCCGCCATCGCCACCGAGAGCACCGTCGGCATCGAGACCGGGATTGCCGCGACCAGCAGCAGCAGCGCGTATTCAACCGTCGTAGCCAGGGGAGCGTGCCGGGCGAGCGCGACGGCCATCAGCAGCAGGTCGAGTGCGAGCGCGAAGAAGATGAGATCGCGGCCTACCCGCAGGATGATGCGCTGCAGGTGGCCGACGGACACGACCTTCTGCACGAGCTGGATGGTCGTCGCGAATTGGATGCGTGGGCCGGTCGCGATGACCCGCGCGGTGCCCGAGCCGCGCCGGATGACGGTGCCCGCGTGCAAGGTGTCTCCCGGTCCGCACTCGACGGGCAGCGACTCGCCCGTCAGCGACGAGCGATCCAGCGCGATGGCGCCCCGGCTGGCCGCCAGCAGCTCCGCATCCGCCGGCACGATGTCTCCAAGATGCACGGAGATGGTGTCGTCCACGACGAGCGTGCGCGCCGGCTGCTCAGACCAGACGCCGTCCCGCAAGACACGCGCGCGGGGAGCCAGTTGCGCTTTGAGCGCGGCGACCGCGCGCTCCGCCCGCCACTCCTGCCAGTACGCCACGACGGCGGTCAGCCCCAGGTTGGCCACGATGATCCAGAAGCTTCCCCAGGCGCGCAGGAGCAGGGCAGCCAGCGCGGCAGCCTCAATCATCCATGGCAGGGGGCCCCACAGCAGCGAGAGGAAATGCCCAGCCGGCGTGCGCTGCTCCTCTGGCAGCTCGTTGGCGCCGTTGCGCTGAAGGCGCGCCGCAGCTTCTTCCGCGCTGAGGCCGACGCCAACGTGCGCTTCATCCGCAGGCGCGCATGGAGCGGCGGGAGCATCGTCTGCTTCGCCAGGTGGCATGGCGCCCGGCGTGCGATCCTGCGAAAGCCGAGCACGGCGACCGAACAGAAGACGCGACGAGAGCGCGCGCCAGTGCCAGGTGGGCACGGGTGGCGTGTCTCGGTGAGTGACGTGCGGCGGCTCGGTACGAGCCGCGGGATCACTGACCATGCTGCGTACTCAACCTTCCCCCCGGTCGCCGCCGCTGCGCCACACCGCCGCGCCAAGGCCCATGCTCTGGCAAGTCTCATGCTAGGGGCGAAGGGTCGCAGGATCGTCACAACGCGCCGGTGAGATGTAACCGTCGCGTCACATGGCTGAGCGGCGCGGAGTGCGCGCTCTCGGAGTACAGCTACCGGAGTGCGTGCGCAGGCGGGCCAAGACGCCGCAGCCGCCCGAGCGCAGCCCGCACTGGCCGATGGCCACTGCTCCATCATGGAAGCAGGCGAAGTGGAGAGATGCCTGTGACCGCGAGCGCATCCGCTGTGAGCGGAATGTGCCGCGTCCGGCTCATACTCCGGGGTGGGCGGACCGCGGTGCGACGTACCGTACCGTGAATCGTCACGCACATGCCGCTTGCTGAGGGCTCGAAGGAGGGTCTGGCGATGGCAGGGCAAACTGAGCTGGTAGTCATCAGGTACGATGGGGAGCAGCGCGCGGCGCAGGCCGCCGAAGCGCTGAACGCGCTGCATCGCGAGCGCGCCGTGGACCTGCGCAATGTGGCGATTATCTCGCGTGACCACAGCGGCAACACCCATATCCGCGAGACCAACGACCCCACCACCGGCGAAGGCGCGCTGCTGGGTGCGCTGATCGGCGGGATCGTCGGGTGGCTGAAGGATCGCCCGATTCAGGGAGCGGCGCTGGGGGCCGCTGGTGGCTACCTGGCGGGTCGGCTCCTCGATCTTGGCTTCGACGACACCACGCTGCGCGCCATCGCGTCCAGCCTGACTCCCAATAGCTCGGCGCTGGCGGTGGCGATCGAGATCCGCGACGTAGACGCGACGGCACAGTGCCTGGCACCCTTCAGGGGAACCATCCTGCGCGATACCTCCGTGCCAAGCCAGGCAGCGCGGCTCGCCGCGGCCATCGAGCAGGGGAGCGCACCAGAGGACACGCAGAGCGAAGCCGTGTGAGACGATGCTCGCCGCGAGCGGGGCTGAAGGCGCGACGCTGCCCCGCCAGGCAGCGCACAAGCGCCGGCCGATGCGCCACATGACGACCGCCGAGAGCAGGAGGATGTGATGGCCACGCAAGACGTGCGCGAACGGTACCGCGCCAACCTCAACGCTGAGCGCGAGAGCGCGACCCTCTACTCGTCGCTCGCGGAGGCCGAGCGAACGCCGGAGCTTGCGGCCGTCTACCGCTCGCTAGCGGAGACCGAGCTGCGACACGCCGCGTTCTGGGAGGCTCGTCTGAGGCAAGTGGGAGATGTAGTGCCGGACTACACGCCTAGCTGGCGGACGCGCGCGCTCAGGTGGATGGCGCGGCACTGGGGCGCCGGGACCGTTCTGCCCATCGCCACTGCTATGGAGGGTGAGGGCACGCAAAGCTATCTCAGCCAGCCAGAGACCACTGGCACGCCGATGGCGGCGGAGGAACGCTCGCATGCGCGCGTGCTGCGTGCGGTGCGATCCGCGACTCCAGGCGGTGTGAGCGGGGCAGTGCTGGGGCGGCTCGAAGGACGCCACCGCGGCGCGGGAGGAAACGCACTGCGTGCCGCCGTGCTGGGGGCCAGCGACGGCTTGACCTCGAATCTCAGTCTGGTGATGGGCGTGGCGGGCGCCGCGCTCGCCAGTCGTGCGATCTTGCTCACGGGCCTGGCCGGCCTGCTGGCTGGCGCGCTCTCCATGGCGATTGGCGAGTGGCTCTCGGTGCAGAGCGCGCGCGAGCTGGCGCAGAGGCAGATCGCGATCGAGCGCGAGGAGCTGGCGGCCGCGCCGGAGGAGGAACAGCAGGAGCTGGCCCTCATCTTCCAGGCGAAAGGCATTGATGAAGCGGCTGCCCATGAGCTGGCCCGGAGTGTGATGTCGCAGGAAGGCTCGGCGCTAGATACGCTTGTCCGCGAGGAGCTCGGCATTGACCCCGAGGAGCTTGGCGGCTCTGCGATACAGGCCGGCGTGACATCATTTCTCCTGTTCGCCGCGGGTGCCCTTGTGCCGGTGCTGCCATACGTTTTCGTGTCGGGGCTTGGCGCGGTGGCTGTCAGCCTTGGGCTCAGCGTGCTGGGGTTGTTCGCCATTGGGCTTGGCATCACCCTGACGACTGGCACGCCCGTCTTGAAGGCAGGCGGGCGGCAGGTCTTGTTTGGAATGGCGGCGGCCGCCATCACGTTTGGCCTCGGCCGGCTCGTCGGCGGCGGCCTGGGCTGAGACGGTGAGGCCGATTGCTCAACGCGCTCAGCAGTGAGGGGACGCTACCCAGGCGCGCCAAGCGCATGCCTTGCCGGCGCGTGGCACGTTGGCCTGGCGGCAGAAGCTAAGAGAGGCCTGTGATGTGACTGTGACACTCAGATGGCGCGTTGAGAGAGTGGCGAGATGGCAGATAGGTATCCTGACTTCCACGGATTGGCACTGAGTGTAGCTCGTTGATGTGGCTCATTCATCCAAGCACACCGCCTCGGGACGAGTAGTTGGGAGCGCAGGCGATGCAAGCGGTAATGATCGTCGAGCGAGACGAGGACCTCCGTGAGACACTGGAGATGGTATTGGAAGAGGCCGGCTATCCCACGTTGAGCACCTGCGATCTCGCGCTGGCCGAGGCGGCGCTGCGTGTCACCAAGCATCCACTCGTGGTGCTCGTCGAGCATGGTGGGCCGTCGAGCCTAGCGACACCTCTGCTCGACCACACACGCGCACTGCCGCCACACGCCTATGTCGTGCTCAGCACGCGCCCTCAAGCGGCCATGCCAGTCTGGAACAGCTACACACACCGCGGCGTGCCCGTCGTGCGCGCCCCGTTCACCTTGGATGAGCTGCTCACGCAGATAGACATGGCAGCCGCGGCGATTCAACATCGCGCAGACGAGGCCCAGCAGGTGTATGCTGCTCCCGCACCTCGCGAGCTGGCGGCCGCCGTGGGCTGATGACTGCGGCGCATCACGGCGCATCACGGCGCAACTTCCGCGTCTCCCGCGCCGGCGCCGAATCTGTGTCTGCTCTGTGTGACTGCCCGCCTGCCCTGTGAGTGTGTTGAGAGTTGAAGGCGCCTTATTTCTACGTGTGCATCGCCGTCCCACACGATGCTCCTCCGCGGTCGTGATGCTGAGGGCCACGACGGGCGGCGAGCGGTAGGAAAGGGGTGCTCAAAGATGTCCACGAACATGGCCGGCGCGCGGGCTGCGCGCCGGCGAAATCATCGCCTGGGCTGGAAGACGCTGCTGACCGCGGCGCTGCTGGCCCTCGCACTCATCGTTGCGGCCTGCGGCACGACAACCTCGCCGGGCGGCAATGGCAACACGCCTACCGCGCGTCCTGCCACCACCGTGAAAGTGTATTTCGCTCATCATCCAGAGACCGACGAGCATCCAGATCAGGTGTTCGCGGTGACGCGGACGATTCCGCACGACCTGGTGCAACCCAACGATATTGCCGCTTTCGCGCTGCAGCAGATGCTGCAAGGCCCCACCGCCGCCGAGCAGACGCAGGGCTACTACTCGCCGTTCTCTGGCGCCCTCGCGCTGATGTCCACCTGCCCCGGCGAGTTCCGCGACTTTGACCTGGCCCACGATCGCCGTGGCACGAAAGCCGAGCAAGGCACCGTCACCATGCGCTTCTGCCGCCGCGTAGACATCGCTGGCGACCTTGACGGCCCGCGCATGAAGAGCATGATCAACCAGACGCTGCTGCAATTCTCCAACATCCATCAGGTGGTGGTGCTGGACTGGAACGGCAACTGCTTCGACGACATGATCGGCGACAATCGCTGCCTGACCAGCACGCCCTCGGGCTATCCGGTCAAGGTCTACTTCTCGCGTCATCCTGACTCCGACGCCCGTCCGGCGGCGGTCTTCGCGGTAGACCGGACATCGCCCACCCTGGGCGTAGCGACCTACTCCATCGCCCAGCTGGTGGCCGGTCCGTTGCCATCTGAGAAGTCCCAGGGCTACTTCACGCCGCTCGAAGGCGCGCTCAGCGGAACCTCCAACTGTGCCGGCGCCGATTTCCGCATCACGCTGGATACGAACCGCACGCATCCCGAGACGGGAACGACGACGCTCCAGTTCTGCCGCTCAATGCGCGGCCTGGGCGACACGCCTTCGGTGATGGCGAGAAATGAGATCGTCACCACCCTCATGCAGTTCGCCAACATCAAGAAGGTGGTCATCACCAATGCTGACGGCTCTTGCTTCGACGATCTGATCGGCTGCGATTGATGCGCTGTGCTCGGCGTCCAGGCACGTTCTGGTCGCGTGGCCATGGGTGCGCTTGGGCGAGGCGCATGGTCGCGCGATCACCTGATAGGGCAATGTATGCGGCCTGACGGCCCTATCACGCGTGAGTCGTTGGCTGTGTCGTCGGCTGTACGGAAGCCGGCGGTGTCACGCTCTGCCGCGCGTGCTGTCGCGCCATAGCCAGCCCAATCAGATCAACGACCAGTGCCACAGCGGCCAGGGCCAGAAACACCGCTACCGGCCACGTGATGCCCAGCGCGTGATCCAGCGAGTAGTCGCCCGGGCCTATCACGCCGATCGCTACGGCAATCGTCAATACCTGCAGCGGGAACTCGATGCCGCGCTTGCCATTGAAGAAGCCGTTCTTCCAGTGGGCTCGGGCGATTGCCATGAACATCGCGCCCACCATGCCCGCGGCGCCCAATGGCGTCAAGAAGCCCAGCGCCACCGCGAGACCCCCGCCCAACTCACCCAAGATCACCAGAGCCGTCCAGAGCCAGCCAGGCTTGAGGCCCGAGCCCCGCATCCCCTGCGCGAACTTGGCGAAACCCGGCCCCTCGAACCAGCCGAAGAGCTTCTGTGCGCCGTGCGCCGCGATTGTCAGTCCGCCAATGACCCGTAGCAGCAGCAGTCCAGAGCTCAATGCGACCGTCATGCGTCATGCTCCCTCATATCACGCAGTCCAATGGTGTGCCTGGGCATAGTATAGTCGTAAAGCTTCCAAATGTGAAGCGCATTCGGCTGGATGACCAGGGCGAGCGGCGGGCCAATGGAGGCGCCGGCTCCGGGAGTGCTCCCGTGGAATCCACAGCGGCAACGCAGTCGCTCCTATCTGCCACCCAATGATTGAACATGCGCGCCAGCAGCGGTGATATCTCTGGCACGGCAAGCGTATAGCGTTGTAGAGCTGAGCAGGGACATGGCCGTACACAGCCAGCGGTCTATGGCAAAAGAGGCTCCTTTCTGCTCGCCAACAACGCTGCTCTTCGTGGTGGGAGGAGACATTGCACCGATTTCAGAGTTTCTGGCCCCCTGTTCTTCTGATGCCGCTGCTGCTCCTGGGGCTGGCTGGCTGTTCAGGTCCCTGCGACGCGAATACAGGTCCAAATTTAGACCCAAACCTCGTGTCGGCGAATGGACTGGTCTATCTTAATTCCCCTGCTTCTCACTCGCTTTATGCCGTCGAGATGAGCACTGGTTCCATCCGCTGGACCTATCGGGCCTCAGGAGTGACCTTGCTCGATCACGATCTGCTCTACATCGACGATGCGGACTACACGATGAAGTCACTTGACGCACGCACCGGAGCACTACTCTGGCAGAAAGTTGGGCGGAACGGGAGTGCGGTTTCCACGCTGTTTGCCGCCACGGACCACTTGGCCTACATCGCCGGAGATGACGGCCTTCTAGAAGCGGTGAACGGGCGAGACGGTACGGTTCTCTGGCACCACGTGCTGAAAGTAGATCCTCCGGGTTCCGTCACCGATGACCCAGCGTCGTTGCAGGTGATGAATGGAGTCGTCTATCTCACCACGGTGAGCTCCAGTGTCTATGCCTTCCGTGAGCGCGATGGAGCACTCCTCTGGCAGTTTAATACGAAACAGGGCAATCGCCTGAATGTGCTCACGTCACCCGCATTTGGCGATGGGATGGTCTTTCTTAGCGCAGATCAGACCTACGCGCTGCGTCTGAGCGACGGCAAGCTCCTCTGGCGCTCGGCGCACAAAGGCGGGCTACTCGAAGCCAATGGCATCCTTTATCTTGATGCCTCTCGCTTTCTCGATCCAATGGACCCGACAGGCTCGTTACGGAGAGTTGACAGCGTCTTCGCGTTACAGGCCAGCGATGGCACGCTAGTTTGGCAGAGATCATTCGCGCCACCCAGTCCAGGAGAGCACACCGAAGTCCATACCATGCAGCTGCTTGAGCATGGGTTGGTGATATTCTCCACCTCTGCCTCTGACCGGAAAGGCTTTGCTGACCATCTTTTCGCGCTCTCAGCCAGCAATGGGACGCAGGTATGGGAGGATGCACTTCCGGACAGGAGATATTCTTTCAGAGCCTGGCAGGGTGTGCTCTATCTCATTTCAGGAATTAACCGCGTTAGTGGACCCGGTCTCCTGGAAGCTCTCCGCGAAACCGATGGCGCGGTTCTCTGGTCGCGATCGCTTCAACAGGTGGGGGTGTTAATCACCAACGATGCGATTTATGCGGGGATCGGAGGGAACACCGATCCCCAGTGTGCGCCAGTTTCCTCAGCGCAGCTAGCAAAGCTCCAGTTGAGCGATGCCTCCCCAATCTGGCAACGGCAGCTCGATCCCGCCCCTGATCTATGGGTGTTCACGAAACGTATCTTTGTCATCTTGGGCGGTCTCCTCTCTCTGCTTGGCCTCCTGGCATTCCTCGTTGCGCGCAAAGGACGGCCAAAGGCCCAACTGCCCTCGCCGCTCCCAGAGGAAAGCGCTCTGGCCGTTCCTGTTGCCTCCGTGTCTGGGATGCTACGACTTGGGTGGTTGCTCTTGTTCGTTCCGGGCATCGTTCTCCTTCTGGTGGCGGCCCTGATGGCAGTACAGGGGATACATTGAACAAGCGCCCTGCAACCAAGCTCAATGTGTAGGAGAACGTCGTGGGTGAGAAATGCTCAAATGGTCACAAGTACGCCGAAGATAGCGACGCTGGACAACGCGGAGGTGGGAGGATGTGGTCGGCTCGGCTAGATCGCGGCGGCTTGGTCATCCCTAGATTCGAGCATCCTGCTCTATTTGAAGCCTGAAGGGCCATCGCCTGCGTCAGGCAATCACGCGGCCCCCGGCGCGGATCGGCCGCGCGAAGCGCACACTGGCCACAGCGACCACGCCGTATGCGCCAGCCAGCCCGCGCGAGCAGATGTTGGCCGCGCCGTTGGCGTCGCGATGGATACGCACTCCACAGGCTGGGCAGGCAAAGGCACGCCCGGTGGGCGGCGAGGGCCGCTCCTGGCCGCAGCGCGAGCAGGTCAGCGAGGAGTAATCTTCGGGGAGGTAGGCAACACTGATGCCGCGCACGGCGGCCTTCTCGGCCAGATAGCGGCAGAAGTGTCCCTGCGCCCACTGGCTGAGCCGCTGGTTGTTCGCGCCGCGCCGCAGCCTGCGCTGGATGCCGCGCACATCGCCCACTACCAGCGCGCCAACGCCCTCTCGCGAGCAGAAGGTGAGCGCCTTGCGGCTGGCCTGATGCAGAATGTCGCGCTGCTGGCGGTAGAAGCGCGCCGAGGCTTGGGCGGCGCGGCGGCGCAGTCGTCTCCAACGGCGTGAGCCTTCAACGCACTGGGCGAGGCGATGGCGATACGCGGCGTGGCGCTTGTTGCGCAAGCGCTTGCAGGCGCGCAGGTGGCGGCCGGGCAGGATTAGCACGTTTCCGGCACTGGTGGCAACGGCGGCGATGTGGATCTCACCGAGGTCCACGCCAGCCAGCGCGCCGCCCGCGTTGAGTTCGGGCAGCGTCTCGCCGGTGTCGAGGATCAGGCACAACTCGAAGTGGTCCGCCCGCCAGGTGAGCTCGGCACGGCGGATGTCGGCCGCCTGATATTCGGCCGGCAGGCGCACTTGCAGCGGCTCGCGTCCGCGGCCGTTCGAGAGGATCAGCCGCTCGCCCACGCGGCGGATCGCCATGTCCTTCCAGATAACGGTCTGGAACTCGGGGGTGCGATAGGGATAGGCGTAGGCGCCACCTTCTTCGCCGGCCTTGTTCTCCCGCAGAATGCGCACAGTCTGGAGGTTGGCGTCGAGGCGCTGGGCGAGCGCCTGTACGGTCTGCGAGTGCAGCGCGTAGCCGCGAACGACATGCAGCTCGAGCTCGCGCGTGCTCATCCAGTGGCCGGCTTCACGTTCCTGGCGGTGCGCGGTGACGAGGCTGGCCCAGCAGCGGCCAGCCTCACGCCGTAGCTCTTCGCATTGCGCCCGCTGCCGCCTGGTGAGATGGTGAAGCGGGATCAGGCGCGTGACACAGCGGGTCTCGCGCGTGCGGAAAGCCATGCGCGCTCCCCCTCCGCCGTGGCGGCCGGCTCAAGCGCGGAAAGCGGCCGCCGATACCACTTGACAACGAGGCACGCGAGAGGCGATAATCCACCATGCGTCAACGCCGACGCAGAGTGGGTCATGGGCAGTTACCGAAGTGGACAAACGGAGCAGACTGTAAATCTGTTGGCTTACGCCTTCGGAGGTTCGAATCCTCCACTGCCCACCATCGCCTCCGTGGAACACTCGCGGGGGACGAGCGACCAAAGGGGACTGACTCTGACACTCTCACCGGCCTGCGCCGGCAAGTTCTCGCTTGCGCGAGCAACGTCGGCCCGTGTCGGGGCGCTACTACGGGTAACCGTAGATACGTGGACGACTGGCGAATTCGGCATCGCCGCCGGAGAACGATCTCCCGCGATGGCGAGTAGCAGCGTCCGGGGCTGAGGGGGTCGTTCCCCTCGGCGAGAGTCAGCCGCGTCTGGTCGCTCGGTCCCGACGAGCGTCTGCTTGCAGTGTAGGACAGAGGTTTCTGTGCTGTCAAGCGGCGAGTGGGGGCGGTGAGATACGACGTCAGGCCCGCGTGGCGCAGGGGTAGCGCACAATCTTGGTAAGGTTGGGGTCACGGGTTCGAATCCCGTCGCGGGCTCCGACGGTCCCGCTGCCGCGTCGCCAGCCGTCCGTATGGACGGAGGGAGCGCGTGCGGTGGGACGTTTTGCTGCGTCTGGCAGGTAGACCGGCGACGAGGTCGGGCGGCCTGCGCGGCCTCACCCGGCCGCAAGCATAGGCGGCTGCGCCACTCCGTCGCGTGGCCGCATTTGAGGAGGATCACTGGCGCGTTATGGCCAAGCAGAAGTTTGTGCGGAGCAAGCCGCATGTGAACGTGGGGACGATCGGGCACATTGACCACGGCAAGACGACGCTCACCGCGGCGATCACCAAGGTGTTGGCGAGCGCGGGCAAGGCGAAGTACACCGCCTTTGACCAGATTGACAAAGCGCCCGAGGAGCGCGAGCGCGGCATCACCATC
>DASUBU010000277.1:0-10898 GCA_035763125.1 Ktedonobacterales bacterium
TCGTGAGCGCGAAGAGGCGGCCATAGGCTGCCTGCTCGGCAGCGGTGACATGCGTTTGCTCACGCTCACCGGGCCTGCTGGCATCGGCAAGACACGTCTCGCGCAGCAGGTCGCCGTGCATCTGCGGCGCGCCTATCATGCTGGTGTCGTCTTCGTTCCTCTGACAACCGTGAGCGACCACACGCTGGTGCTCCCCGCTATCGCGCAGGCGCTCGGACTGCACGACGAGCCGAGAATGCCGCTGCTCGACCAGCTCAAGGCAGCGCTGGCCGAGCAAGAACAGCTGCTGGTTCTCGACAATTTCGAGCACGTAGTGGATGCCGCGCCGTCCATCGCCGCTTTGCTTGGCGCGTGCCCCTGCGTCAATCTACTCGTGACGAGCCGAACGGCACTGCGCGTGCGTGGTGAGCACGAGTTCGTCGTGCCACCGCTCGATATCCCAGATCTGGCGCATCTCCCCGCGCTGGAGGACCTGGCACAGTACGCCGCCATCGCCCTCTTCGTCCACCGAGCGCAGGCCATCTGCCCCACCTTCACGCTGACATTCGAGTTAGGCCCCATCGTCGCTGCCATCTGCGCGCGGCTTGACGGCTTACCGCTCGCCATTGAGCTAGCTGCGGCGCGCATCAAGGTGCTCTCGCCACAGGCGCTGCTGACCCGGCTCGAGTCCAGCCTCTCGGTGCTGACGCGCGGTGCGGTTGATCTGCCAGCGCAGCATCAGACGATGCGGCATGCTATCGCCTGGAGCTATGACCTGCTCACCGAGCCTGAGCGTCGGTTATTCCGGCGCCTGGGGGTGTTTGCCGGCGGCTGGATGCTCGAAGCGGCCGAGGCCGTGTGTGCCGAGCCCACGGAGCAGGACGCGAGCGTCCTGGATCGCCTGGCTGTCCTGGTGGATAAGAGTCTGGTCGTGTCAGGGGAGGGCGCGGGCGGCGAGCCCCGCTTCCGCCTGCTTGAACTGATCCGTGAGTACGCATTGGAGCAGTTAATGGCTGCGGGCGAAGAGGCCACCCTGCGGCAGCGTCACGCCGAATACCTCACCGCTTTCGCCGAGACGGCTGGCACACACCTCTTTGGGGAGAGCCAAGCGGCGTGGTTTGCCCGGCTCGACGAAGAGCACGTCAACCTGCGCGCGGCGCTTGGGTGGGCAGAGCGCAGCGGGGCGGTGGAGCTTGGCCTGCGCCTGGCGGCGGCTCTGTGGTGGTTCTGGCAGGTGCGCAGCCATGCGCGGGAGGGCCGAGCCTGGCTTGAGCGGTTGCTGGGGCTGCAGGGCGAGCCCCAGCGTGCGCACGAGCTCAGGGTGCGGGCCGAGGCGTTGCGCGGAGCCGGCAACCTGGCCTGGGTCCAGGGCGACTTCGCGGCTGCCAAGACGTTGCTCGAGGACAGCCTAGCGTTCCATCGCCGCATCGGCGACGTCAGTGGGCAGGCGCACGCGCTCGCGACGCTAGGGCTGGTGGCGGACGAGCAGGGCGAGTGGGATGTAGCAGTCGCCTTGTTCGAGGAAGCCCTCACGCGGTTCCGTGCGCTGGACGACACCAACCAGATTGCTAAGCTGTACAACAATCTCGCCGTGGTCGCGTATCGCCGGGAGCAGTACGACGCGGCGGTCCCACTCTGCGAGCAGAGTCTCGCACTCCATCGCCAGACGGGGGATCAGCACTCCGTCGCGCTCACGCTGAGCAACCTCGCGGAGGCCCTGCGAGTTCGAGGCGACCGCTCGCGAGCGGCTGACTTGCTCGGGCAGAGCCTGGCGGTCTTTACGGAGCTGGGCGATAAGGATGGAATTGCCCTCGCCCTCAACAACCTGGGCGAGGTGGTGCACCAGCAGGGAGACCTGAAGCGAGCCAGCGGTCTCCAGCGGCAGAGCCTCGCCCTGGCGCGTGAAGTCAGCGCAAAGCGGACCACCTATGCTGTGCTGGATGATCTGGCGGCGTTGGGCGACGACCTGGGCAGGCCCGACGCGGCCTGCCGCCTCCTCGCGCTCGCGGCCGAGCTGCGCGCCAGATCTGGGGTGCCGAGGTCACTCGGCAACCAGGCGCGCTATGATGCCCTGCTGGCTGTGGTCCGCACGCGCCTGGGAGAGGCAGCCTTCGCCGCGGAGTGGGAGATTGGGGGCCGGCTGACGCTGGACGAGGCAGAAGCGATGGCTGCGACACTGGAGAGCGCAGCGATCACTGCTGCTCCCTGATCATTGTTGCCGCTCGACGCTTGAGCCGCCAGTCGAAGAGTAGCAGCAGAACGAGCGCGAGCAGATCGGTCAGCACAAGGCCCTGGCCCTGGGGTTGGTGCGCGGCGAATTCGACCAGCGGTCCCCATAGCAGCGCGAAGTAGAGTACGATCCCCGTCGGCAGCGCCAGCCAGTGCCGGTCGCCCCAGCCTGGTCGCGCCGACCACGCCCGCACCCGCCATACCGCGAGCGCGAAGAGTGCCGCGCCGACGGCCGCGTCCACCATCGCTGGCAGATGCGTGGCAGGCAGGATGAATGTCACGACGAAGAAGAGCACGATCAGGCCGAAGATCGCCAGCCGCACGACCCATGGACGCGGTGCGCGGCGTGGCGAGCGCGCCGGCTGGGGCACGGGGAACCGGACGAAGGCGCCCAGCAGCATTGCGAGGATCGTCAGCCCGGCGGCGACGAGATAGGGCACCAGCGGCGGGCCGCTGTAGCCGTCGGCGGCGAGCTGTGTGAAGGCGACGGCGTAGGCCAGCAGCCCACAGGACGCGAGCAACCAGAGGGTGAGCGCGACGATTCGCTTGCGGCCCAGCCAGGGCAGCGCCGCCTGGCGCGGGAAGAGCAGGCCGATCAAGATCAGGGGGGCGGTGATGCTGATGAAGGCGTGATAGATCGTCAGATTCAGCGCCCAGTTCCAGCTCGTGCCCCAGACCGCGCCATACGTCCCATAGCTGTAGGCCGGCGAGCGCGGCGACACGAAGTTGAACCAGGTCTGGACGACCAGCGCCTCCTGGAAGATGCCGAATGCCGCGCCCATCAGCAGTGCATTGCCCCAGCCCAGGCCGCGCCGCACCATGATCTCGCGGATCAGCAGCGCGCTGATGCCGTAGAGCGTCGGCAGGAAGATCAGGGCGAAGGGCTGGACGAAAAGCAGCGGCGGCGTCGAGCCAGAGAGCAGCTCCGCGATCCCTGGCGAGACGAAGAGCAGCGCGAGCGCCGCCGGCCACGTGCGGATGCGCTTCGCGGCCGGTGCCAGTAGCTGGGTCGGCGGCGCGCCCGCGGCTGAAGCTAGAGGAGTCGTCGGCGCGGCGTAGGTCGCGGGAATGGTGGGCAGCGTGACGGTGGGCGGTGTGGGCGACGACGGCTGCATTGAAGTGCTCCTATTGCCACATGACTGGAATCTGCGTGATGTTCTTGAAGTGGACATCGGCGCTGTGGAAGGGCGTGCCGCTGGGATAGACCATCGTCTCGCGCACGACGGTCAGCGTGCCGGGGCCAGCCTGGAGGCCGGAGAGCTTATCGGCGGGGATGCCGAGCGTGCCGGTCTCGCCGCCGGGCCAGGTGAAGTCGAAGTGCGCGCGGGCATCGGCGACGACGGCGTTGATGGTGGTGTTGGGGAGCTGGCTGGGCTGATAGGTGATGTTGAGCGGCTGATTGAGAGGCACGCTTGCACCCGACGCCGGCTGCGAGACCTTGACGGCGGCGGGAACCACTTTCACGCTGATCGTGATTGGGCCGGCGCTGGCAGGCGCCGCGGCGGGCGTGCCGGTCGCGGCGGGGCTATTCGCCGCCGGCGTGTAGGTGACGGTATACGTTCCGTCGTCGCCCTCGCGTGGCACATCGCCGATGTACGAGCCGAGCGCGTAGCGCAGGAAGACGCCGTTGCAGGCGACGGTCTCGCCGGAGACGAACTCGACGGTGTCGTGGCTAGGCGTGCCGAAGTGGACGACGACGTGGGTCTGGCCCGTCACGAAGCGCTGGACCTCGATCGAGACATCCATCGCGCCGGGCGCCTGAGGCTGCGTGACCACTTTACAGGCGGCTAGCATCGCCAGCATCAATGCGACCAGCGCGAGTGCGACGGCAAGCCGTGAGTACCCTGTCCTCCGCATACGCGATCCTCTTTCTACACAGTGATCTGTTCCGCGGGGGCACCACTCTGAGATGGCAGCGGGCGTCCACCGGACGCCCCTACGAACGGACAGCAAGGGGAAAAGGGAGCCCGCAAGACGCCCCTACGAAGCTGTGAGGGCTGTCCCGCATTCACATCCCAGGATAGGGAGCGGGGGCGCCGGGCGAAAGTGGCTAGCGTCACCGATCCGCGTGACGCGCGTCACGGTCGCATTTGCGCAGGCTCACTTGTCCCATGCGAACGCCTCTGTTACGATGCCGCCGAAGTCCCGCCCGATGAGGCAACGCCGATGATCTCGATTCGCCAGCAGATCGAGCCGGGGCTGCTGCGCGTCTTCACCTTCGTGCTCGCGCTGCAGCTCCCGCTGGTCTCACTCGCGCTCTGCACGCTGGCCGGCAAGTCCGACGTGCCCGACTACATGACCATCCTGGGCTGGGCGCAGACAGTCTTCCTGCTGATCTATCTTTCGCTGGGAGGACTGCGGCGCGTACTCGGGCGGGCGTATCTTCCGCTGGCGTTGGGCGTCGCCACCGCCGGCCCGGTGGTGTGGACGGCGGCCGGCACGGCGCTGCGGATGGCGTACGGGCTGCGCGGCGCGGCGGCGCTGGTGGATCCCTCGCGGCTGTATCTGTGGCTGCTGCTGCCGGTGCTGCTGATCTGCGCACAATACGGCCTGCGCGAGCTGCTGCTGGCAACGGCGGGCACCTCGCTGCTCGCGGTGGCGCTGGCGGCGCCGCTGCAGGCCGCGGGCGGGCCAGAGTTGACGGTCACAGTACAGAATGCGGTGGGCCGTTTGGTCGTCTTCATGCTGGTGGGCAGCATCATCGTACAGCTCAGCAAGGCCCAGCGCGCCCAGCGCGACGACGAAGCTCGCAAGCGGGCGCAGCTCGCGCAGTACGCGACGACGCTGGAGCTGCTGGCCGAGACGCGCGAGCGCAACCGGCTGGCGCGCGATCTCCACGATACGCTGGCGCACACGCTCAGCGCGGTCAGCGTGCAGCTCAAGGCCCTCGACGTGCTGTGGGACAGCGATCCGGCGGCGGCACGCGCGACGCTTCGGCAGACGCAGGAGCTGACACGCGGTGGGCTGGACGAAGCGCGGCGGGCGCTGCGCGGGCTGCGGGCGAGCCCGGTCGAAGAGCTGGGACTGGGACTGGCGCTGCGGCGCGCGGCGGAACAGGCGGCGGAGCGCGGCGCGCTGCAGCTCGCCTTCTCGGCTCCGCCCCAGTTGACCGGGCTGCGGCCAGAGGTGGAGCAGCATCTCTTCCGCATTGGCGAGGAGGCGATCAACAACGTCGTGCGCCACGCGCGGGCGCGCCGGCTGTGGGTGACGCTGGCTCAGGCCGGCGGTGCCACAACGCTGACGGTCGCCGACGACGGCGCGGGCTTCGATCCGGAGCGTGCGACCGGCCACTTGCAGATGCGGCACTCTTCGCCGGCCACTGTCGGCGCTGGCGGACCCGGTGCGGGGCACTATGGGCTGACGGGCATGCGCGAGCGGGCGCTACTGCTCGACGTCGCGCTTGATGTGCGGAGCCGTCCCGGCAAAGGGACGACTATCGTTGTGCGGATAGCCACGTAGCGCGCTCGCAGCACAGGGGCAGACGGCAGCGGCGACTGGTGAAGGAGGGATAGGCGCATGATACGGGTGCTGATCGCCGACGACCAGGCGATTGTCTGCGAAGGGCTGAAAGTCGTCCTGAACGCCAGCGCGCAGGTGCGCGTAGTGGGGACGGCGCAGGATGGCGCGGAGGCGCTGCGCCAGGCCGAGGCGCTACGACCCGACGTCGTGCTGATGGACCTCAAGATGCCCGGCATGAACGGCGTGCAGGCCACGCGGGCGCTGCGCGAGCGGTTCCCTGAGATGGCGGTGCTGGTGCTGACGACCTACGACGACGACGAGTGGGTGGTAGACGCCATCCGTGCTGGTGCGGCGGGCTATCTGCTGAAGGATTCCGCCAGCGACGAGATCGTGGCGGCGATCGAGGGAACGGTCGCTGGCAGGACGCATGTGGACCCAGCGGTGGCGGCGAAGCTCTTCACCTATGTGCGGCAGGGGCCGCCGCCCAGCCGGGCGCTGCTGGAGCGGCTGACAGTGCGCGAGCGCGAGATTCTGCGGCTGCTGGCGAGCGGGCTGACCAATGCGGCAATCGGTGAGCGGCTGGCACTGGCGGAGGGCACCGTGCGCAACCACGTCTCCACGATCCTCGCCAAGCTGGAGGTGGCCGACCGCGCGCAGGCGACGGCCGTCGCCTGGCGCTCTGGCCTCGTCGGCCAAGATGCGCTCGACAGATGACATCCATCAGAGCGACGCGAAGAGGTTGTTGAGCGACTCGGCGAGCGTGGGGTGGGCAAAGACAGCGTCGCGCAGCGCGGTGTAGGGCAGGTGGCCGAGCATCGCGATCTCGAGCATGCTCATCAGCTCGCCGCCCTCGATCCCCAGCACCGCCGCGCCCAGGATCTGCTTTGTCTCGGCGTCCACAATGGCTTTCATGAAGCCGCGCGGCTCGTCCACCTCCAGCGCGCGGGCGACATGGGTCATCGGCATCTTGGCTACCAGCACGCCGCGCCCGCTCGCGCGTGCCTCCGCCTCGCTCAGCCCCACGCGGCCAAGCTGCGGATCAATGTAGACGGTATAGGGCACGATCCGGCCGGCGATGCTCGCGCTGCCGCCCTCGATCAGGTTCGTGCGCAGGATGCGGAAATCGTCGTAGGAGATGTGCGTAAAGGCCGGCCCGCCCTTGATATCGCCGACGGCGTAGATGCCCGGCACGCTCGTCTCCAGTCGGTCGTTGACACGGATGAATCCGTGGCTATCCATCGCGATATCGGCGGCGCCGGGATTGAGCCAGTCGGTATTGGGCATGCGGCCCGTCGCCACCAGCAAGTGCGAGCCGACGATGGTACGCTCGCCATCGGGTGTGCGGACGGTCAGCGCGATGCCGCCGCCCGGCGTTTCCTGGGCCCGCAGCGGTGTGGTATGTAGCAGCAGCTCGATGCCGTCCTCACGCAGGATCTCCGCCACCGCGTCGGCCACGTCGTCGTCCTCGCGCGCCAGCAGCGTCGGCTTGCGCTGCACCACCGTCACGCGGCTGCCGAAGCGCCGGAACATCTGCCCGAACTCCAGCCCGATGTATCCGCCGCCGAGGACGATCAGATGCTCAGGCACCGCGTCGAGCTCCATGATCGAGGTGGAGTCGAGCGTGGGCACGTCACGTAGCCCTGGCGTCTCTGGCGCAGCGGGACGCCCGCCGGCATTGATGACGATCGTCTCGGCGGTCAGTGTGCGCATTGTGCCGTCGGGCAGCCGCACGGCAAGCGTCTTGTGGCCGGTGAAGGACGCCTCGCCGTAGATCAGGTCGGCGCCGCCGGAAATGACACGCCGCTCGCTGCCGCCGCGAAAGCTTTCGACGATGTCGCGCTTGCGGCGACGCACCACCGTCTGGTCTACCGAGACGGGTCCGGTGACGACGCCATAGTCGGCGGCGCGGCGGGCGAGATAGGCGACACGGGCGCTGGCGACCATTGTCTTGGTGGGGGTGCAGCCCTCGTTGATGCAGGTGCCGCCGACATGCACCCGCTCGATCAGCGCGGTGCGCTTGCCGGCCTGGGCGAAGGCGGTCGAGAGCGGTCCGCCGGCCTGGCCGGCGCCCACGATGATTACATCATAGAATGATACTGCGGACACGTGGTGAAGCTCCTTGCTGCGGCAACCTCGGGGCGAGCGCCCGGGAAGGCGGACATCTCGTCTGGCTGTACTGTCTCGCCCGCCCGCGTTTGGTTACAGGCACATGCCGCGGGAGGCGGGCCGAGGCGGCATGATCGAATGATACGACTGTGTGGGAAGCTGCATCGGGTGCAGATGCAGCGCGAAACCTCGCATTCAGGAGGACGCACGATGAGCGAGAATGAGGCACGGGTGGGCATCAAGCGCGCCTATGACGCGCCAGAGCCAGAGGATGGGACGCGCGTGCTGGTGGATCGTCTGTGGCCGCGCGGCGTCTCGAAGGAACGCGCGAAGATTGACCTGTGGCTGAAGGATATCGCGCCGAGCACCGAGCTGCGCGAGTGGTACGGCCACGATCCGGCCAAGTTCGAGGAGTTCCGCCGCCGCTTCACGCACGAGCTGGAGCACGAGCCGGGCCGCGCGGCGCTGGCCAAGCTGCGCGACATGGCACGCCACGGGCCGGTGACGCTGGTCTTCGCCGCCCACGACGCCGAGCACGCCAACGCCACGGTGCTGCGCGAGCTGCTGGCGAACGGCTCGTGAGGCCCGGACGCCCCCGCGTGTGTCAGTGAATGCACGCTGCATCAAGCCTGTAGTGGCGAGGCCCGCCTCGCCCAACGCATCTAGCCGCCGCATTGGTAGCGGCGAGGCCCGCCTCGCCCGGCCAACACCTGCGACCGATACTGCTGCCCATCTGCGGGGCCCGTCGTCGGGACGGGCCTCGCTCCGCTGTGCTCATGTGTCCCGTTGCGAAGCGTTGAGATGGGCAGTGGGTGCGTGCTATCATGCGCGGAACCGATGGAGAAGGACCGCATCGGCTCACAACAATCCGCCAACTTTGCGTGTGAGCCATGGTGGCAAAGCCACGGCCGCTGACGCGGGTGATTTATCAATTGCTGAGTGCTGACTACGCGGGCGGCGACAAGCGTACGCCGGAACAGGGGACGGGCACCCATGCACAAACCAGTTCTGCTTGCCGTGGATGACGACCCCGAAGTGCTGCGGGCCATCGAGCGCGACCTGCGGCGCGAGTACGGCGCGCGCTATCGCGTGGTGGTGGCGAGCTCTGGTCCTCGGGCGCTGGATGCGCTACGCACGCTGCAGCTGCGCAATGAGTCGGTGGCGTTGCTGTTGGTTGACCAGCGCATGCCGCAGATGACGGGGATCGAGTTTCTTGGCGAGGCGCTGAAGCTCTATCCCGACGCCAAGCGCGCGCTGCTCACGGCCTACGCCGATACCGACGTGGCGATCAACGCCATCAACAAGCTCAGCCTGGACTACTACCTCGTCAAGCCGTGGGATCCGCCGGAAACGCAGCTCTACCCAGTACTCAACGATCTGCTCGAACAGTGGCAGGCATTCTTCCGGCCGCCGTTCGAGGGTATTCGCGTCGTGGGGCATCGCTGGTCGCCGCTCTCGTATCAGGTGAAGGATTTCCTTGCCCGCAACCAGGTTCCCTATCAATGGCTGGATGTCGAAGAAGATGAAGAGGGCCGCAAGCTGGTCGAGCTTGCCGGGGTGGGGCCGGCGTCCATGCCGCTGGTGCTGTTCGCGGACGGCGCGCAGCTCGCCGCGCCGACGATCGCCCAGCTTGCCGAGAAGATCGGCCTGCGCACGCAGGCCACCCTGCCGTTCTACGATCTCATCATCATCGGTGGCGGACCGGCGGCGCTGGCCTCCGCCGTCTACGGCGCGTCCGAGGGGCTCAAGACGCTGATGATCGAGCGCGAGGCGCCTGGCGGCCAGGCGGGATCGAGCTCGCGCATCGAGAACTACCTCGGCTTCCCGGTTGGGCTGAGCGGCGCGGATCTCGCCCGGCGCTCGGTGGCGCAGGCCAAGCGCTTCGGCGTGGAGATTCTGACGCCGCAGGAGGCGAAGGGCCTGCGACTCGTGGAACCCTATCGTGTCGTCACACTCTCCGATGGGACTGAGATTAGCTGCCACACGCTGATCATCGCGACGGGAGTGGCCTATCGCCAGCTCGACGCGCCCGGCGTCGAGCGCTTCGTCGGGGCGGGCGTGTACTACGGCGCGGCGGCCTCGGAGGCGCCCAATTATCGCGACCAGGATGTCTTCGTGGTCGGCGGCGCGAACTCAGCAGGCCAGGCCGCGATGTACTTCGCGAAGTACTGCCGCTCGGTGACGATGCTGGTCCGCGGCTCTTCGCTGAAAGACACCATGTCGCAGTACCTGCAGGACCAGATCGCCGCGACGGAGAACATTCACGTGCGCGCGCGGGTCAATGTGGTGGGCGCGCAAGGGGAGACGAGCCTCGATGCCATCACGATCCACAACGTCGATACCGGCGAAGACGAGGCCGTGCCGGCCTCGGCTCTGTTCGTCTTCATCGGCGCGGCGCCGCGCACGGAATGGGTCGCGGATGTGCTGATGCGCGATCCGCAGGGCTTCATTCTCTCTGGTCCGGACTTCCCACGCACGCCGGACAACAAGCGCCCCGTCGGCTGGCCACTCGACCGCGAGCCGTTCTTGCTGGAGACCAGCATGCCCGGGGTGTTCGTCGCCGGCGATGTGCGCCACGGCTCTGTCAAGCGCGTAGCGTCGGCGGTCGGTGAGGGTGCGATGGCCGTGCAGCTCGTCCACCAGTTCCGCAAGACTACCCACCTGTGAAGCACCGCAACTAAGGACATTTGGCTGGTTCGATTCAAAGGGTAGCGAGTAGGTGGTCCAGCCGTTTGAGTATCAACTGCTCATGTGCTGTTGGGTACACCAAGCCGTACCTGTGCGCCAAGGGACCGGCCAGCGTCTGATAGAAGCCGACCATCGCGCGCGCCGCCTGGAGCATTGCCGTGCGCTCCAGGGGGCAACAGGTGGCCGCTAACGGCTGTAGCTGTGTTCCTGGGAGCGCTTGCTCCACCTTTTCGAACCCTTCGGGCGCTGCTGAAAAGTCCTCAGTAAGCCGGGCTAGGTTAACACAGCTCAGCCGCAGGTCTTGCAGCCCGCCGTAGGCAGCCCAGGGCTGCCCCCGCGCCAGCGGGGTGAGCACATGATGGCTCAGGTCGTGCCAGAACCAGGAGAGCAGACGGCGTAATGTCTCGATCTGTTCCGTCTGGGCCACCTCAGGCCGA
>DASUBU010000278.1:0-9668 GCA_035763125.1 Ktedonobacterales bacterium
AGAGGGCGGTCTGTCACGTCCCCTCGCCATTGTGCCGCGAATGCCATGTGCCCGACACGCAGGTTTCTGACCAATTCGTGCTATCCGCTTGCCGCGCTCTTGGTGAGTCTGCGCGATCCCTATACGCAACCCCACTACTACTAGACAGACGATTTTCTCCGGCATCTCGGCGCCCGCGAAGAAGAGATCGAGCATTCAGACCACTTGGGGACGGCAGTCCGTGCGGTGGCGAGTTGAAAGGCCCTCCGTCAGTCGAACGAGGTGCGCGGACCGTCTGGGTGCCTGCGTGCTCGTGCCCGGCTCGCGATCTGGAACCAGACACTTATCGCAGGGGCGGCGAATAGGATGAGCAGACAGTCGCTAGCTGGATACGAGAAGAACACGAGCCACCCTGTCATATGAGGTAGCTGGCCAGTGAGATCGAGGAAGGCAAGCCAACCAAGAAAGCTGGCCATGAGCAAGAAACTGCCGGCACCAAAGATGCGCCGTCGCATCAAGGCTTGTTGGTCGGTGAGCTCCGGGACAAAGTTGGCCGGGTCCACAAACACCGCAAGCCCCAGCGAGACCATTCAGAGCGCAAGCGCGCCCGTAAACCACCACGTCCACAGCACTTACGTACACCCTCACCACTAGGATGCCTTGCTTCCCCACGCCAACTATACACGAGCGCGCCAAGGATGCAGCGCCGGGCGAATCATGCTGGCTTCTCAGCCACGTAGAGATGCGCTACCCAGAAGGGGCCGCGTACTGACTCGGCGCGCGGCTCCAGTCCGCTCGCGCGCAGCAGTGCCTCGAATGCGCGATTGACGGCGGCGCCCTCCGCGTCGCCGGCCGCACTTGATCCTGAGCGCGAGCGGCCGTAGACGAGCGTCTGAATAGCGACGAAGGGCAGCAAGAGGGGATTGCCCGGCAGCAGGCTGGCGCCCAGCACGACAATCAACCGGCCGCCGGGGCGCAGCACACGCGCGATCTCGCGCAGCGCGGCGGGATCGGCGATGTAGTCGGTGGGGAACGTGCTTATTACGGCGTCGAACGACGCATCGGCGGCGGGCAGCGCCTGGACGCGCGCCTGCACCACACGCGCGGCGGTCTCGGCATCGCCCCGGCGCTGGAGGCGCCCACGGGTAGCTTCCACCATCTGTGGTGAGGCGTCCACCGCCGAGCAGGTGTAGCCGGCGGCGGTGAGATCGGCCAGCAGCGTGCCGATGCCGCAGCCGACCTCCAGGACATTGCGCGCGCTGGCTAAGTGCGGCAGCACGAGCCGCTGCCAGCGGCGCCACTGGCCCGCGAAAGGGATGGTGCTCGCCAGCCAGTAGAGCATCCGGTTGCGGTAGAGCAGGTCGAAGAGCGCGCGGGCAACCCGCCAGCGCAGAGGGACGCGCGATATCTCGCTCATACCATGCCCTCGATCCGCAGCACGCCGGCCAGCGCGGCCACGGGGATGAACCCGAGCAGCAGGAAGCGGCTCACATCCGCGGCGATCATCAGCGCAGGGGCGGCGCCCACCGCCGTCAGGATGCCCACCTGCAGAGGCGTGGCATTCAGCACGACCACTGCCGTCAGCGGGAGGGCCAGGAACGTGACCTGCGAGCCAACGAGCGAGACGGTCTGCCCAGCCCAGAGCTTCAAGAAGTCGGCGTCCCTCCAGAGCCCCGTCACGCGCGCTTGAAGGCGGGGCATGGGCTCATCCTTTCTTTCGTGTCGTGTCGTCTCGACGTGCCTTCACTTGCTATCCACTGCCCAGAGACGACGCGGGCCCCAGAGTACATCTCTGGGGCCCGCGAAACGGCAGGCGGCATTGACTGACTGGCCGCCCAGCCACTAGACGACTAGGACTCGTACCCGTGGTTGGTCGTCGGGGCGAGGATGTCGTCTATGATGCCGTACTCCTTGGCCGTATTAGCGGTCATGTAGAAGTTGCGGTCGGAGTCCAGCTTGATACGCTCCATGGATTGCCCGGTATGCTTGACCAGGATATCGTAGAGCGCGGTCCGGATGCGGATGATCTCGCGGGCGGTGATCTCGATGTCGGTGGCCTGGCCCTCTGCGCCGCCGAGCGGCTGGTGGATCAGGATCGTCGAGTTGGGCAGCGCATAGCGCTTGCCCTTCGCGCCTGCCGCCAGCAGCACCGCGCCCATACTCATCGCCATGCCCATGCAGAAGGTGGCAATGTCGGGCTTGAGGTACTGCATCGTGTCGTAGATCGCCAGCCCGGCATAGACGCTGCCGCCGGGGCTGTTGATGTAGAGGCTGATATCCTTGGTCGCGTCTTCGCTCTGCAAGAAGAGCAACTGCGCGACGACGAGATTGGCTACATGGTCGTCAACCGGCGTGCCGATAAAGATGATGCGCTCTTTGAGCAGCCGGGAGTAGATGTCCATGCCGCGCTCGCCGCGTGGAGTCTGCTCGATGACGTTGGGGACGAGCAGATCACGCGGCAGGGCGGCGAGATTCGTGTTGGCCTGCCACAGGGCGTGGGGATCGGACTGGGATGGCATGCTATGCTCCTTACCTCGGTCGCCGCGCCGGCCGCAATTGCCGCGAGGGGCCCATCTGAGCAACCTCGCGCGGGACGCCAGCGCCGGGTCTCTTGTACGATATCCCACGCGCCCAAGCGGTGTCAAACGGGCGCGGGATGCGCGTGCGCAGCCAACCGGCGACGCAGGCGACGGTACTGCTCGCGCAGCGCCTTGCGGCCCCAGGAGGCCCAGATGCGCGGAGCACGCGCGGCGATGACGCGCGCCATGACGAGGCGCTCGCGGTGCGAATCCAGCACCCGCAGCCGGCGTGCCAGCGAGGCAGGATGGTAGAAATCCTCCTGCGCCGCCCGCCACGCCCCGCGCTCGGCAGGCTGGGCAGCCGCGACGGCCAGCGCGTCGAGCACCCATTCGGGAAACTCTAGCCCCACCAGGCGCACAGCACGCTCGAGCGCAACCACCACCGGCAGCGCCAGGCCCAGCGCGCGCGTCTCTTCGGCGAATGCCTGCCAGCTCCATTCAGGCGCCACGCGCGGCAGCGCCCGAACGAGCTCGGCAATGTCTACCAGCCAGATCAGCCGCGCGGCCTGGTGCTGGGCGGCATAGTGAAAGCAGAGATAGCGCAGCTCGTCACCTGGCGTCAGATAGGGCACCGTGCGCCCGGCAATCTCCTGCGTGCCGAGCCGCGCCCAAACATCGGTCGCGGCGAAGCGCTGTGCGTACGGCGGCACACTCGCCAGGCGCCAATGCAGCTCAACCATCGGACCATCCGGCACGCGCCGATAGACCAGCGCGGCGTTGCGCAGGGCCTCGAAGGAATGCGGTCCCCCGTCGCCATAGAGCGGCGCGTAGCCCATCGCGCGCAGGGCTGCCGCGGCGGCCTCGGCGTCGGCGCGATGAATGAGCAGGTCCATATCGCCGACCGGGCGCAGCGCGAGGCTGGGCTCGCCATAGTAGCGTAGAGCGAGGGCAATTCCCTTGAACGGCACAGCTGGCACATTGCGCTCTCGCAGCCCATCGAGCAGCCGAAGCTGTTCGTTGCGGAGCCGCAGATTGTCGGTCAGCGTGGTGATGTAGGCGCCTTTGAGCGCCTCGACGATCTGTTCCGGCATGCCATCGAGCAAACCAGCGGCCGCGGCGTGCGTGTAGGCCAGGCTCTCCATCCCGCCACGAATGGCAACGCCTAGCACATCGTACCAATCATCGTGAGAAAGCCCGAGCCCGGCAGCGCGCAGCCGGGCGAGACGCTCCGGCGAGAGCACGCTCCGGCCACAGGCGCGGATGAAGCGTTCAGCGGGCGTCGCGCGATCGTGGACGCGGGGGCCCGGCAGCGTAGGCACAGCCGTGTGCGGAGAGACACGGGGAGAACTGCCCATCCGCGGATCCTCCTGGGCTGAGGCGCGGCGCGCGGCCAACAAATGAGCGGACTGATGCCCGCGTGCCACTGTAGCACAGGTCATACACAGAGGCAACGCTCGCGAAGCGATACAGTCAGAGTATGGCAAGCGGGCGCATGAATGCGAGATAGCGAGCGCGCGTACGGGTGGCACAACGCGGCAGCAGGACGATACGCATCAGGCGGGCCTGCACATCAGTACTAGCTCTCTTTAAGTCGTTATTAATTTCATGTTTACTCGTTGGGATTAGTGGCGCCGTCTGAACGGTGTGGCTTGGCATGCGAGAGTCGCCATGCTGTCGCACGTCAGCTGCCGAGAAGCGGCGCATGCGCCCGTATACTAAGCGCTGGTTTCATCCGCTAACGTTGTGGTCTGGCAAAGGTGGAGAGAGTGGAGGAGCAGCCATGAGCTCCGGCAATGGCAACCCTTTGGGCAATCGGGGCCGCGGACCCGAGAATCGCATGCCCCATGAAGACCCCGCGATGAATCCGTGGCTGAACCCGTCCGAAGGCGGGGATGCTCCACGGTCAGGCCGCTTCTCTGATCCAACCAGCCGGCGGCGCTTCCTGCGCGCGGCGGTGGCAGCCGGGGCTGTGGTGGCGGGGACTGGTGTGGTCGGCGGGATCGTCGCCGCCAACCGCAAGCCCGGCATCGTCAGCACGACCCTGGCCGGCAATACGCAGCCCAGCGGCCACTGCGTGATGATCAAAGAGGCTGTCCATGGGACAGCGAGTAACCCGAATCATCACATCCAGATTCTGACGAGCGACTTTACCACATACGTCGGCACGATCACTGTGACTCCGGGAAACCCTCCAGTCTTTACGATCGTGCATCCATACGCCACGCTCTCGGACAAACGCAACCCACCACACCTGCCTGACGTGACGGTTTGCATCAAGAGCGCCACCTACAAGCAGGGCAACACAGGCCAGGTTTCGCTCTTCGTTGATCCCGGCATCGTCACACCAAAGGGCGATGAGTATCCCGAGGGGTGCTGCCTGTACGTCAGCCAGACGCGCACCTGCTAGCTCGGCATCCTAGCAGTACCAGGGGGAGACGGACGTATTCCGCCTCCCCTTATAATGTCTGGGCGCTCTTGCCCTCCTCGCGGGCGGCGCCCGGTCCCGTGCCGCTCGCGGCAGTTGCGCTGCTCACCATGCCGCATTGGCAGGGAAGGAGTCCTGAATATGCCGCCGCAAGCCACCGCGAATCCGGAGCGCCGCCCCGACGTGGAGACCTACCTCTTGCCGGATGGCTCGTGCCTGCTCTTCGACTCACGCACCGAAGAGGCTCATGTGCTCAATACGGTTGGCGCGCTGGTCTGGGACTACTGTGACGGCACTTTGAGCGCGGAGCAGATCGCGGACGAGCTGGCGCCGCTGCTGCCCGAGCAGCCCACGCTGGGCGACGATGTGCGCGAGATGATCGAGGCGCTGGCCGGCAAGGGGCTGCTGCAGGACGCTGACGCGTCGCCGCCACCCGCTCGCCCCGATGTCGCCGCCACGCCCACCACCTAGCGGGAGCCGACCATGGCACGAGCCGTATCGCGTTCCCGCATCACGGCGCGGATCGCCAACAGCCCACACGATACAGCCGGCGCGCTGCGCTTCCGCGTTGCCGGGCTGCTGCTGACCGTGGCAGGCCTCCCCCGCGCGCGCGCGAAGCAGCTCGCGGCACTGCTGGCGCCCTTCCAGGCGTCACCAGACGGCCAGGAGCCGGCGCTTCGCTTCGACGTCCACCCCAGAGGCGAGGACGATGTATGGGTCGTAGAGCGCAACAGCGAGCGCATCGCGGCCTTCAGCGATGCCGACCTCCTGCTCACACAGCTCGAATGGCATGCTATCGCTGCTGGGCTGACCGCGACAACGGATCAAGCGGTCTTCCACGCCGGCGCACTGTCCCGCGATGGGACGGCGATGATCCTGCTAGGGCAATCGGGCGTGGGCAAGACGACGCTGACGACTGGGTTGATCCAGCGCGGCTGGCTGCCCTACGCCGACGACGTGACACTGCTGGGCACTCGCACGGCGACGCTGGAGGTCTTCCCGCGCTGCTTCCACATGGATGCGCCCGCGCTGCGTCGCGCCGCGGCGGCCCCCCCGTTCACAGCGGTCCCCGGCCTGCCAGAGCATGCTCGCCCGCTCCGCTGGGCGCCGCCGGGCCTTGCGCCAACGGCAATCGTGGTGATCGAGCGCGATGCGCATGGGCCGAGCACGATGCGGCCGATCTCGCAGGCCGAGGCGGCGGCGGCGCTGCTCGGGCAGGCGATGGCCAATACACTGCCTCGGGCGATGGTCGCTGAGGTAGCGGTGCGGGCGGCGGCGGGAGCACGCGCGTGCCGGCAGCTGACCAACGGCGACCGCGAGGGTGCGCTCGACCTGCTGGATGAGCTCGGCCGCCTATAGCAGCGCGAGCACGACCACCAGCGCCGCGCCACGAGCGCCTGCGCAAGTCGCCGCACAGGGACCACCTGCCCGAGTCGCCGCACAGAGACCACCTGCCTGAGCTGCGGTCCTCAGCCTCTATCACCCTTTCCGCAGGCGATGAAAGTACTCGTTGGCTACCTGCCGCCTGAGACCCGCCGCTCGCTCGTCTTGGTTACTGGCGATAGCAGGCGAGTGTGGGCGACTCAGCGCGCTTGCCCCGTGCTTTGGCCAGGAGCCGCCGGCTGCGGAGGGCCAATCGCTAGTTGCGTCCAACGGCTCCGTTCCGCGCATGTCGTCTTCGTAGCAGGTAGTTTGCACACGGTGGGAGATAGGTGCATGAACTCCGGAAATCGCGATCAATGGCATGACAACGCCCCTCAAGGGCGTGGCGCCGGCAACGAGCCCTCGATCATTCCCTGGTTGAACCGGCCCGGCGGCGATGGAGACGCTCCAACGCCAGGCCGTTTCTCCGATCCGACCAGCCGGCGGCGCTTCCTGCGGGCGGCGGTGGCGGCCGGAGCGGTAGTCGCGGGCACTGGCACGGTCGGCGGGATCGTGCTTGCCAACCGCAAGCCCGGCATCGTCGGCTCGATTCTGGCAGGCAGCGCGACGCCCAGCGGCCACTGCGTGCCGATTACCGCAAGCATTTCGAGTGTGCCATTCACCCACGTCCAGGTCAGCACGACCGACTTCACGACGTGGATCGGCACGATCGCTCAGAACGGCGTCTTCGCCATCATCCACCCGTACAGCGTGTTGGTGGATAGCGCGAACGCCAACCTCGTCTTCAACCTGTGCATCACGGGCGCGCAGTACAAGCACAACTCGACGACACAGGTCGTCCTGACGGTCAAGTCACGCAGCACCGCCAGCCCGAATATCACGCGAGAATGCCCGGCTGGCTCGTGCCTCTACGTCAGCCACACGCGCACCTGCTCGTGACGTCGCGCGAATGCGTCGCGCACTGGACTGCTTCTCCGCCGAACGGCGGGTTCGCTGCCTATCAGCACCGATGCCCTTGGCGGTGCCCTCGTGTGCCGCCGAGGGCGGTGTTTCTGTGTGCACCGCTGGCGTGCTATGGGCGGCGGCGGCCCGCAAGCGCTCGATCCGCCAGCCACGGCAGCAGCCGCTCGGCCCAGATCGCCCCGCGGTAGTAGCGTGGGACGACGACCTCGCGCTTTGGACGTTCCACCAGCCGGGCAACCGCCCGTGCCACGATTTCAGGTCCGGGCAGGCGCGCGCGCCGGGCGGAGGTGAGCGGTGTGCGGATGAAGCCCGGCGAAACGAGCGAAGCCGTGACGCCTGACCCGCGCAGCTGGCGATGGAGCGCGATGGAGAAGCCGCGCAGGCCGAACTTGGTGCCGGAGTAGAGCGGGTCCGTCGCGATGTGGCCGGCGACCGAGGCGATGGAGATGATCGCTCCGCGCTTGCGCTCCAGCATGCCCGGCAGCAGCGCGCGCGTCAGCAGCATCGGTGCGCGCAGATTGACGTCCACGATGCGCGCGATCTCCTCCTCCGAGGAATCAATCAGCGGCGGCGCGCCGATGCCAGCGTTGTTGATCAGCACGTCTACCCGCCCGAATGCCGCCACCACGTCCGCGGCCAGGCGCTCCACCTGCCGTGGGTCGGTCACGTCGGTCGGGAAGACACGCGCCTCGCCGCCAGCCTGGGTAATCGCCGCGGCGACCCCGGCCAGCTCGTCGGCGCGCCGCGCGGCCAGCGCCAGCTTCGCGCCACGCCGCGCCAGCTCCAGCGCCGTCGCCGCCCCAATCCCCGAGCTGGCCCCCGTCACCAGCGCCACCGCGCCGCGAACCTTCTGCGCCATCCCCGTGCTCCCTCCACCAAGTGCCCTCTGCCGCTTCAACGGCGTACACTTCAGAGATACATACCGCGGATAGCGTCATCAAAGTGAGAATGGCCAGACTTCACACTGCGCAACGCTTGTCCATCGTCGCTCGTAGGAGTAGATGAATACGGCAGTGGGAAGAGGCCGGCCAGACAAAAGGGCTAGCGGGAGGCAGCGATGGGCAAGCTGAACACGTTCGCCGCGGGTGTAGCGGCTGGATTGACCGCCGCCGCGATCGGACAGGAGCTGGCGAAGGAGCCGAGCGAGCGCACCTGGAAGGGCGCCGTCGCCGGCGTCCCGTACAACTTCCGTCTGGGCGAGTGGAGCGACCTCGCGCGGGAGTACTGGAATCCCGAGAGCGACCGGCTCTTTTCGCCACATGCGATTGGCCTGGGCTGGGGTATCAACTTCGCCGCGCTGCTCCGCCGGCTGCGCGAGCTGACGCAGCCCAACGAACCGGTGTCCGAGGAACCATCAACCGTTCCGCAGCCGATCGAGCGCTGATTCCGGCGCCACGCGCGCCGCACGCGACAGGAGGCGAGTGGCATGCTTGCCACCGATCCGCTCTCACTGGTCTTTCTGGGGTGTATCGCCTTTTCCGCCGGATTCCTGATCATCGTGACGATCACCGGCGCCGGCCACCACGATCTGCACCTGGGCGGGCATGACCTGCATCTCGGTGGCCATGGCGTCGGCCACGCCGCGGGTGACGTGCATGTCGCCCACGATCTCGGCCACGCGGCCCACGTCGCCCACGTTGGCGATACCGCCACGCATGCGGCACACGCTGCCCACGCCGCCGATACAGCGCACGCCGCGCATGCGGCAACCAATGGCAATGGCACACAGGGGGCGCTCGCCAGCCCGCTCGGCTCCGCCTGGTCAGCCGTCGCCGGGGCGCTTGAGCAGGCCGTCAATCTCTACGGGCTGCTGATCTTCTTGCTCGTCTTCGGCCTGCTGGGCTACCTGCTACACAACTCTGCCAACCTGCCCGCGGTGGCGACGTTGGCTGTCGCGCTGGTGGCCGGGGTGCTGGCCGCGATGCTCGTCGGTACGCTGCTGGCCCGCCTCTTCTTGCTGAACGAGCCGCCCGTGATGACGCGTGAAAGCTCGCAGCTCGAAGGCCGACTCGGCTCGGTCAGCATGGCGATTCGGGCAGGCGGCATTGGCGAGGTGATCTATCAGAGTGTGAGCGGCACGCGCCACAGTGTCGGCGCGCGCAGCGCCGACGGCGAGGTCATCCCCGCCGGAGCGGAGGTGGTCGTGCTGAGCTACCGCGACGGCATCGCCAGCGTCCAGCCGTGGGAGCGCTTCATGGCCAGCGTGCGCGCGGGCCGCCTGCCAGAGCTGGAGCCGCTGGAGCATTCGCAGTAGGCCACACAAGCGCCGGACCAGCGGGCGGAGACACAGTGACCACCGGCCAGCCAGAATGTGATGATCGTTCTCGCGACACTTTGCAGTACAGCAGCAAGCTCGCGTCTGGTTGAATGACGCGGGATGTGGGGCTCGCCCGCGGGGG
>DASUBU010000279.1:0-14480 GCA_035763125.1 Ktedonobacterales bacterium
ACCTGCGCCTGCCAGAGGGGATAGAGGACTGTTCCGCGGTTGAGCTCTGGGGGACATATTCTCGTGCGTGTGGCCAGAAACGGTCATCGCTGGCAAGCTAGAGTGTCCGCGAACCTGGCAAGTGATCGGGCAACCTGCGGCGCCCTGGCCCTGCTCCCCCGGAATCGGCATGCTGGCGTGACCGCACAACACTAAACGGGCGAGCGCGGTACAGACAGCACGGCCCGCGCCCGTACGCGGCGACGAGCGGGCACTACGCCACTATGCCATCATGGTGTGCGCTCGATAGAAGGTCAGTAGCCCGCCGGGGACGTCGTGCGCTCCCCCGCGAGTGGATGCGCTTGCAGCCAGCGAACGACCTCGGCGGCGTTGGCATCTGGCGGGAAGACGGGATAAAAGACGTGCTCGACGCGGCCGTCGCGCAGGATCAGCGTCACGCGCGTGAGCAGCTCTACCCCGTCGAAGGTGAAGGTCGGCAGCCGCAGAGCGTGGGCAAAGGCAAGCTCGGCGTCGCTCAGCAGCGGGAACGGCAGATGCAGTCGCTCGGCCGCCTCGCGCTGATAATCCGTGGTCTGCGTACTCAGCCCGTAGACCCCCGCGCCCAGCCCGCGCAGCTCGGCGTAGTGGTCGCGGAACGCACAGGATTGCGGCGTGCAGCCGCGCGCGCCGGGGATAGCATCCCAGCTGTCGGGCGAGGGCACGTCTGGCAGGCCCGTGCGCGGAAAGCAGTAGACAACTGTCCGGCCGGGCAGCGCGGCAAGGTCCACTGTTCCGCCGCTGGTCGCCGGCAGCGGCAGCGGCGCGGGCAGCGCCATGCCAGTCAGGTGCGCACAGGCCCCGTCATCCGCCGGCACAGGCAGATCGGTCGGCAACTGGTTGAGGTCATCCGAACGCGCCATCAGCGGCTCTCCTTTCGTGCGATCACATCGGCCTATCATCGCGGCTTCGGCCATCCGGCGTCCGCTTTCCGCTTCATGATACGCCCGTTCGCCTATGCCGCGGTAGCTCCGTGCCCGCACCGCGCGCCCACTCGTTATGAGAAGCGAGGTCGGCCCACGCAGCCGAGAACATCCAATCCAATGGCATATAATGTGGGGAAGCCTTCCCGCTCTCCATACAGTGCGGCAGGCAGAGTCGCGGGGGCGCGATGCCCGGCCGCTGGCGGGTGGCGTGAAAGCGAGGCACGACATGGGGCAGATCGAGCGAGACGGCGAGCACCTGTGGCTGCGCCAGGCGGTCACCTTCACCGCCGATGGACAGACGCGGACGCTAGAGATCGGCGTGCCGGTGCGGCTGGGCGCCTCACCTGAGGAGATCGAGGCCATGCTGGGTGAGGCCGATGGCGGCATGACACGGCTCACCGCGCACCTGGATGCCCGCATTGCCGCTGCCCTCGGTCATCCCATGCCGGTGCCGGTGCCGGTGCCCGCTGAGCCTCCGGCTGCCATGTCGCCTTCCAAGGTTCCCGCCGCCCAGCTCGCCGCCGAGCAGCCGTCGCCCGCGACACCGCCCGCCGCGGCGGAACGTCCGCAACCCGCTCTAGCTCCCGCAGCCCCACCCGCGCCCACCACCCCGCCTCGCACGGCGCCTGCTGAGCGCGCAGCCACCTCTCCAGCGGCATCCGGCATCCGTGAGCGCCCCACGCCCGCAGCTACCCCACCGCATCCAGCCACATCCGCCGCATCCAGCGAGCCGCTCGCCATCAAGGACTTCATAGCTGCCGTGCAGAGTGAGCTGGGCCTCAACCCCAAGCAGGCGATGGATCAGCTTGGCGTCAAGTCGCTGTCCGGACTCAACCTGCGCGAGGCGCTTGAGATGCTGCGCCGGCAAGCGCTGCGTGGCGATGACGCTGGCGCCGATGACGCTGGCACCGCGGTGGATGCGTCGTCCCAGTCCGCGCCAGAAGCCCAACCGCGGCCGGCGTCCACGTCCGTCCCCGTTCCCACGCCGGCCGCACCGGAGCCAGACGGCACGCCGCGCTACTTCGAGGAGGAGGACGACGCGGCCGACATCACCTACACCTTCGACGAGCAGGATCTCGCGGCCGATGCCGGCGCCGGTTACGGCGCCGCCGAGTATCCAGCCGAAGACGATCTGCTGGACGAGCTGGACGAGCTACCCGACTTTGGTCCTCCGCCACCGGCACCCTCACGGGTGCGCGGGCGCGCGCCAGTCAGGGAGACGGCAGCCAAGCCGCAGGCCGCCGCCAGCGAGCCAGACCACGAGGCCACAGCCGAGACGCCCGTCGCGGAGCCCAGCCGTGCCAGCCGCATCATCGGTGGGCTGCGCGGCATGCGTGCCGGCGGAGCACCGACCACCCAGCAGCGCACGGCCTACAAGAATATTGTGGTCGCCGAGCTGGGCGAGCCGAAGGTCAAGTCGCTGATCGCCGGCGTCTGGCGTACCAGCCCCGAGAAGCTCGGCCCCGAGCAGCTCGATGCGCTCATCAGTTGGGGCAAGCGCGACACCTTCGCTGAGGACGTCGAGCTGGTGCTGGCCGCGCTGCGCGCCGAGCGCGAGCAGCCGCGCGAGACGCAGAACGGCGCCTCCGCGGAGGCGCCAGAGGAAGAGTCCCGCCCAGCGGCCAAGAACGCCGCCAAGCCGGCCGCCGGCTCGACTGCACGCCGCGCCCCGCGCGCGACGCCAACGGGAGGCGCGTAATGCGCGTGGTAGCTGGATCGGCCAAAGGCCGCAAGCTGAAGGCCCCCAAGACGACCAGCACGCGCCCAGTGATGGATCGCGTCAAGACGGCGCTCTTCGACATCCTCGCCGGCGAGGTGGTTGACGCGCGTTTCCTCGATCTCTTCGCGGGGACCGGCGGCATCGGCATCGAAGCGCTCAGCCGTGGCGCTTCTGCCGCGACCTTCGTCGAATTAGGCGCCGAAGCGCTGGCCTGCGTGCGCGACAATCTCGCCATCACGCGGCTGAGTGACCACGCCGAGATACAGCGTGCCGACGCCTTCCAATTCCTGGAGCAGGCGGCCGCCAATGGCAGGCGCTACGACATCGTGTACGTCGCGCCGCCGCAGTACAAAGGCATGGCCGCCCGCGCACTGACGCAGCTCGATCGCGCTCCGCTGACGGAGCCCGGTGGGCTGGTGATTGTTCAGATTCATCCTCACGAGCGGCCAGAGTTCGACTCGCTGTCTCTGACCTATCTGCACCCGGTAGACGAGCGGCGTTACGGCAGCACCACCTTGATCTTCTATGAGCATACGTCCGAGGACGAGGCTTCACCGGCCGATGCGGGTCTGCCTGCCGCAATCGGCGACATCGCTACCTCGGGCGGGGAGTGATATAACCTACCATGGCACAGCCCGGCAGATTCGCATTTCTGGACGAGGGCGAGGCCCTGCGCCGCCTGAGCATTGATCGCGACACCCTATTGGCCTTTGTCGCCGAGAAGCGCTTGCGCGCCTATCCCGGCGTTGGCAAGGGCAATTTCTACCGCGCGGCCGATATCGAGGCGCTCTACACGCAGCTCCATACGGGGGAAGCAGCGCCTGATGAAGCCCCGGTCGCCGCGGGCGGCCGCAAGCTCTTCGATCCCTCCTACAAGGTCCATGTCCGGCTGACGGCCGATCTGAAGTGGTACGAGCTGGAGGACGAGGACCTTCAGGCGTGGGTACGCGAGATGACCGCCGATGGCTACCAGCGCCAGCGCGCTAACATCACGCGCGTGATCGAGAAGCTGCAGCGGCTGGTGGCGCTGATGGACGAGGCCGCCACCGGCTGGAAGGTTCTCGGCACGCCCGCACCAGCCGCATCTCCACCAGCGCCGGCCCCCAAGAAGCCCGCCCGCAAGCCGCTGCAGATGTTCGGCGAGCCAGCGCCACCGTCAAGCCCTGCGCCGACCACGGACGCGGACGCGGGCACGGAAGAGAACCCGAGTGCGCCCAAGCCGAAGCGCAAGCCGCTGCCGATGCTTGGCGGCGACGCGAATCTCGACGGATAGCGTGGCGCCGACCCTGGTGCCGCGACACGCGCCGTGTGGCTAGCTGCCGGCATGCTCTTGCTCGCGCTACTGGCGCTGCTTGGGTTTGTAGTGCCCCGGCTCATCGCGGAAACCGACGCCGAAGCGATTCCAGGCGTTGATCGTCGCGATCACCAGCGTCAGATTGGCCAGCTCTTCATCGCTGAAATGCGGGCGCACCAGCTCGAAGACCTCGTCGGGCACATGGTCCTGCGCGACCAGGGTGAGCGCCTCGGTCCACAGGAGTGCCGCGCGCTCGCGCTCGGTGAAGAACGGCGTCTCTCGCCAGACTGGCAGGGCGTAGAGGCGTTGCTCCGTCTCGCCGCCAGCGCGTGCATCCAGACTATGCATGTCCACACAGTAGGCACATCCATTGATTTGAGATGCGCGCAATTTCACGAGGTCCTGAAGCGCTGGCTCGATGCCGCAATCGGCGATATAGGTCTCCAGCGCGTTCATCGCACGCATCGCCCCAGGCGCGGCTTTCCCGTAATTCAATCTGGCTCCCACAGGTCGGGCTCCTTTGCATGCTGATGCAAGATGCGCTCTTGCTTCCACAAACAGCATAGCGGAGAGATGGCCCTGCTGGAAGAGCCATTCACGCACAGGTTGACTAGGCCAATTCCAGAGTTGAACACAGAGGACCGGCACCCGTGTGGGCGCCGGTCCTTTTCTGTCCGTGCCTCCCACCACGCCAGGGCCAGCGTCATCCGCTTGCCCTGGCGTGGTGGGGTCTTGAGTAGGTGCTTCGGCCTAGCAGGCACCCGTCACCCGGCAGACACTCCAGCCATAGTAGGCCATTGGATCAACGGGATTGTTATCCACCTCAACCATGAAGTGCAGGTGCGGGCCGGTCGAGAAGCCGGTCGAGCCTTCCAGCCCGATGATGTCGCCGGCATGGACGTTCTGCCCCGCCTTCACCAGCAGTTGCTCCATATGGCCGTAGACGGTCGCGATATGGAAGCAGTTGTTGATCTTGATCGAGTAGCCCAGGCCGTAGAAATCCCAGCCAGCCCAGATCACTTCTCCATCTTGCGCGGCGCGGATGGGATTGCCAGCATTCGCCGCGATGTCCACGCCGTTGTGGTACCACGTGAAACCTCGCACCCAGTGCGAGCCTGGGTTGGGCGAGACCAGATGATAGGCTGTTGGATTACCGTTGCCATTGGGGCCGCAGAGCGCCCCCTCCTGTGGATCACCCGCGATAGAGGTCCACGGGCTGTCGCCCAGCACGGTCTTGCCATATCCGGTGGTGATCAGCGAGGGCGGCCGGAAGTTCTTGCCGTAGAAGGGGTCGTCGGGGATCTTGTACTCTTTGTTGACGGTGATCTCTTGACCGGCGTAGAGGCCGTTCAGCTCGTAGATGCCACCGACCTGGACGTGCTGGGCAGAGGCGATTGACTCGACGGTATCCCCGACCAGCGCCACATACCAGTGGAAGCTCACCGAGTTATGCCACAGCACCGCGCCAGAGAGCGCCTGGAATGAGCTCATGCTGCCATCGGCGCTGCTGCCCAGCGGCGTCACCGCGAAGAGCCCCGTCACCAGAATGCAGACTGTCAGCGTCACCACGGCCAGGCGCAGCGTGAGCGGCCGCTCGCGGCGCCGAATGAAGGGGTTGCCCATCGAGACGCCACTGCCCGGGATGATCGTCGGCACGGACGTCTCATCAGACGCCAGCGCGGGCAGCCGCTCGTCATCGGAGGCCACCGGCATCAGCGCGCGCGACTGCTCGTCGGTGTAGCCGCCATTCCCATAGGCATCGCCGTAGGCCGAGACATAACGACTGCCGTCGTCGCCAAAGCTATCTCCGTAGGCAGAAGCGTAGCGACTATCTTCGCTATCGTAGGCTTGCCCGTCTTCGTATTCATCACGCGGGAAGCTGCCCCGCCCCATAACCGCCACCTCTCCAGGCGATGCGACACGCTGCCCAAGCGGCGCACGTAACGTCGCTTCCCACTGTAGCTAGCAGGGAAGGAGCTGTCAACGCTTTTCGCCGAACGTCGGGACCTAGGTACTATTACCGAGGATGAGGGGGGGATGGGCGCACTGCGCGGGGGAAAAGTCTGGGCGAGGATGGCGTGGCGAGAGACACGGCTGCTCCGCGATCGCGGAGAAACAGCCAGCGGCGAGACAGGACGGAGCGTACGCTGCTTATCCGGCCACGCCCAGCGGACCGAGCGGCTCGACGACGCCAGCCAGCGGCCAGCGCGGCGCTCCCACGCGATAGACTACGCGTGCGATCTCCCACCGTGGGCGCTCCGCGGCACGCGTGCGCCCTTTCGCCAGCGGCCAGCTCAGCCAGCGGCTCGGATGCAGTCCCTTGCCAAGCGGCGTCAGCTCATAGACGCTACCCGTCTGGAAGCACGGCACGCCCACGGCCCACACCACATCCTCCGCTCCCAGCAGCTCGAAGCAGGCGCGATGCAACCCTTTGCCAGAGACATCAGGGTCAAAGGCGATCAGGCGGCCGAGCCGGCCGCGCGTGTGCAGCGGTCCGCGTTCCCATGGCCCGCGGAGGCGGTGCGCCCAGCCCCACTGCGGATCGTCTTCAGGGTGGTCCGGATCCTCTGGCGTCGGCAGCAGCGTCAGCAGCAGCGCGAGCTGCCGGCGGGGAATGGCGACCATGCTCTCTGGCTCGCCGGTCTCCAGATGAGCCAGCGCCCAGGCCATATCGGAGTGCGTCAGGATGCTCTCGCGCCGTACCACCCGGAAGATGCCCGCGTCGGTCTCGACCTCCACCGCGGCCACCAGCGCAGGCGTGGGCCGGGGCGCCGGCAGCGTTGTCGCGCGCCCGGCGCTGGCCGAGCCAAGCCCGCCAGTCGCCACGCGCGCGCGGCGACGCGCACCCGCCATCGGCGCCTCGACGGTCTCCTCACCTTCCGCCGGCTCAGGCTCAAGCGTCACCGGGCGCACCGCCCGCAGATGGCCGTATGGCCGCCCAACGCGGATCGGCCCGGAGCGCCCGGCGCCTTCCAGCGAGTGGTAGGCGCCGCTCCCCGTGGGCAGCGCGATCAGCCAGACATCAGGATCGAGCTGGGCGGCCGGACGCGGCATGCCGTAGGCGGCGGAATCCCAATCCCAGGCCCGCGCCGAGCCGGCCGAGCCGAGGCCTCCGGCGTATCGAGCCGGGGTCAGCGCGGGAACAGTCCCGGCCGAGAGCAGGGCACTGCCGGAGAGATGCGGCATGGCTCCTGGCGACGCAGACCGCGCGGCGGGCAGATCGAGCCGGCTCGCCCCGCGCGCGCGGGGCGAGCGCGAGGCGCGCGCAGCATCAGCCAGGGGGGCGCGCCTCGCCGCGCGCCGTGTGGCCGTAGTGGAGGTCTCGGAAGTGGTGGCCCCGCCCATAGCTCGCCTCCTGCCGGCAGAAATGTGTGAATCGTCGCGCGCTCATCGCCATCTGGCGCCGCGGTGGTCTGTGCGTCCCTGCCTCGCCCGAAGAAGACCGACCGCCACAGCGCCGTGCCCTAGAAGTGTAATCTAGAACGGCTGTTCCTGTCAACCGTCTGATTCGTTTCGCTGCCGCCCCGTCGCAACCCAGCAATCAAGCGACTCTGGGCGGCTGCCAGCGAGTATGCGCATCCAGTTGACTAGACGCGAGAGCCGCACATTGAGCCACATCGCCGGACCGCTCATCGGGCGCTGAGGCGCACAATAGCCCGAAATACCCCCTGCGACCAGTACTCCATGACGCCAGATTGGCATGCATCTCGCTCGTCCGCGTCGGCTCGCTACCCACGAGGCGGGCGGCGAGCGTTGACGGCAGTTGCGCTGATTGCTAGACTGTTTGTCGCACAGGGTGCGCTAAGGGCTGCGGAGGATAGTAGTGAGCCAGACACAAGCCAGCGCGCAGAAGGCCGGGGGCGGCAGCTCGGTTTCTCGTACGACGTTTCTGCTGCTGGCTGTGCTGTTGCTGATCGGAGCGGCCGGCGCCGGCTCGTATTGGGTGCTCGGCAACGCGCGGCTCTCCACCGACACCACCAACCTCGCCAAGCGTGTCTGCACTGCCTATCAGCATGCCGACTACGATCAGCTCATCGCCGCCATAGATCCGGCTCCGGTCCCGCCCAAGGTGCCCGGCGATTTCACCAGCGCCGCCCAGGTTTCGCTCAAGGCCACCCTGCGCTCGCTCGACAGCCGCGACGGTACCGTGTCGAAATGCCAGTACGCCCCGAGTGGCAGCGGCGCCAGCCAGACCCGCGTGCCGTACACATTCACGTTGACACGCGCCAAGGCTACCAGCCATCCCCTCACCTTGCAGATGACCTTCGTTCGTGAAAAGAACGGCACCTGGGAGATCGCGCGAGACAGCGATTTCTTCGGCACCACCCCATAGACAAACTGGCGCCGAAGACGATGCCCATGAATTATACAGCTTGACACCTATGCTATGCTGGCTGGCAATACGTGCGTTGTATATGCCCCTGCATCCCGAATGCTATTCTGCTGGCGTCCAGTGCTCAGTCCAGCGGCATCAAGGGTTGACGGATTACAGCGTATCTCGGACTGGTCTGCCAAGATAGTGGCGCCGTCCGCTGCGCTGCTCCAATGGAGCCGGTTCAATGGATCAGTGGAACGCGCAGTACCGTCCCGCGCCACAATTCGAACAGGCGCACCTCGGTGCACCTCCTGCCTCAGCAGCCCAACAGCTACCTGACCTGGAGGCGATGGCGGTCGAACTCGATCAGATGAAAATAGAAGCTGCCATCGACTCTGAGCGGACACGTCCAAGCCTCAACGGTTTTTTCGCCTTCTTGGTCGTCGGGAGTGCCACGTTCATCGTCGCGTATGTCGTGCGATATGGTGGACATGCCCTTCCGCTGCTGTTCAAGGCAAAATCTGCCGTTGATCTTCAGATCATCGCCCAAGCCATCGGTGCGGGAGTGATCGTCGCAGCCGTGGTGGCGCTCGTGAGCTTTCTCGCCACGAGACGGACGTACCGGAACGTGCGTGCCTTCGAGCAGAAACTCATCCGCCTTGGTGGAACGCCGCTGCCCGATCGCGGGCGGCCCCTGAAGGCCCAGAGCCGAGACTAACTCAAGCTGCCCAGGTTCTGCTCGGCTTGTCTGTGCCTGGCCAAGGGGCGGCATGGGCTCCTGGTCCACCTCACGCCTGCTCATCCTGCAGCGTGACGTAGAAGTACTCGGTCCACACCTCTTGCGCTGACCAGGGGAATACGCGCTCGACCTCCCGCTGGCGCCGCCGGAACCCGCGCTCCCCCAGCAGCGCCTGGAAGCCCGCCGGCTCACGGAGCATCCGCTCGTAATCGGTCTTGAAGCGCTGCCAGCCGGGCAGCAGCACGCGCTCACAGTGCTCGCGCAGCGCCGCATCGTGCCGGGCGCTGACGCGCTCGTGCTCCGCTGAAGCGGAGACCGCCGCAATCTCGCGGTCAGCCGCCTGGCGTAGCTGCGGCAGCTTGGGGTCGGCCAGCGCGGCGTGATGATGAACGAAAAGCCGCCAGCCATCGGCGCTCGCCGCGTATCCCAGGGGGTCGCGCTCGCCCGCGACGCTGCGGAAAGCCGGCGCGTTGACATTGAGCAGCGCGCGCTGCAGCGCCAGCCACCCCCGCACCTCGTCCGTCGAGCGGCTGGAGCGCTTCGCCGCCACGAAGATGCGGTAGAGCAGGTAGACATCCCCAGCGCCGCGCTCGCGCACCTGGTCAATGCGGGCCAGCGTCTTGTGGCTCTTGGCCTTGATGCGGGCCAGCGCGTCGAGCGCATAGACGATGTGCTTGGTGGTCGAAAGCCCCGGCGAGAGGCTATGCGCTGGATCGTCGTCCCAATAGTGGGCCGTGAGATCTTCCCACTGCGCGTCGCGGCCCGCCGAGATGACGCCCTCGCCCTGTCGCTCCAGCTCGCGCGCCGCCACCAGGCATCCCAGCACATCCACCGTGCCCTCGCCCACGTTCTCCAGCGTCACATCCAGCCGCAGCACACGCTTACCCGGCTCCGCTGCCGGTGAGGGCTGCTCCGAGACAGCGCCCTGCTCGGCTCTGAGCGCTTGTCCGTTCGCGGGCGACTCCGGCGCGGGACGCGCGGGGCGTGTCAGACTGTAGCGTGCGCTGATGTTGAGGTTAGTCTCGGCATCCAGCCGGCGGCGCGACTCCATCTCGTAGCGCCGCAGCTCGCGCTGCAAGTTCACCACCTGCCGTAGCGCCAGCGGCACGCCCAGTATCGCGATCAAACCCGCCACGATGCTCGCGAAGGCGCGCGCAAAGTCCCCAATTTGGGTGAATGTCGTCGCGCCGTCGGCAAGCGTCCGCCCGGCACCCAGCGACATCCAGATCCACGCCAGCGCCGCCCCCTGCATGCGCTCGTTCTCCCCTCCGCGTCCGCGCGCCGGCCCAGCTCGCACGCGGCACATGTAGCCCGCATGCGACGCATTCTGCCGGAAAGCGGCCAGCACGTCAAGCAGAAGCGCTCGCCCGGCACACGATGTGCATATTCGCCACGCAAGCGCCACCGCCGGCCGCTTTGCGCAGGCTGCGAGCACACAGCAGGTAGAGGAGGAAACGTATGCTCTTCCAGCGGAACGACACTCCGACGGACGATCTGGCGCCGCCCGAAGCGCCCACGCGCGACTTCGACCCACCGACCGACGATGGTGTCCGCGCGCTCTATGCCGATATGCGCCCGGATCAGCGCACGGCGATCGCGGGCGAGTTCACGCGGCTCTTCCGTTTCTCTGACGATCCCGGCGCCCAGCAGCTCGACCAGCCCATCACCGACATGCTCTCGGCCGAGCAGGTCGCAGCCATACACATCTACGCCCGCGACCACCTACCGGACGTCTTGCGCCAGGTCCGCGAGCATCCTGTCACGCAATTTGCGCTCACGCAGCCCGGCGAGCCGGCTCCGCCGCCCTCAAAGGAGGAGCAGGAAGCGATGCAAGAGGCGATGATGATGCCCGACCGCGAGCAGACGGCCGAGACGACACCGACACGCCAAGCCCGTGGCGCGATGGGCGAGGTTGGCGCTGACCGCACCGGCGACGTGTTCTCCCGCGAGCACGGCCAAGTTCTCACGCCGAAGGGAGAGACGACCAGCGGTGGGGCGGAGGTTCTCGAGCGCGCCCAGGAGGAAGGCCCGCCCAGCGATCCGGTGAATCACGGCCCCACCGATACCGCCACCGCCGAGCAGCGTGGTCTGCCGTAACCCGCGCCTGTTACCGTCTGTAGCAGCGCCTTGTGGCACCATGGGCCACGCGGGAGGGCACCCGCACGACCACGGGCGGGAAGGGATACGGCATGCGCTTGCTGATCTGGCACGTTGATAGCTTCGCCACGGAGCCGGCCGAGCGTGGACGCTCGCAGGTGGCCGATGCCGAGCCGCGGCCGGTCAGTGTACGGGAGGCGCTGGTGGTCTTCGCCGCTGCGGAAGCCGCCGACGAAGCCACACCGGAGCAGGTCGCCGAGCGCACGGCGACCGCCATCGAGGATATCGCTGGCCGGCTCGGCGTGCGGGAAATCGTGCTGCACTCCTTCGCGCATCTCTTCGTCGAGCGTCTCTCGTCGCCGGCCGCCGCCAAGCAGATCCTCGACGCCACGGAGCGGCTGCTGCGCGAGCGCGGCTACGGCGTGGAGCAGACGGCTTTCGGCTGGTTCAACCGGCTGGAGATGCGCGCCAAGGGCCATCCGCTCTCGCGCGTTGCCCGCCAGATCTGACTGGCCTCTCCTCCCTGTCTGCCCCGCGGGTGGATGCCAGTCCGGTCATCTCATCGTCACCCGCGCTTGCCCTGCGCCCGCGACGCATTGCCGCCCATCCTCGCCCCTCGTCCCGCCCGCTGCCCTTGCCGCGCCGCGCGATCCGGCTGTCGGGCCTGCGTCTGAACCTTGCCCTGCGCGGGGTGCCGCCGCTGATCGCCACGCACGGCCTGCCGGTTGCTGCCCGCCGCGGTCTGACGCGCCGGCGTGGACACGATCGGCGTCGCGTGGCGCGTCTGCCAGCGGTGAAGCGCCACCAGGAATGTCGCCAGCGTCAATAGATGGACGGCGGTGCACCACTCGCAGATGGCGCCCACCACCACGATCTCGACGAAGACCAGATACAGCACGAATGCCAGCCCCGCCGCCGACCACGCCAGCATCGCCAGCCGCAGCCACTCCGGCTCGCGCTCGCCCCGCCAGACGGCGCGCAGCCCGACCAGCGCCAGCCCACCGCTCACTGCGAACCACAGCAACCCCGGCAGGGTGATCGGCAGCTCAGTTCCCGGCACCAATGAGTAGCGGCTCTGCAAGACCGAGGTGCAGTTGATCGGCCCCACCGTCGTGCAGACCGCCGCGGTGTGGGTGTAGTGCACGGCGGTGAGATAGACGGCGATGGCGATCCCCACGACCGCCATCGCCGCAATCGCCACCAGCCCCGGCGCATGCTGAGCCGTCGCGGATAGCCGGGCACGCACACCTCGCGTACTCGCCCCCGCCCTGGACCGTATCCGCGCCGCTCCCATCGTCACGACCCCTTCGGCAATTGCTGCTGCAGCGCTGGAATGGGCGCGGCGGTGCAGACGTTGGCGGGCTGGTTGTTCGTCGTCTGGCAGATGGCCGCCGTCAGGATGTTGGCGTTGCCCACGATCGCCTTCGCCTCGGGCGAGTTCGGCACGCTCAGCGCGTCGGCGATGCCCTGCCAGGTCCCGGACTGAATCACGTCGGGCTGGAAGCCGCTGCCGGTGCGGATGTACTGGTTGGCGATATCTGTGAAGGGGATCGCGCCGGAGGAGCCAGTGTAGGGTGGAGCGTTATACTTCGCCGTGATCTGCTGCTGCTCGGCGGAGAGCTGCTGCAGCCGGTTCCCGCTGCCATCTTCGGTCTCCACCGAGGCGAAGCTGACGTAGGGGCTGCTATAGCTGCTCTTGACGAAGCTGAACGTGGGGATGTTGCCCTCGCCCGACTTGATCAACTCCAGGCCGGAGAAGGTGCCGAAGCGGCTCAGCGCCGCCACCAGGCTCCAGCGCTCGGCCGCGCAGTACGGGCAGTACTCGGCGCCTACATAGAGCACCTGAGGCTTGCCAGCGCTGTCTTTGAGTATCGCCGGGCTGCCCTGTGTCGCCTTGAACGTCACCTGCAGGCCGCCGTTGCCGACCTGCTCGTAGACGCTCGCCGGAATGCGTGTCACCTGCTCCGCCACGCTCTGCGTCACAGTGGTTGGGGCCTGCTCGGCCTGCCGATTACGCGCGATCAGCGCAAAGAGTGCCACCACCAGCACAATCGCCACCAGCGCCACCCACGTGGAGCGAGGCCCGCCGATCGCCCGCTGCCACCACGACTGCTGCTCGTAGCGCCGCTTTGGAGGCGCTGGTGCCACACGTCCGCTCGTGGCGCGCGAGGCTGCCGGCACGGCGGACGTTGGGCGACCGGTGCTGGGTGGCTTGCCTGCGGAGCGACTGGCACTTCCGTTGGACACTTCCGGCACCCCACCGGACCGCTGTACCTTCCCGTTCGAGGCTGGCCGCCCTGCTGTCGCGCCTCCCCCCACTACCCGCGCCGGCTGCTGCGTGCCGCTGGCAGCACCACTCGGCTTGGCCGCGCTCCCGGGCCGCGCGGACGAACCCGACCGCTGCGGGCGCTTCGCCTTCGCCATCGCTTGCTCCTTGCGGGGGCACGCCATCTCGCCCGGCGCCGCTCACCCCACCTCCAGCACATTGTAGCCCCAGCGCTCCTCGCCGGGAATGCCTGCGCCGTTGTATGTGGGGATTCTCACAAACCTGTGAGATTGCCGCCATTCACGTCCGCTTATCGTAATCGGCATGTGTGCCGATCCACAGCCAGAGAAAGTCGCCATTCGGCTCATAGCTACCGATTGCGCGATATCGCCTGCCGATGCGAACGGAGTAGACAGATGGGTCTGACGGATCAACTGGCTTGAACTGGAGACTTGGGTGATGTGGGTTTTGCCGCCACAGCCGGTACGCCTCATCTGCCTGGCGTTTGGCTGCTGCGGGCAGCGCATCATACAGCGACTTAAAACGCCTCGCCCGCCAGGATCTCACTCGAACGAATCTCCGATGATCTCCTCGGTCTTGCCCTCACGATGCTCGCGGCGTCCCTCGTCCACAAGCTCCTTGAGAAAGCGCGCCGAGCCTGGCTTGCGCAGCAGCGCATCCCACTCCGCCTCTTCAAGCGCCTCAAGCTGAGCTTCCCAGGCCGCAGCGAGCACTTCCTGCTCCTCCGCAGAGAGTGCCTCGGCTTGCTCGACTATGGCCCGCAATCGATCAATCATCAGCGTCACCTCCCACAAAGCCCTCGCTGCATTCTACCACTTGGGCCATACGCTGCTGCAGCACCAGCACGTCTCAGAATGCACGCCGTGGGCGAGGACCGCGCTTCAAACGCGCGGCGAGACGGCGAGCCAGTACAGCGGGCTGCGTGCGCTCCACCCGCACCTCCGCCAGCCCCAGGAAGCGCGCCATATCGCGCAGCGCACTGGCCAGCCCTCCTAGCAGCGCCTCATCCACGGCGACGCCCGGCTCCAGATAGACCGCTCGCGCCAGCAGTGCGCCCTCCGCCCGC
>DASUBU010000280.1:0-10575 GCA_035763125.1 Ktedonobacterales bacterium
GCGCTGGGGATAGCGCAGCATTCCCGCCGGATACGAAGCGACCGTCCGCACGAACGGCGTGATGCGCGCTAGAAAGATCGCCACTACCCCTGAGCGCGCGAACCATGCCTCGACGCTATCCACCCGCCGCTCATCAATCCGCAGCAGGCGCCCAACGCGCAGCACTAGCCTCCGGCCGCCACGGTAGCCGATCGTGTACGAGAGCAGCGCCCCGCCCAGGCTGCCGACCGTCGCGATCACCACCAGCAGCGGCGGAAAAATGTTGTGCCCAGGCTGCGCCGTGATCGAGCCGCACAGCAGCAACACCAGCTCATTCGGCAGCGGCAAGCCCGCGCTCTCGAACAATAGCCAGGCAAAGATGAAGAGGTAGACGACCACCGCCGGAATGCTCGCCAGCCCGCTCAGAAACTGCTCCATGCCACCCACTCCCACACATGCATCGAAATTGCCTGCTAGCCGCGTCCGCCGCTCCCCTCGCCCGGCCGGAGGAAGAAGCGCGAGAAAAGAACATCCCAGCGCGGAGGGCGAGGCAGAAAGGGTGCCTCACTGGGGACTCGGACAGGGGACGAGGATTCCCGCACGCACAGTGTATCAGATGCACAGCGGCCGTGGCTCCCTCATCAGAAGATTGCAGGGACAATGCTCGCAGCGCTTTTCCCGGCAGCGTCCTGCCCAGATATGGTGCAATCCCTGCTGCGCGCGCGCGCCTGCCGGCAGGCGCGGCAAACCGAACTGGCGCGCCATCAGGCGCGTGATTGCGTTCGACGGCAGCCCCGGCAGCGCCGCGAAGACCGCTCGCGCCCGCTCGCCCAGCTCGCGCTCGCCCGCCCACGCCGCCCATCCCGACGCGAACGGCAGCGCCACATTCGCCGCCACAATTGCCGCGCGCCCGGCCGAGATTGCGCCGCCGTCAACGCGCAACGCCTCGACCAGCGCCAGGCCCACCGCGCGCGGCGCCTGGCATCCCTCGAGTATGCGCCGCAGTGCCGCCCACGGTCCCCGCTCCTCCCAGCGTCTGTGCAGCTCGAGCAGCCCGCGCAGACGCGTCCGCTCGACCGCCGGCAGGCCCGCTCGCTTGACCTGAGCACGCATCTGTTCCGGCGGATTCCCCTCCGCCAGCCGTTCGCCAGCCAGCCGCAGCGCCGCCCGATCTCGCCCGTAGCCTAGAGCCTCCGCCAGCGCCGCGAAGAGCACTCGATCAACCGGGCGCCATCCCGCGCGGCTCACTCGCCATGCCCCATCGCGCACCTCGGCCGCCGGCGACATCTCGCCCGCCAGTCTGCTGCGAAAACCCTCCGCTCGCGCCACGAAGCGCGCATCGCCCGCCGCATCCAGCAGGGCGCGCAGCTCGCTGGCACCCAGTCGCGACGCAAGCCCCGCGCACGGCAGCACGCCCGCCGCCCGCCCCACGCCGCTTGCCGCGCCCAGCAGCACGATCGGCGCCGCAGCCCCCGTGACTAGCGGCGATGCCTGCTCACCACTCACGGGTGGGTGCACCACCACGTGCAGCACGACGCCGGCATAACGCGCATCGCGGTCGTGGCCGTGGGCGTGCCAGCCGCTGGAGCGCAGGTGCAGCTCGACATCGCCGCAGAGTCGGTCGCCTCGCGAATCCACCAGCAGCGCATCGCGAAAGTCTGGGCCCGCTGGACCGCCGCGGCGGCCCTCGTAGATCACGCGGTAGCCCGTGCCGTCAGCAGTGTGCAGAGTTGCCCCGCGGAAGGCGCCCGCCGCCCATTGCGCGGCGTACACCGCCTCGCGCTCGTGCACTCCACAGGATAGCAGCACACCCGCCACCATCCGCGCCTCCGATCACCCGTCTCTGGCCACCCTGACGCTTCACCCGCGCGCTGGACACCCCCCGCCCCTCGCGTGGTAACGTCCCTAGGCAGATACGACACCACGCGCGGCAACCGGAAGCGGAAGCCGCACGATCCCACCAGCTGATCGAAAGCAACCGGCACAGGCATGGTCCGCGGGGGGAGATACAGGAAGACGAAGAGACGCAACATGCATACAGAAGATGACCGCGAGGAAAGGAGGCAGGAAACGGGTCCGCGGGACTTGCCAAACGCCGCCGGCTCACGCGCCCTCCCAGCACGCTACGATCCCGACTCCGGTGCGCGCGCCGACCTAGATCCCGCGCAAGCCGGCCGCCTGCGCACACTCGGCATCCTTCCCGCTGACGACCAGCCCCCGTTCGATATCATCGGCGATGTCCACGGCTGCATCGCCGAGCTGCGCGAGCTGCTCGACCATCTTGGCTACCGGCATGAGGGCGACGCCTACCGGCATCCAAACGGTCGTCGCTTGATCTTTGTTGGGGACCTCGAAGACCGCGGGCCCGATAGCCCGGCCGTCCTGCGGCTGGTGATCGCCTCGCGCGACGCCGGCAGTGCGCTGCTGGTGATCGGCAACCACGACCACAAATTCATGCGCTGGCTGCGCGGCCGCCATGTCCACATCGGCAACGGCCTCGCCTCAACCATCCAGCAGCTCGACCGGCTGCCCCGCGACCAGCGCGAGACTCTTCGACGCCGCGCAGAGGCGCTCTTCGACGCCGCGCCCGGCTACCTGCTGCTCGACGGCGGCCAGCTAGTCGTGACGCATGGCGCCATGCTCGACTCGATGATCGGCCACTGGAATGAGCACATCGCCAGCTTCTGTCTCTATGCCGACGTCATCGGCCGGGCACCAGATGGCAGGCCCATCCGCCGCGATTGGGGCGCGGCTCGCGATCTTGTTACGGCGGGTGGCGACCACGCGCCCCGCATCGTCTACGGCCACAACCCGGTCGAGCGGCTGGCATGGGTCAACCGCACGCTGGACCTCGACACCGGCTGCGTCTACGGCGGTACGCTCAGCGCGCTGCGCTATCCCGAGCTGGAGCTGCTGCACGTGCCAGCCCACCACGCCTATTCACACCACAAGACGCTATGAGAGGATGTGGCCGGTCCGTTCCCGCCAGATCTGTCTCCGCGGCGAGGGAACGCGGCGCAATCGCAACACTTCCGTCACATTTCGCTCGCAGAAGGGGGATATAGTGCAGCGTGAGACCCCGCGCGACAGGTCGGATCGGCGCGGACGGGTCCAGGGGGAACGCATGCGGGCGACGGCGACATTGATCGAGCGGCGGGCGCGGCGACGCACGCTGTTCGGCGTCCTGCGGAAGCGGCAGTCGTACCTGAATCTGGCATACCTGCTGACGGCGGGACCACTCGGCCTGATGTACGCCGTCGTGCTGCTGCTCCTGCTGGGAAGCTCCATCAGCCTGATAGTTGCGCTGGTCGGCCTGCCATTGCTGGTGCTCACGGCGCTCGTCTGGTGGCTGCTGGCGGCCTTCGAGCGCGAGCTGACGATGTGGTGGCTGGGCGTCGAGGTTGCGCCGATGGCGCAGCCACTGCCCCCTGGGCTGAGTGTGTGGCAGCGGCTACAAGCCTATGCGCGCAACCCCGTCACCTGGAAGAGTCTGCTCTATCTCTTCCTCAAGCTGCCCTATGGGGTGCTTGCCGGCGCGCTGGAATGCGCGCTGCTGGCGGTGGCGGCCCTGCTGCTGACGTCGCCGTTGTGGTCGCTGGTGCGTCTGTTGAGCGGCGGGGCGGTGTCAGCGGATAGCGTCCGGCTGTTGGCGCTCTCGCCGCTGCTGGCGGTCGTGGGTGCGCTGCTGCTCGCCGGGACACTGGCCACCGGCAATCTGCTCGCAGCGATCTGGGGACAGTTGGCGACGGTGCTGCTGGGTATGAGCGATGCCTCGCAGCGCGTCGCCGAGGCGCGCGAGGCGGCGGCGCACGCGCAGGCCCAGGCGGCAGAGGCGGAGCAGAGCCGCCGCGAGCTGATCGTCAACGTCTCGCATGAGCTGCGCACCCCCGTCGCCAGCATCCGCGGCCATATCGAATCACTGCTGATGACCACAGAGACGGAGCAAGCGTCTGTTGGCAAGGGCGAGCCCGGCGAAGGGAGCACGGCAGGTGCGTCGTCTGAGTCCAGCGCAGGCGCGACAGGGCCGCCGCGCGAAGAGCTGCGCACATATCTGGGCATCGTCCAACGCGAGACCGAACGGCTTGGCGCGCTGGTGGAGGATCTGCTGGCGCTGGCGCGCGGCGATGCCGGCGAGCTGCGGCTGGTGCTCGGGCCGGTGGATGGCGCCGCGGTCCTCGAGGAGGTGTATGCCGCGCTGGCGCCACTGGCCAAGCGCGAGCGACAGGTGACGCTGGCGCGCTTCACTGATGCGGACATCCCGCCGGTCTGGGCGGACCGCCAGCGGCTGACGCAGGTGCTGCTGAATCTGGTGCGCAATGCCATCGTCTACACCCCAGCCGGCGGGATTGTCTCGCTCTCGCTCGAGCCGGCCGGGCCGTCCGCCGCGACCTTCGTCGTGGCCGACACGGGCATCGGCATCGGGCCGAACGATCTGCCCCACGTCTTCGAGCGTTTCTATCGCGCGGATGCCTCACGAGCGCGCGCCAGCGGCGGCTTCGGGCTGGGCCTGGCCATCGTGCGCGACCTGCTGGAGGCGATGGGCGGCACCATCGCGGTGGAGAGCAGACCGGGCGAAGGCAGCACGTTCCGTGTTGTGCTGCGGACGGTACCGCCGAGCGCGACCGGAGCATGACACGACGGCATCTGCAGAGCTAGGGAGTCGCGCCGGTTCCGGAGGACGCCAGCCGCGGTGAAGCCGCCATGAACCAGCAGAGCGCCGAGTAGCTCAGCGCGCCAGCAAGGATGCCCAACCTTACGATTCGCGCCACGTCGAAGACAAGAGCACCTAGCAACCTGATCACCATGATGCCGGGCCCATAATGGAACAGCCAGGACACCATGAGATCGGAGAGTAGAGAGCCGCCGGCCACAATTAGTCCTGGCAGCCCAAACGTCCAGCTAATCAGCGGCATGCGCTTCGCGGCGCGCACTTGCGACCAACCCGCGAAACCAGTCGCGATGCTGCAGCGCGGGCGGTAGACGGCGTTGACGCCTGCCAGCGACGCGCCGCAGAACGGGCAAAAGGCGGTAGCCATGCCTTCTCCTCACGCTACGAGTGCGCGGAGATGGTAGCGCGCTCGCTGTTGGCGGTCAAGTTGGCAGCGCTAGGGGTCTTTTGGGGTCGCGGTGGGGCCGCCGGTGGTGTACCATCATGATGGGCGTTGGATTGGCATGCCAGCGCCAGTGTGGGGGGGTCCGTCGCGTGGCTAGCATTCTGGTCGTCGAAGACGAGGTTGATCTCAACAACCTGCTCAAGGCACAGCTCGAAGCCGAAGGGCATAGTGTGGCGCAGGCCTTCGACGGCCAGACCGCGCTCCGGCTCTCAGAGGAGGCGCCGCTGGACCTGGTGATCCTCGACTGGATGCTGCCGGGCATGGATGGGCTGGCGGTCTGCCGGCACCTGCGCCAGGCACACCTGATGCCGATCCTGATGCTGACTGCGCGCAATGAAGAGATTGATCGCGTGCTGGGGCTGGAGGTGGGCGCCGACGACTACGTGACGAAGCCTTTTAGCATGCGTGAGCTGCTGGCCCGCGTGCGGGCCCTGCTGCGGCGTGTGGCGCTGGACGCGCAGCAAGGGGCGCTGGGCGGCGCGGCGGGACCAGAGGACAGCGGCGGCGCGTTGGGCGGCGTGCCAGATGGGCCGGCCCCGATCGTGCGGGGGACGCTGTGCATTGATCTGGCGAACCACCTGGTTACGCTCGATGGCACGGAGCTGGACCTGACCCCCAAGGAATATGACCTGCTGGCGCTGCTGGCCGGGCACCCCGGCCGTGCCTTCAGCCGCGAATTCCTGTTGGAGCGGCTGTGGGGCTACGAATATGACGGCGTGGACCGCACGGTAGACACCCATATCGTCCGCCTGCGCAAGAAGCTGGGAGCGCTGGGCGAGCAGATCGTGACGGTGTGGAGCGTGGGCTACCGCTTCGTCGGCTGACACCAGAACGCACAGGCACCGCAACACTTCTGTTACAGAACGGCGCATTGTCGGACACACACGGCCGCTAGACTCAAGATGTCTGAGCAAAGACAGCCAACGGCCGCAACGAGATCGCGGCCGCTGGAAGCGGAAGTGAACGACTCATCATGGACAACGAGAAAGACGAAACGGAAATCATTGACGGGGCCAGCGACGAGACGTTCGGCGATGCGCCAACGACGCCGCTGAACCCTTCAACCCCTCCCCCCAGCCCGCTGCCCAACGCAGCGAGGGAGAGCCAGCCACAGACAGGGCCGTCGGAGCGGCCGAGCGTTCCGCCGATGAGCTATCCTCAGCAGGCAGAGCAAGTCCGCCGCGACATGCCACCGGAGGGAGCGAGCTACCGTGAGGTGCCGCCCTATCCGCCCCACACGCCCTACCCATCTTCGGCGCCCGGCTACCAGGGCTATCCTGGGCAGCCGCCGTATCCAGGATCACAGGGCCGGCCCCCGAGCGAGCGGCGCACGCCGGGCTGGGTGAAAGTGACGGCAGGCTGTCTGATTGCCTTCGCCGTGGTGATCGCCTTTTGCGCGCTGGCATCTGGCATCGTGGGCGGTCTGGCCCTGGCCAGCGCGACGGTCTCGGGCCACCAATCGCAGACCCTGAGCGTCAGCGGCACACCACACGTCGTGCTCGATGTACAGGCCGGCAATGTCCATGTATTGACCGGCCAGGGCGGGCAAGTGGGCATCAATCTGAACAAGTCGGTGCGCGCGCTGTCGTCCGGCCTCGCCCAGCAAGCGCTCGACGCTACGCGATTCACGGCCACACAGAGCGGTGACACGATCACCATCACAAGCGAGCACGGCTCGATTAATTCACAATGGCCGATCTTTTGGCGTAACTTCGACCTCAGCGTCACTGTGCCACAGACCACCAACCTGACCACGACGATGCAGGCGGGCAATCTCACGGTAGACGGCATCAGCGGCGTGCTCGACCTGCGAGCGCAGGCCGGCAATGTGGAGTTGAACGAGGTGACACTGACAGGCAACTCATCGCTGCGCCTGACCGCCGGCGACCTGACACTCCACGGCACGCTCGCCGACCACGTGGCGCTCGATGTGGCCGTGACGGCGGGCAACGTGCACCTCTTCCTGCCAGCGAATACATCTGCCAGCGTGTTCGCAACGGTGACGGCAGGTGACGTCAGCGTGGTGGGCTTTGCGGTGGGGAATACCTCCTCCGGCAGGGCGCTGGACGTGGACCTGAACCCGAGTCCGACCAGCAAGATCACTATTGCGGTGACCAGAGGCAACGCCAGTGTAATGGCAGAGTAGAGGCCGCGCGATGGCAACCACACCGAGTCAGTTCGGGCACCCGCACGGGCTGTTGAGACATGTGGTGGGTTGGCTGATGGCCGGCAACGCCGAGATGAACGAGCGCGTGGTGGGGGCACTGGAGATCGCGCCTGACGATGCCGTGCTGGAGGTCGGCTTGTGGGTCGGGCAGGGCGCTGGCGATGGTCGCGGCGCGCGCCACGAGCGGCTTCGTGGTGGGGATTGATATCTCCGACGCGATGGTGGCGCAGGCGCGCCGTCGCATCGCGGCAATGGTGCGTGCGGGACGAGTAGAGCTGCGCCAGGCCGGCGTCTCGCGCATTCCCTATCCGGACGGACGGTTCGATAAGGCGCTGGCCGTCAACACCTACCAGTTCTGGCCAGCGCCGGAAGACGATCTGCGCGAGCTGCGCCGCGTGCTGCGGCCGGGCGGGCTGCTCGCGCTCGGCCTGCGCGTCCGCGATCCCGAGCGGCCGGCACGCTATAACCGCATCGCGTCCTCGGAGGAGCAGCTCGGTGAGATCGCTCAAACGGTCGCGCGGGCGGGCTTCGAGCAAGTCGGCACTCGCCGCGAGCGCGTGCGCCACCAGACGGCAGTCGTGTTGCTGGCCCGCAAGCCCTGAGTGACGCAGGCGAGGGTCATCAGGGTCATTCCAGCGGCGCGGGCGGCACGCGCGGGTAGTGGACATCTTGCGCTATGGGTAGACGGGCGTCGGTCGGTGCTAGCGCTGCAGCGCGACGACCGTGACACCTTCGCCGCCCTCCTTCTGGGGGGCGGCCTCGAAGGACTTGACAAGCGGGTGGCGGGCGAGCTGCTCGCGAATAGCCTGCCGCAGCGCGCCAGTGCCCTTGCCATGCAGCAGCCGCACGAAAGGCAGTCCGGTGAGGTACGCGTCGTTGAGGTATTTATCCACCTCGGGCAGCACGTCATCCACCCGCTGGCCGCGCAGATCGAGCTGCAGCGGCGTCGGCGGCTCCCCCTCCCGCGCGGGCGGCAGCGTGACGATGCCGACCCCCTCACCGCGCGCTTTCCGCTTGCTGAGGCGTTCGACATCAGTTGCCGGCACACGCAGCTTGAGTGCGCCAAGCTGCACCTCGACCTCGCCGCGTGAGTCGGGCAGCGTCAGCAGCTCGCCCTGCGCGTTCATCGAGGCCACCCGCACGGTGTCTCCCATCTCAAGTGGTCCCTGGAGCACCTCAGCGGCTGGCTCGCTGGAGCGGCGCGACGTGCGACGGGCTCCTGGCAGCGGTGCGGTGCGCTCCTCAAGTCCTCGCGCGCGGCCACGTAGCCCGCTCAATTGCTCCTCGGTGATACTCCGGTGGCGCGACTCGCCGCGCAGACGGGCCAGCTCGGCTTGCAGCTCCTGCAGCTCGCGGCGGGCCTGGCTGCGGGCCTCGTTGAGGATCTCGGCGCGGCGCTCCTGCAGCGCGGCCTTCTCGCGCTCGAGCTCGCGGCGCAGATGCTCGGCCTCGGCGCGCTCCATGCTCAGCGCGTAGCGCAGGTCGGCAGCCGCCTTGCGGTCGGCGTGCAGATCCTGCAGCAACGCCTCCATCTGCGCGCCAGTGGTGCCCTGGAACTCCCGCGCGCCTGCGATGATGTTCTCCGGCAGGCCAAGGCGCGCGGCGATGGCCAGCGCGTTGCTGCGACCGGGCAGACCGATGGTGAGGTGATAGGTGGGCGAGAGTGTCTCGACATCGAACTCAACTGAGGCGTTGGCGACGCCCGGCTGCTCGTGGGCGAAGGCCTTCAGCTCGGAGTAGTGCGTGGTGCCGACGGTGGCGATGCCGCGCGCGAGCAGATCGGCGAGGATGCTGCGGGCCAGCGCGGAGCCTTCGCTGGGATCGGTGCCGGCGCCCAGCTCATCCAGCAAGACGAGCGCGCCGGGGGCGGCCTCGCGCAGAATCTCGACGATGCGCGAGAGATGCGACGAGAACGTGCTGAGGCTCTGCTCGATGCTCTGCTCGTCGCCGATATCGGCGTAGACGGCGGAGTAGATCGGCACGACCGAGTCTTCGCGCGCTGGGATGTGCAGGCCAGCCTGAGCCATCAGGCTGAGCAGACCGACCGTCTTGAGGGCGACCGTCTTGCCGCCGGTGTTGGGGCCGGTGATGACCACCATGTTGAACTCATCGCCCAGCCGGAAGTCAATTGGCACCACCGTGCCGGTCAACAGGGGATGGCGAGCCTCGCGCAGATCGAGCCGCCCCTCGGTATCCACACGCGGCTCGACGGCGCGGATCAGGCCGGCGTAGCGCGCCTTGGCGAGCTGCACATCTATCTCGGCCAGCAGCTCGACGGCCAGCCGCACGTAGGCCGCGTCGGTGCCGACTTCGTCGGAGAGCGCGGCCAGGATGCGCTCGACCTCCGCCCGCTCCGCAAGCTGTAGCTCGCGCAGACGGTTGTTCATCTCCACCACCACCAGCGGCTCGATGAAGACCGTCGCGCCACTGCCGGAGGTGTCGTGGACGATGCCGCGCACCTGGCCTTTGGCCTCGGCGCGTACCGGCAGCACGTAGCGGTCGCTGCGCATGGTGATGATCGGCTCTTGCAGCGCGTTGCGGAACTCGTTGACAAGCGTGCCGAGGCGCTCCTGCAGGCGCTGCTGGGCGGCGCGAATCTCAGCCCGCAGACGGCGCAGGTCGGGCGAGGCGCTGTCGAGCACCTCGCCTTCCTCGCCGATACTCTCCTCGATATGGCCTTCGAGTGTCGGGCGTGCCGGCAGATCTTCGCCCAGCACCTTGAGCAGCGGGAAGCTCGCGTCGAGGCGGGCGATGGCGCGGCCTAGATACCCTGAGGCGCGCAGCGTGGCGAGCACCTCGCGCAGCTCGGCGGGCGAGAGGACCACGCCGCGCTCGGCAGCGGCGGCATGTGGGCGGACATCACGCGCTCCGCGCACGCCGACATCAGGGCGCAGATCCATCAGGCGGCGGGCCTCTGTGGTCAGCGCCAGACGGCGGCGCACCTCGCGGCCGTCGGCGCTGGGTAGCAGCGCGCGCGCCAGCTCCTTGCTGGCGGAGAATGCGGCCTCGTAGGCCAGTCGCTCGACGATCTTGGGGAATTCGAGCGTCAGCAGGCTCTTCTGATGCATCTGTGAGATGGCGTGAGCTTCTTCGATCATCGGCGGGCACAGCACTCCATCATCTATCGCGCACAATCGCTTACATTATCGCATATCGCGGCTAGCGGGCGGTGACAGAGGGCGGTCTGTCACGTCCCCTCGCCATTGTGCCGCGAATGCCATGTGCCCGACACGCAGGTTTCTGACCAATTCGTGCTATCCGCTTGCCGCGCTCTTGGTGAGTCTGCGCGATCCCTATACGCAACCCCACTACTAC
>DASUBU010000281.1:0-17996 GCA_035763125.1 Ktedonobacterales bacterium
CCTGGACCACCGCGCACGGCCTCTCCTATACTAGGGATATGACCATCAAGAGCATGGACAACGTCCTCATCGTCGTCGACGACCTCGAAGCCGCGAAGGCCTTCTTTCTCGAACTCGGACTCGAGTTGGAGGGCGAGACGATCGTCGAGGGCCCCTCCGTAGATCGTCTCATTGGCCTTCAAAACGTCCGTGCGACCCTCGCGCAGATGCGCACACCGGACGGCCACGGACGGATCGAGCTGGACAAGTTCCACACGCCGGAAGCGATCAGAACTGGACCTGAGAACGCTCCGGTGAACGAGCTCGGGATCCGCCGCATTATGTTCGCCGTCGAACACCTCGACGACGTCGTCACGCGCCTGCTTGCCCACGGCGCCGAACTGGTCGGCGAAGTGGTGCAATACGAGGACACGTATCGGCTCGCCTACGTCCGCGGCCCCGAGGGCATTACCGTCGGGCTGGCCGAGGACCTCTCCTGAAGCATTCACCGCCATCGGCGTTGGAGAAACCGGAGGCGCCCTCACCCGATGCGCTCCTTCGACGCGATCCCCTGGCTCGCAGCCATCCCGCTTTCTTGCCTACGTGCGCCGCGGTATTGTGAGGCGCACCTAGTCCCGCGGCGATGCGCCGGTTGGGGGCAAGCCTGCTCGCACCGTTTCTCCACACAACAAGGGACACGGCGGGAGCGGCATGTCCGCACAGGTGATGGTGCATAAAGCACTGATCAGCCGAACTTCTGCGCAGCCGTTGGTTGAAAGCCGCGTTTGGAGTGGCGAATCCCCATGAGCCATCTGGCTCCCACAGGGACGTGAGGATGGTCGTCAGGCTGTACCGCGCAACGGGCGGAAGAAGGCACGCAGGTCCTCGACCAACAAATCAGGCTCTTCGAGTGCGGGGAAATGTCCGCCACGCGGCATCACCGTCCAACGCTGCAACGTGAGGAGGCGCTCGCCCAACTCTCGGGGCGGCTGGTCCATGTTCTTGGGGAAGAGCGCAACGGCGCATGGTACCTGGATGCGCCCGGGCGGGGCTGGATCCGCGGTCGGCTCGTCGGCAAAGCCGTCGGCATAATAGGGGCCGAACGACGAATTGATCGTTCCCGTCAGCCAATACAGGCTGATGTTGGTCAGCAGCTCATCTTTGCTGAAGCGCCGCTCGACCTCGCCATCGCAATCACTCCAGGCGCGGAATTTCTCGGTGATCCACGCAGCGAGGCCGGCAGGCGAGTCGGTGAGTCCATAGGCGAGGGTTTGGGGCGTGGTGTGCTGCACATGCGCATAGGCCCCTTCCTCCTCATCCCAGCGATCCTGTTCGGCGAAGAAGGCGAGCTCCGCCGCGCTAAACGCTGGGTCGTCTGGCCCAAGCGTCGGATGTCCAGAGACGCCGTTGGTGTGGATGCCGATCACCTGGTGCGGGTAGCGGCGGCCGATTTGGCGCGTCACCCCACCGCCAACGTCGCCCCCATGTGCGCCGAAGCGCGCATACCCCAGCCCCTCGACCATGAGCCGGCGCCACACGTCCGCAATCTGTCCATCCGTCATCGCCCCGCGCGGCGGGCGATCGGAGAACGCGAAGCCCGGCAGTGACGGCACGACGACGTCGAAGGCGTCTGCTGGGTCGCCGCCGTGGCCCGCTGGATCAGTGAGTCGGGAGAGGATCTTGAGCATCTCGACGAACGAGCTGGGCCAGCCGTGGGTGAGGATGAGCGGCATCGGGCGTGGCCCGACGCCGCGTGCGTGGATGAAGTGAATACCCAGGCCGTCGATGTCGGCACGGAAATGAGCGAGCGTGTTGAGCGCCTGTTCTTGAGCGCGCCAGTCGAAGGCGGACTGCCAGTAGTCGGCCAGCGCACGCAGGTAGGTGAGGTCCGTCCCGAACCTCCAACCCATGCCTGGGATCTCGTCGGGCCAGCGCGTCAGGGCGAGGCGCTGCCGGAGATCGTCGAGCGCTTGCTGCGGGACAGCGATGGTGAACGGTTGGATGTCCATGTGATCCTCCTCGCCGCCGAGCGCCCTGCCGAGGTGCCTGTCAACCCAGGGCGGCGCGACGCAACAAGCGTTGCCGCACACATGACACAGTATAAGCCGTGGCCAAGCGGGGGCTGGTGCGCCGAGGACCGAGTAGAACTGAGGACTACTACCGCGCGACACTGCGGATCGGGAGTAGCACGCTGTATTGGTATGTACGGGAGTCGGCCCACACCGGGTAGTACCAGATTGGTCTCGGTCCCTGTACCTATAATGACGTATTTGCCGCTGTAGCCGGATAGATCCGATCCCTGTCTGACATGCGAGGCATGGCCTGAAGCGGCGGGGCGAATCCCACGCTGGAGACGCCAAAACAGCCGGTGAGTGCGCTGAACTGCCCGCTAGCTCACGGCTGCAAGCCTTTGCTGGCGAGGTAGCTGCCGATGTCGATGGCATAGGGGCGCTCGTCGCCCGCGCCGAAGACCAGCAGCGTGCTGCCGTCCGGCGACCACGTGGGGCCTAGGAACTGCCCGACATCCTGCTCATTGGTGACGTCCACCGTCTGCGAGGGATCGTCAGCATTGACCAGCGCGATGTGATCGTTGCCGTAGTCAATGCCTATGCGCACCGCCACCCACCGGCCGCTCGGTGACCAGGCATAGCCCTGCTCCGCCTGTCCGCTCGCCAGTACGGTGCGCGGTCCCAACACGAAGTGCCCGTCTGCCTCAGGTGTCACCGGGCTCATCACGAGCTGTCCAGGGCCCTCAGAGTCAGCCACGCCGATCTCGTAGGAGAGCGCCTGGTGCTGTGGCACCCACTGCGGCAGGTAGACGCCCCCATCAACGATGTCGGGCAGATTCCACTCGTCCGCGCTGAACACGAACATCTGCACCAGCGCGCCGGTCGCCGCCATCACCACGAACAGATTAGGGTCACGTGTAGACTCGTTGGGGGAGAGGTCATGGATGGCGGCGATCCAGAGCGTTTGACCGTCAGATGAGAAGGTGCTGCCCATGCCCGTGCGACCTAACTCCTGCGGCAGCCGCACTTCCTGACAGGTCCGAAACGCCGGCGCCCGGCCGCGGCAGAGGCGTCTGCCAAAGTCACTGGCGACGATGCAGCCTAGCTGGCCGTCCGGCGACCAGACGAAGTCGAAATCGCCGTTCAAGCCACAGTGCCAGTTGGTGAGCGAGTGCCGGACTCGGCCATCGGGACTAACGACCACTGGGTTGTCGGCGAGATAGTCCGGACCGGCAAAGGCGGCGACCCAGCGGCCGTCCGGAGACCAGACGCCGGAATCTACGTAGGCATAGCCCCAGTTGAGCCGATGCAGCGTTGGCCGGCCGTCACGCTGATGCAGCACGGAGAGATCGGGCAGCAGGGGCAGCGCACAGCTTGCCAGCACGAGCATGCTTACCACGGCAAGAAATACTCGTGCCGTTGATCCAAGCCGCTGCCTGCGTCCCATCGCCGCATCCCGTCCCTGCCCACGCCGCCCGCTACTCCAAGCATAGCATGGTAGCGCACGCCCCCTCTCGCCCGCAAGTTCTGCCGGCTCTTCGGGTGGCCTGCCGGGGGTGTGCTGATTCGCCATGGCGGGCGATGCATGCATCGCCCCTACAGATGGCAGGGGACGTCCTCTGGTAGCGTGCGATTCGCCCCGGAGGACGGAAGGCCCGACACTCGCGGCCAGCACCCCGACCACCGTCCGCTGTTCTGCCCTAAGATACTCAAATCTGCCTAAGGTACTCATCTCGACGATCTGAGTATCTTTGGTGAGCGTGAGTATCTTTGGTGAGCGTAAGCATCTTTGGAGACGACCCCCGTTCGGGGATGCGCCCGCGCGGCTCTCTCCTCCACCATCCGATGCGCGCGAAGGCCGGAGCAGATCTGAAACCTTCGGCCAGGTCTGGGCCTCCAACTAGGGTATATAATCCAACCCATACGGCGCGCCGAGGATGCCGCGCTCCGCGAGCTGCGCTTCGATGGGCGAGCGATGACGCCGCCCCGGCACGATCCATGACACGACAGGCGACCGCGCGCATCGTCAGCGGCCGCGACCATCACGAACGTTCAGGAGCCACGAGCATGAGCGAGCCATTCCTCGACCGTCTGCGCCAGGGACCACTGCTCTGCGACGGCGCGATGGGCACCATGCTCTACGCCCGCCGCCACGAGAACAGCCTGCACGGCCGCTGCTTCGACGAGCTGGTGCTGACCGAGCCGGAGCTGGTGCAGGAGATCCATCGCGAGTACATCCGCGCGGGCGCGCAGGTCATCGAGACCAACACCTTCGGCGCCAACGCCGCCAAGCTCGCCGCCTACGGGCTGGAAGACCGCGTGACGGCCATCAACCGCCGCGCCGTCCAGCTTGCCCGCGAGGCGCGCGAGATCGCCGGCCAGCCGGTCTTCGTCGCCGGCGCCGTGGGACCGAGCGGCCTGCCCAACGTCCACGCACAGAGCGACGACGAGCACGCGCCGCGCGCGATGCGGGCGCTCTTCCGGGCGCAGATCGAGGCGCTGGTGGAAGGCGGCGCCGATCTGCTGATCCTGGAGACCTTCTCCAATCTGACCGAGCTGCGCCAGGCGGTGCTGGCGGCGCGCGAGGTGGCCAGGCTGCCGATCGTCGCGCAGATGACGTTTGGCGAGGATATCCAGTCGGCTGCTGGCAATACGCCGTTCGAGTCGGCGGCGGTGCTGGCCTCGCTGGGCGCCAGTGGGCCCGATGCCATCCTGCTCTCTGCCCAGCCCAACGCTGGGCTGCCCACGCGCGTCGAGAATCGCTTCCTCTACGTCTCCACCCCGCCCTACTTCGCCGACTATGCGCAGCGCTTCGCCGGGGCGGGCGTGCGGCTGATCGGCGGCTGCTGCGGCACGACGCCGGCCCACATCGCGGCGATGCGCGAGGCGCTGGCCGATGCACTGCCCGCCTTCACGCCGGCGCTCTGGCCGGTCGCGGCGATCTCGACAGCCGAGGCGGCCACATCAGAGGCGCCCACCGAGACGGCGGAGACAAGCCGGCTGCGCGAGGAGCTGGAGGCCGGGCGCTTCGTGGTGAGCGTGGAGCTAGACCCACCCAAAGGCCTCAATCCCACCAAGATTCTGGATGGCGCGGCGTATCTCAAGCAGCTCGGCGTGCGATTCATCAACGTCGCCGATAGCCCGATGGCGCGCGTGCGAATGAGCTGCCTGGCCATGGCGCGCCTGCTGCACGACCAGCTTGACCTGGAGACGATCATCCACTTCACCACGCGCGACCGCAATCTGATGGCGCTGCAATCCGATCTGCTGGGGGCGCACGCGCTGGGCATCCACAACGTGCTCGCGCTGACCGGCGACCCGCACCAGGCTGGCAACTATCCGAATCTGACCGGCGTGTGGGACGTGGATTCGGTGGGACTGATCGAGCTGCTGCGCGCGATGAACGCGGGGCACGACGCGGCGGGCGCGGCGCTGGGCAGCGCGGCGGCGTTTCACATCGGCGCGGCGCTCAACCTCAACATGGAAGATACCAGAATTGACGTGCAGCGCGAGCGGTCACGCCGTAAGCTCGCCGGCGAGAGCGCGGACGGCGGCGCGGGGGACGACGCCTCGGCGGCGCTGACCGAGACGGAGCTGGAGCTGCGCCGCCTGCGCGCGAAGCTGGAGGCCGGCGCGCAGTACATCATGACACAGCCGATCTACGACCTGGAGCCGCTGGAGCGCTTCGCGGCGACCTTCGGCCCGGTGCAGGTCCCGCTGATCCTGGGGATGATTCCGCTGCACAGCTCCAAGCACGCCGAATACCTGCACAACGAGGTGCCCGGCATCAGCGTGCCGGACGAGGTGCGCGCGCGCATGCGCGGGGCCGGCGAGCGCGGGCGCGAGGTGGGCATCCAGCTCGCTCATGACGTGATCGTAGCGGCACGCGCGCGCGGGCTGATCGCCGGCTGCTATCTGATGCCGTCGTACGGCCGCTACGATCTGGTGGGCGAGCTGGCCCAGGAGCTGCTGCGCACCGCCGCGCCCGCAGGCCGCTAGCCGGCGCCGTGGCGCCGTGGCGCCGTGGCGCCGCGCGTCCACCGGACACCCCTGCGAACGTGCGCAGCCGGGGAGGATTATTCGGTTTGGCCTACTGTTGGTGGGGTGGATCGGGGCGTCGCGGAGGACCGTTGTTCGGCCAGCCGCATGCCGGAGATGCCGGTGACTGATTCGTGGAATGCCATCCAGAAGACCGAGATGAGCACGCCGAGCATGAGATAGCCAGACAGAGCCTCGACACTCGCCACCCGTTGGAGGGCGACGACATCAGCAGTGCAGCTTGGCCCGGCGATCAACCCAACGGTGGTAAAAACGCAGAGCGATTGTACTAAATGGTCCAGGCCCACCAGCCAGGCGGGATCACTGGACGAGCAGCCCGCGCTCGCATCAAGCACCCAATACGTCGCCGCGAAAGCCAAGACGAGCACTACCACCGACGCGACGAATCGCCTGGCGCGCAGGCCATAGCCCGAAACGACGCCATAGAGCTTCCGGCCAAACACCCGCAGGAAGAGGATGAACAGTGCGCCAGCAGCCGGCCGCCGCGCGCGAGGCTCTCGCAGCTGGGCCCACAGCTCGCGGGTGCGGTACTGGTGCGCGCGGAATCGCAGCTCGCGAGAGACGTCATCAGCGGCACCGAGCCATCCCGACGCGGTCGTCGCTTCGGGACTGAGCCGATCGGCCCAGGCGTGCAGGTCAACGGCCAGCGCGTGATAGGCGGCGGTCGCCAGCCGAAGACCGGGATTGGAGAGCCGTTCATCGAGCGTTGCCAGCGCCGCCGTCACGTCGCGCTGACCCGACACGAAGGCGCCAGCCTGCTCGAACCACTCTTCGTCGGCGATCCAACGGGCCGAGAAGACCTTCAGGTCGAATTCGAGCAGCGTCGCGATGACAAAGAGGCGTGACAGCTCGGTGCGATCCGCACGTTTGAGCGCCTCAGAGCGCGCGAGCTTAGCGCTCAGTGTGAAGAGGATCGCGCGCAGCCGCTGGCGTGCGCCAGTGATGAAGCGGTTCTGCCGAATGCGTTCGGCTTCCAGAGCACGATCGATGAGCCGCAAGGATTTCATCTCGCGTGCGAGCCCTTCGATCTCGAAACGCGGGTTTGCTATCTCGGAGTCCATGAGCTGCCTCATGTGGGTACTGCCCTCGCTAGACAAGGCCAAGCAGACTCTCGACCGCCTGGTAGAGGCGTTCAGGTGAGAGGTCGCCAAAGTGCTCGATGTACACGCCTTCTGGACGCGCGACGCCCGCCAGCAGATCCTCGTTCGGAAAGTTCGTCACGACGAGGACGGGTGTTCGGCAGCGACTGCCTGCCGCCCGTAGCCACATCTGCAAGACTTCCTGACCGGTCCGCGGGGGCTCCCTGGGTGCCCAGAATTCGAAGAGGTGATCCAGAATCACGAGGTCGAAGGCGGAGGAGTCGTCCCTGACCTCCTTCAGGCACGCCAGCGATTCGTTTAGAGTGTCCGGCGCGGTGACGTCGCAGAGACCTTCGACGATCGCCTGGATTCGCCCGCGCTGAGCGCTATCGTCGTTGACGATCAACACGCGTTTGAGTTGTTGGGCCATTCGGCGCTGCTCCTACGTGACTGCTCTACTGATCGGATCTGACCTGGAGGCCGGCGGGCGTGGGATGCGGCAGATGGGTGGGCCGCGGACAGGGCCTCAGGTATGGCGCGCGGCCGGCACCCGAATGATGAACCGGCTCCCCTGGCACGGACCATCGGGCGTTGGATAGGGCGATTCCAGCTCGACGTGCCCTTGCTGGCGCTCGACCGCAGTTTTTACGAAATAGAGGCCGAGACCTGATCCCTTGATGTCACCGGCGTTGGCGCCGCGTCTACCCCTGCTGAAGATAGCCGCCTGCTCCTCCGCTGGGACTCCACGTCCCTGATCGTCCACGGTGAGACGCACCTCATTGCTCGTGATTTGCCGCACCGTGACGGTCACCGCCCCACCCGCAGAGCTATACTTGACTGCGTTGGAAAGCAGCTCGACAACAGCGCCGAGCACCTCTCCCGAGTTCACCAGTCCGTATACAGGCTCCTGAGGGAGATGAATGCTGAGCTGCACCTCCTTGCGGTTCGCATAGTAGCGATAGGCGCGCGCGGCTCGCGCCACCAGCTCGCTGAGATCGGTGGGGTCATGACGGCCGCGGACATCCTGGCCCAGGACCTCAGCTTGTGATCGTAGCCAATCTACGACAAGCAGGAGGAAGTCCAGCGCCGCCGCCGCGCTGCCGTCAGCCTGAGCTGAGTCCACCACGAGGGCCGGCAGCTCGCTCCGTAGCGTCTCCACGGGATGGCCCAGCAAGTGTGCGACCTGGTGGATCAGGTCAATGGTCTCTTTCTGACGCTGCCGCAGCGAGTCTACCAGCTCGCTTTTGATGAGAGCGGCCACCACAGGAGGGCCAAACTGCTGCAAGGCGTCTACCGCGTAGCCGTCAAAGGCGTTCAGAGAAGGGCTTTCCAGTGTGATCGCTCCGACGGTATCGCCTTCGCTGTTGAAGAGGGGTACAACCAGGTCGGTGAGCATGCGCCCGTTGGTGGAGATATATGCCGACTCGAGGCGGGTATCGGGCACGTAGACTGGGTGCCGCTCGCGGATGGCACGGCCGGTGAGGCCCTCTTCAATAGTCCAGTCAAGTCGGCGATCGGGCAACAGGTCTTGTCCGACCTCACGCAGCACCTTGAGCATGGTACCTTCTCGCCGGATCAGAGCGCAATACCCATCGAGGCTGTTCGTGACTCGCATCGCGCCCTCGAGAATCGCGTCGATCAGGCGATTGCTATCGTCCACATTGGTCAGCACCTCACGCGTCGCGGTGACAACAATGTTGAGCAGCTCGATCTTGCGCGCGAAGTCTTGCGCGTTTGAGAGCGCCAGTCCCGCCTCGGCGGCCAGCAACTCGGCCACCATCTGGTCGCGCGAGGAGAAGCCATCCAGCGCATCACTCTCGATGTTGAGCACAGCAATCACCTGGTTGCCCAGCGAGATCGGGATCGCCAGCTCTGAGAGCGTGGAGGAGGAGAATGCAAGATGGTCGGGATCCACGCGGACATCCGGCACGTTCTGCGTCTGCTGCAGGCGGACCGCACGTCCGGTCACGCCCACCTGATCGCGGAACTCGGTCAGTGGGGGCAGACAGCGGCCGTCGCGCGGCGCGCGATTCTCGGAACGATCTTTCGGGGCATCGAGGCGATGGAGCAGAACGAGCGTGCGCTGTCCGCTATCTGGCTGGGTCTTGACGGTTAGCATGTAGACGCTGCTGGCAGTCGGCAACAGGCTAAAGGCGGCCTCCAGAATCAGATCATAGACGCGGTCCAGGTTGAAGTTCTTCACGACGGCGGGCGCCACTTTGGCGAGCCGCTCGAGTACGCGCTGTTCGCGCTCCAACCGCTCCGAGAGCTGCGCCATACTCAGGGCCGTGTTGACCTGGGTCGCTAGCGACTGGAGCTGTGCGACAGTGGCCGGCGGAAAGGCGTTCTTGGTGAAGGCTTGAATGTCGAGAGCGCCCACCACCTCGCGGCGCGGCCCACCCACAATAGGGATGACCACCTCGGACTCGGTCTCTGGAATGTGTCGTAGATACTCTTCATCCAGATCCACATCAGGCACGACAACCGGTTGGCCGGTCCGCAGCGCGCGGCCGGTGAGCCCGCTAAGCGACGACCAGTCTTGGGCTCCGACCGGCACGACGGGAATGATCTGGCCGCTAGAAATCCTGGCTGCACGCTTCGGCACGACACGCGAGCCGTCCGCCAGGATGATGACTGCGTAGCCGCCCGCCAGCCGAGTGGCCTCGAGCGCTGTCTTGAGGAGCTCGTCCATCACCGACTCGATGTTGGGCGACTCGCGCACACTGCCCGCTGGCCAGAGCACGATCTGCATCAAGGTCGCGAGATGCCGTAACCAGTGCTTATCCTCATCGCCAAAGGCGCGGTTGCTCGTGCTGGCAAGGTCAATGACACCTCCGACACGATCACCGATGAGCAGCGGGATCGCGATTTCAGATTGGACGTTGGGCGCGACCTGGATGTATCCGGTGGGACGGCTTGACTTGAGGTCCTTGTACACCGCCAACTGCTGGCTAACGCGGACGATACGGACCAAGCCGCGCTCCATGTTGATCGGGTCCGGCTCGAACTGCGTACGGTCCCGCTCATAGCGAAAAGCGATCGCCTGCCCGTCGGGTTTGGTGAAGAGCAGTGTGCCTATCATTTCAGAAGCGCCCAGCCGCCTGCACATAATAGTAAGGAGATCATCCAGCCCATCTTCCAATGATGCACTGCGCTTCGTCATCGTCTGGATGATATCTCCACAGAGTGCCAGATCGTGTAGCTGCTCAGCAGCACTGCCTCGCATGCCAACTCCTCTCATCCGACATGAGGTGTGACCGTTCTGATGCTGTACCCGCAGTATACGTTGTACGCTCAGTCGCTGCGAGTGATTCAGCCTCAGACGATCAATCCAACCACAGAGCGAGAAAAGTTCCGATGAGCCTGCTGGCTGCTCCAGTAGGCGCTAGAGTGTTTGCGGATTGAGCGGAGACGCCGCTGGCAACGCTCCTACGTGTCCAGCGTTTGGCACGCGCAGACGTGGACACAGGAGAAATGGACTCTCGCCACCCTCATCACGAGAAGAGACGCGCAAGCAATGCAATATCTCTATGATCCCGAGGAGGCCAGGCTCGGAGAGATGGACCCGCAGCACGTGGCGCGAACCGCGGGCAGTGGCGGGAGCCGATTACGCAGGTCTACCAGAGCCAGCCTTTCCAGCGCTCGTCAGTTGTCTCACGGGCGAAGCGCACAATTTCGAGCAGCATGCCCAGCGGGCGCTCGGCCCATGAGTGGTCCGGCTGGGGGCCGCGCTCCAGCGTGGCCAGCGCGAGATGCAGGTGACGCCAGAGCACGCGTGCCTCGGCCGTCTCGTCGCCGTCGAGCGGGGCAACCTCGCGGTGGCCGGCGAGCACATCGGGCGCCGCGCGTAGCGGGATGCCCGCACAATCCCACGCGGGATCACGCCACTGGGCGTCGCCCCAGTCAATCAAGGCGGCGTATGCGGTCGCGGCACCCGCTGCATCGCACGTCACCATCACGTTCGCCATCTGTAGGTCGGCGTGGCAGAAGCGCAAGGGGATCGGCGCCAGCGCGGGCGGCGCGAGGCGGTCCAGCCAGCCCAGCAGCCAGCGCGCCTCCGCCGCGCCGTAGTAGCCCTCGCTTGCGCGCTGCTCGGCCAGCGGGCGAATGTCGCTGGGCGCTTCCTCGCGCAACAGCTCCAGCGGGTGGGCACGGGGAATGCCCATGTGCAGCCGCGCCAGATCGCGGCCAGCCGCGTGCCAGACAGCGGGTGTCGCGTCCGGCTCCAGCGCGAGCGACTCCAGCGACACACCGCGCACGCGCTCATAGATCGCGTAGGGCACGGGCAGCAGATCGAGCGCGTCGTCGAAGGCGACCACTGCCGGCGTCCGGACACCGACTGCCCGCACGCGCGGCACGACGACCACCTCGCGGCGGATGGCGCGCGCGAAATTGAGCGCGAGCCGCGGGACGCGCAATACATATTCGTCGCCGAGCAGCCAGTGGGCATTGCAGATGCCGGTATCGGGTAGGCGGGTGAAGGCGCTCTCGGCGACAGTGGCGGGAACAGGGAGGCCGTGACGCGCGGCGATGGCACGCAGCGCTTCAGACGACACCTCCGGTAGGGGCGCAAGATGCACAGGCGCACGCTCCTCTGAACACAACGAGGCCCCGGATGCGTCGGTGTCATCCGAGGCTCGGCAGAGGAGGCGGCGCGCTCACGGTAGCCCAGCGGCTACGACGATTGCGCCACTTCTATTTGGCCCGACACACGACGCGCGCGGCGATGGATGGTTCGCATGCTCTGCATGGGGCACCTCCTTCAGCCGGCACCCGGCTCGCCGGGCTGGTGTGAGCGAGTGACGCGACTGGATGGAGTATAGCACGCGCGCCGCGTAGCCTTGTCAAAGCGGAAGCCCGGCGCACGTTGTGTGGCGCCGGGCCTCCGAAATGATGCGCGATGAGAATGAGAGCGGAAGAGTACTCGCCCAGGGGTGAATTAGTCGAGGTAGTCCTTCAGGCGGCGGCTGCGGCTGGGATGGCGCAGCTTGCGCAGGGCCTTGGCTTCGATCTGGCGGATGCGCTCGCGCGTGACACGGAACTCGCGGCCGACCTCTTCGAGTGTGCGGCTGCGGCCGTCGTCGAGGCCGAAGCGCAGGCGGAGCACCTCTTGCTCGCGCTGGGTGAGGCCGTTGAGCGCGTCTTTGACCTGCTCTTTGAGGAGCTGGTGACTGGCGGCATCGGCCGGGGCGAGCGCCGAGTGATCCTCGATGAAATCGCCCAGGTGGCTGTCGTCCTCTTCGCCGATGGGCGTCTCGAGGCTGACCGGCTCCTGGCTGATCTTCATGATCTCGCGGACTTTCTCCGGCGTAATCAGCATCTCCGCGCCGATCTCCTCGGGCGTCGGATCGCGGCCAAGCTCTTGCAGCAGCCGGCGGCTGGTGCGGATTAGCCGGTTGATGGTCTCGACCATGTGGACGGGAATGCGGATCGTGCGCGCCTGATCGGCGATGGCGCGCGTGATGGCCTGCCGAATCCACCAGGTAGCATAGGTGGAGAACTTGAAGCCTTTGGTGTAGTCGAACTTCTCGACGGCGCGGATCAGGCCGATGTTGCCCTCCTGGATCAGGTCGAGCAGGCTCATACCGCGGCCGATGTACTTCTTGGCGACGCTGACCACCAGGCGGAGATTGGCCTCGGTCAGCCGGCGCTGGCCGTCTTCGCCCTCCCAGATGATGCGGTAGCTCTGCTGGCGGGGCGGCTTCTCGCGCTCGATGCGACCCCGCACCATGCGCTTGGCCAGCACAACCTCTTCGGCGGCTGAGAGCAGCGGCACGCGGCCGATCTCGCGCAGATACATGCGCACGGGATCGTCGAGGCTGCTGTCCAGATCCACCGCGGAGAAGCCTTCACGCAGCTCATCCCACCTGTGGCTGCCGGTCGTTTCCATCTCAGTCTCGGGCTCGGTGTCGCCCCAGGCCTGCTTGGATGGATCGAGTGAATCTAGTGCCATCGCCTCATCCTGTAACTTCATGACATCGCTTAACTCGTCGTCGGCGTCGTCGGCCGTCAGATCCGGCTCCACGTCCTCCACGGCGCAGACGTCCTCCTCTGGTGCATCGGCTTCGACCTCGATGTCTTCGGCCGGAGCAGCGAGCAGGCGTGCGACGCTGAGAAACGCGAACGGATCGGTGGCTGCACCGGCGCCTATGCGGCCGCCGAGCGGCGCGAACGGCGCGAGGCGCGTCTCGACAAGCGAGCGCGAGTCATGGCGGCTCGCTAGCGCTGGATGTCGGCTCCCAACGCCGGCAAATTCGACGTTACCGGGCTCCTCACCGACGCGGGACGGCTGCGAGCGCGTGGAGGGCGCGGTGCGCTCCACGTGTGCCCTGCGGGCAAGCAGCCCCGGCGCATCATCTGCACGCCGCTCGCCGTGGCCCCTCTCGCCGCCGTCCTCTCGGACCGGATGGCGCGGCCGCGCCACAGCGTTTGTCTTATCGTCGGCACGGCCGCGCAGCGTATGATTCCCGTTCGTTACGCCCACCTCCACCCCCCGCCGTGACGGCGCAGATACGCGCGGCGCAGACGCGCCGCACACCATGCCCTCCGCTCGCGAGGGCCGCAACCACTCAACTCAGCCATGCAGCCCCGAGGCGACGTCGAGCGCCCGCCGCTGCGAAAGGAGCTGCTTCTTGCGCTGGAGAAGGGCGCGCAAGGCCTCGGCATCGCCGCCGCCTTCCGCGTCACGTTCCAGATAATCAAGCTCGGCCATGGCCTCTTTCAGTCGCGTACGCTTGATGCGATACGCACAGAGGCTGACCGCCTTGGAAAGCGCCAGTCCCTCGTCGAGCGCAACGCCCGCGACGCGGAAGCGGGCGCGCTCAGCCGCCGTTTGAAGGATAGGCGGCAGGGCGACAAGGACAGCGCGTGCATCACCCGCGACTGGTGTCAATTGCGTGGGCCGCAACGCCGCGAAGAGCGCTCGCGTCTCGGCGCCAGCGAAATCGCTTTCGCTCAAGATGCCGTAGACCTCTGCCCAGGCCTCAGGATGCTCGATCAGGAGACCCAGGCAGTACTCCTCCTGCGCCTGCTCCGCCAGCAGACGAGCCGCGACCCCGCTCGCCATGCGTCCACTCGCAGTGCCGGACGCACTATACGACGGGCTAGGAATTCCGCGCCCACTCGCAAGGTACTTTTCTCCCAACTGGTCGACAGGCGCGTCTGCATGATCTTCGCTGTTCGCTTCTTCCGGATCTGGCGGCATAGGGCGCGGCTGAGCCTGCGCCGGGCGCGGCTGGCGCCGGCGGAGCTGCGCCAGATCGCGGGCCAGATCCACCTTCTCCAGCCGGATGCGGCTTGCCAGCCGGCCGATATACTCGTCGGCCAGCGTGCGGTCGCGCAGCTCGGCGATCACCGGCAACAGGCGGTGCGTCGCCTCGATCTTGCCATGTGGTGAGACGAGGTCCAGGTCGGCGGTGCGCGCCTCGATCAAAAAGTCAATCAGCGGCTGGGCCTGCGAGACGGCGCGCCGCCAGGCGTCCGGGTCACGTCGGACCAGTTCGTCGGGATCTTCGTGGGGCGGCAGCCGCACGACACTGATCTGCGCGTCCACCTGCTCCTCGAAGCGGACAATGCCCTTATATTCACCGCGTCGCGTGCGCGGCGCTCCCTCGGACGGCGCGGGGACCGGCACGGCGACGCGATCAAAGGCCTCCTGGGCGACGGTGATGCCGCGCAGCGTGGCCGACTCGCCGGCGGCGTCGGGGTCCAGCGCGAGCGCCACGCGGCGGGTAAGCTTCTTGATCTGCCGGATGTGCTTCTCGGTGATCGCGCTGCCAATCACGGCGACGACGTTCTTGAAGCCGTACTGGTGCGGCACGACCGCATCCATGTAGCCCTCGACCACCACCACCTGGTCGGTGCGGCGGATCCCATCGCGGGCGAGATCGAGCCCGAAGAGCGTCGCGCTCTTGTCGAAGAGCGGCGTCTGCGGCGTGTTGAGATACTTCGGGCTGCCGCCGCCCAGCTCGCGCCCGCCAAAGGCGATCGTCTGGCCGCGGCCGTCGCGGATCGGGAAGATCAGCCGGGTGCGGAAGTAGTCGTAGAGGCCGGCGCCGCGCCCCGCCTCGCGCTCGCGCGCCAGCCCCGCCTCGATCAGCTCCTTGGCGGTGTACCCCTGCTCCTGAAGATAGGCGGCCAGTCCGCTGCCATCCGGCGCGTAGCCCAGCCGCCACAGCGCAATCGAGTCGCCGTTGACGCCGCGTGAATCGAGATACGCGCGGGCATACTGGGCCTCGGGGGATTGTAGGAGCTGGTGGTGGTACCACACGGCGGCGGTCTCGTTGAGCGCGCGCAGCCGCTTGCGGGCGAGGGTCTCGGCGGACTCTTCGCGCGGCTGGCCGCCGGCGTGGCCGTCGAGGGGGATGCCGGCGCGCTCGGCGAGCTGGGCCAGCGCATCGCGGAAATCGAGACCCTGCTGCTTCTCGACGAAGCTGAAGAGGTCGCCGCCCTCATTGCAGCCGAAGCAGCGCCAGGTGCCCGTCTCGGGGAAGACATAGAAAGAGGGCGTGCGCTCGCCGTGGAAGGGGCACAGGCCCTTGAAGGCCTTGCCCGACTTCTTCAGGGCGACGACGGCGCCGATCTCTTCGACGATATCGAGCTTGAGCTTGACGCGCTCGACGATGCTGACGGTCTCGGCCACGCTTCCCTCGCTCAAAGTCGTGCGCAAGCGCGCGGAACGGCAATCCCATCGCCGCGCTGCGATAAGAGAAGGGCCCTCCTGTACTCTAACGCACGAGTGGGCAAAATGTCGCGCTGCCCACTTGACTTTCTGTCGAGTTGAGCGCAGCGCTACGTGTCATGACCGTTGAAGCGATGGGCCAAGGCGAGCGCCAGACTGATCGCCACCACGCCCAGCGCGAGGCCAGCGCTCAGCCACAGCGCACGCTCGCCCCAGGTGGCGTCGGCACCCGCTGCCGATAGCGCCACGATGCGGCCGTGCCGCGTCTTGACCATCCGAACGCCATCGCCTGGCGAGAGGCTGGGGATCTCGGCATCCGCCGCGGTGACTTCGTGCAGAGCGGCGGCCAGCCGCTCGCACAACTCCACGATTGCGGCGCGGACGCCGGCGGCAGCATCCGCAGCGGCAGAGGCGGGCAGATCGAGGTCAAGCGTATAGGCGGCGCGCGTGTGCGTGTCGCGCTCGACGAGGTCAACCGTGCCCCTGCCGGCGAACGCGCCAGCCGGGAGACGGCCTCGCAGTGTCAGGCGCCGCCCTGCCGGTCTGCGCACGGGCAGCACGTGCCAATGGACGAAGCCCGGACCCTCTGGCAGCCGGATACGCGCCTCATACGAGACGCCGCTGGCGTCCGGCGGCCCAAGCTGGATCAGGCGCTCGCCATTGGGGATGATGCGCTTGAGGAGGGCGGGGTCCAGCAGCGCGTCGAAGATGCACGCCATCGGCGCGGGAAACAGATACGTGCCCTCGATCCGCATGCGGAGACTCCCCTTCGACCTACTCGGCACGAACTGCCTGTCAAAGATCGCGCCCCGCACCAGTATATCGTGTGCGGGGCGCCGTCAGCAAGCGCGCGCCGATCTTGTGGAATGCTGGAGCCAGACAGTGGTCGCGTGTGGGCATCTCACCTATACTGCACAGGGGACCAGCGTATCGGGACGCTGGTTACAGACAGTGGGGTGACATGACAGATCAACTCGTGAACGCCGAAGAATCGCAGCCAGTGGCGGAGGCGGGACGCGAATTTCTCGTGCGGCGGGATATCGCGTTCCTCAATCATGGCAGCTTCGGCGCCTGTCCCAGTCCGGTATTCGAGGAGTACCAGCGCTGGCAGCGCGAGCTAGAGGCCGAGCCAGTTGAGTTCCTGGGCCGGCGCATGGACGGCCTGCTGGCCGAGGCCCGCGCGCCGCTGGCCGCGCTCATCGGCGCCGCGCCGGATGATCTGGTCTTCGTGCCGAACGCGACCCACGGCGTGAACATCGTCGCGCGCTCGCTGGCGCAGACGTTGCGCCCCGGCGACGAGGTGCTGGGCACCGACCACGAGTACGGCGCCGTCGAGCGCACGTGGACGTATCTCTGCGAGCAGCGCGGAGCGACCTATCGCGCGCAGCCGATCGCGCTGCCGGTGACGGATGCCGCGGCGCTGGTAGACCAGTTCTGGCAGGGCGTGACCGAACGCACCCGCATCATCGTCGTCAGCCACATCACCTCGCCGACCGCGCTGATCTTCCCAGCGGCCGAGATCTGCCGCCGCGCCCGCGAGCAGGGGATTGTGACGATTGTGGACGGCGCGCACGCACCGGGCCAGCTCGACCTCGACATGGTGGCCATCGGCGCCGACTTCTACACAGGCAACTGCCACAAATGGCTCTGCGGTCCGAAAGGCGCCGCGTTCCTCTACGCGCGTCCCGAGCGCCAGCCGCTGCTCGATCCGCTGGTGGTGAGCTGGGGCTGGCGTCCGCGCGAGCCGGGTCCGTCGCCCTTCCAGGATCTCTTCGGCTGGGTCGGCACCAACGATCCGTCGGCCTATCTCAGCGTGCCGGCGGCGATCCGCTTCCAGGCGCAGCACGACTGGCCGCGCGTGCGTGCTGCCTGCCGCGCGCTGTTGGCCGAGGCGCGGCGGCGCATCACCGAGCTGACGGGGCTGGAGCCGATCGCGCCTGACGCTGAGGGGTGGTGGGTGCAGATGGCGGCGCTGCCGCTGCCGGTGAGTGAGGCGCTTGGCGCGAAGGAACTGCAACGGCGGCTCTTCGCGGAGCACGGCGTGGAGGTGCCAATCAGCGAATGGCAGGGCCGGCGTTTCGTGCGCGTCTCGATCCAGGCCTACAACTCGCCGGCCGATGTGGAGCGGCTCATCGCGGGGCTTGAGCAGCTCTTGCACCTGTGACGGCGTCTCGTGGAACCGCAGAAGTC
>DASUBU010000282.1:0-52291 GCA_035763125.1 Ktedonobacterales bacterium
CGTCTCGGGGCCTGCCTGCAATAGACCAAACTCGGCGCCGCCGTTGCCCTTCAATTGACGAAACGTCGGACCGTCCCCCTCCACAACGCGCTCAAAGCCCAGCGTCTCTGTGAAGAAACTGAGCGCCGCGTCGAGGTCGGAGATGTACAGCACGATGAAATCCAGGGCTGGTGTCTGCGCCATGTCGGCGTCCTCCTCGCTATCCTGCTACTGCTCCCAGGAACACCCCGCCCCTGGGTCTGAGATCAGTGTAGGAGGCGCGTGTGACACCGCTATGGCAACAGCGCTGTCAGCTTTCGCGAGACCTGCGCAACATGGCTTCCGCTTCGCTCGCTACGGTCTGGCGTAACGAGTCCGGCTCCAGCACGCGCGCATGCCTGCCCCAACCAAGGATCCACTGCAATACGTCGCGCTCGTCGCGCACATGCAGTGTCACCAGCAGCCCGCCGGCTGTCTCTTGCTCAGCGATGGTGAAGAAGGAAGGTGCCTCTCTGACCCAGCGCGCGATTTCCGCATCGAAGAGCACGCGCACGTCGAAGCTCCCTGCCTCGAACAGATCGGGGCGGTGCATCTGAAAGCTGGGGGGCCGCTCGAACGTCTGCATCTGCACCGCAAGATCCTCCATCCGTTCCAGCCGGAACGTTCGCACATCCTTGCGCAGATGGCAGTAGCCAGTCACGTACCACGACTGGCCCACGTGCGCCAGCGCGTAGGGATTCGCCTCGCGCACCTTGGGTGCCGTAGCAGACTGCCCGCTCGCACGGCGGGCGAAGTAGCGGAAACGCACCGTCCGTCGCTCCACAATCGCCCGCCGCAGAAGCTGGAGCCTCGCCGCCTGGTCCGGCCGCAGCGCGGCGCCACCGACGATGAATTGGATGCTTTCGCGTAGCGCGTCTACCTCCGGCCGCAGGCGCTCCGGCAGCACGCCAGCGATCTTGCGCGACGCCGATTGGGCCGCTGCCCGATACTGCGCATCGAAGCTCTGCGCCATGACATCGGCCCCCAACAGCAGCATCGTCGCCTCATCGGTCCCGAAGCTCAGCGGCGGGAGGAAATAGCCGTCCATCAGCGCGTAGCCGCGGCCTGGCGTCGAGACGATCGGCACACCGGTTTGTCCCAGCGCCGCCAGGTCGCGATAGATGGTACGCTTGCTGACCTCGAAGGTGTGTGCCAAATCTGCTGCTCGCTGGCGCCGCTTACCTTGCAGCTCCAGCACGATGGCGAGCATCCGGTCGGTGCGATTCATGGCAGGCCTCAGCGTAGTATGTGGCAGGTCTGGCACTCATGTGCCCCACACACTACAACGTTGACGGCAACCTTACCCGTCACGTCTGGCCGCCACCGCCGCGCTCAGCCCGTAACGATGACGGTGCCCATCATGTTGGGATGGATCGCGCAGGAGTAGGTATAGGACCCAGCAACGGCGAAGTGCACAGTGTAGGTATCATGCCACTTCATCATGGTCCCGTCCCATGGCGCCGGATCTCCCGGATCGCTCGTCGAGGTATGCGGCGCAGTGGTATCGTTCACCCATTGTACGCTGTCGCCCACGCGGATGGTTACCGTGCTCGGCGAGAAGCGCAAGATGTCCGTTGAAGAGTCGAGGACGATCATCACCGTCACGACCTTGGGGGCTGCTGGCGAAGTCGGCGTCCGCGCAGAGGGATTGATTGTTGCCGTCGCGGTCACCTGCCCAAGTGCGCTGGTTGCCGTGGATACTGCCGTCGTCCCCGCGGGCGCGCTGATCGCACAGGATGTCGCCGCCATCAGCAGCACCAGGGCACAGCACCTTGCCACTCGCTTGCGCGCTCGCAGGGTCATCCGCATCGCCGTCTCCTCCGCCGCTGTGTTCAATGCCCCCGGCTTGTCGTGGTAGGAATTGCAGGCTGCTCGGAAGGAACTACGGCCCATGGCTACAGCGCGGCATCTCACGCATGGCTGCACCGCAGGATCACTCGTGCGCAGTGACGACGCCGCCGAATAGCAGGCACCAGCCAGCGAGCATGACGGCACCGGCACTCACGGATTCGTTGTAGAGCGCCTTGACGCCCGCCCGCCAGCGTGCCTATACTGCGAGTGAATGCGGGGTGTAGCGCAGCCGGTCAGCGCGCATGGTTTGGGACCATGAGGTCGGCGGTTCGAATCCGCCCACCCCGACCAAGAGTGCCTCTACTCGCCGCTCTCCACGATCTGGTAGCTCGTCGTGAGCCGCGCCGTCTTATTGAGAGTGTTGCTGACGCCGCAGTACTTCGTCTCCGAAAGCTCGATCGCGCGCTCGACCGCCCGCTCCTCGACAGCGTGGCCCGTCACCACATGCTCGACCGTGATCGCGGTGTAGACCTGCGGATGCTCCTCGGCCCGCACGCCGTGCACCTTCACCTCGTACGCTCGCACGTCCTGGCGCATCTTCTTGAGCGTGGAAATGACGTCCATTCCCGTGCAGCCGGCCAGCGCCACCACCAGCAGCTCCATCGGCGAGGGGCCGGCCGCCTTCTCGCTATCCAGCGTCAGCGTGTGGCCGGAGCCGCTCGTCACGTCGAAGCACAGCTCGCTCGTCCAGCGCGCCGCCGCATTGCCCTCTTTTGCCATCGCCGCGCCTCCAACAGCTCGTATAGACTGGCGCACCATCTACGCCGCCGCTCCATTCAAGACTATACAGCACAGCGGCGCGATATCAGAGCACGAGCGCCATTCGCGTCCACGCGCCGCGCATGCTACACTCCATCGTGGAGCGCCATGCTTGCCGCGCGAAGTGTCGCGCCTCCGTGCTGTACGCCTCACCTCCCTCAGCGTCGAGAAGGATGAAGATACCCATGCCTGCCGTCATAGAGACCCGCATTGACCGCCACAATCCGCAGTTCACCGAGAATCGCGCCTACATGGAGGGGCTGCTAGCCGTCCTGCGCGAGCGCATCGCCCTCGTCGAGCGCGCCGGTGGCGAGGAGGCCATCGCCAGGCACCGCAAGCGCGGCAAGTTGCTGCCGCGCGAGCGCATCGAGCTGCTGTGCGATCCCGACACGCCGTTTCTCGAATTCAATCCGCTGGCCGCCTGGGACATGTACGATGGTGAGGCGCCTGCGGCCGGCATCGTCACCGGCATCGGCGCGGTCGAGGGCCAGGAATGTGTGATCGTCGCCAACGACGCCACCGTCAAGGGCGGGACGTACTTCCCAATGACGGTCAAGAAGCACCTGCGCGCGCAAGAGATCGCCGAGCAAAATCATCTGCCGTGCATCTACCTGGTGGACTCAGGCGGCGCGTTCCTGCCGTTGCAGGCCGACGTCTTCCCCGACCGCGACCACTTCGGCCGCATCTTCTACAATGAAGCCCAGATGTCGGCAGAGAATATCCCGCAGATCAGCGCGGTGATGGGCTCCTGCACGGCCGGTGGAGCGTACATCCCAGCGATGAGCGATGAGACGGTGATCGTGCGCGGCAATGGCACGATCTTCCTGGCCGGCCCGCCGCTGGTCAAAGCCGCGACAGGCGAGGAGGTCAGCGCCGAGGAGCTGGGCGGCGCGGACGTGCATACGCGTATCTCCGGCGTCTCCGACCACTACGCCAACAACGACGAGCACGCGCTTGCCATCGTGCGCTCGATCGTCGCCAACCTCAACCGCGAGAAGCACTACCCGTGGGAGGTGACCGCGCCGGAGCCGCCCAGGTACGATCCGCGCGAGATCTACGGCATCGTGCCGGCGGACCCACGCAAGAGCTTCGACGTGCGCGAGATCATCGCGCGCATCGTGGATGGCAGCCGCTTCCATGAGTTCAAGGCCAACTACGGCACCACGCTGGTGACGGGCTTCGCGCGGTTGATGGGCTATCCGGTCGGTATCATCGCCAACAACGGCATCCTGTTCTCGGAGAGCGCGCTGAAGGCGACGCACTTCATCGAGCTGTGCTGCCAGCGCAAGACACCGCTCATTTTCCTTCAGAACATCACCGGCTTTATGGTCGGCAAGCAGTACGAGAACGGCGGCATCGCCAAAGACGGCGCCAAGATGGTGATGGCGGTTGCCAACGCCGCTGTGCCCAAGCTCACCGTCATCATCGGCGGCTCGTTCGGCGCCGGCAACTACGGCATGTGCGGGCGAGCGTACTCGCCGCGCCAGCTCTGGATGTGGCCGAACGCGCGCATCTCAGTGATGGGCGGCGAGCAGGCCGCCAGCACGCTGCTGACCGTACGCATGGATGGCATGGCAGCGCGCGGCAAGACGATGACGCCGGAGGAGCGGGAGGAGTTCAAGGCGCCGATCCTCGCCAAGTACGAGGAAGAGGGTAACCCCTACCACAGCACCGCGCGCCTGTGGGATGACGGCATCATTGATCCGGCACAGACACGCACTGTGCTCGGCCTGGGCATCGCCGCGGCGCTGAACGCACCGATCCCCGAGACGCGCTTCGGCGTCTTTCGCATGTAGCGGCTACTTCGCGGCGGCCGGCGCCTCCACTTCGAGGTTGTTGACCACACCGCGCACGCCGGGAACGCTCTTGGCGATGTCCTCCGCCTGCCAGCGTGTCTTGGCGTCGGGCACCTCACCGCGCAAGATGACCAGCGCATGCTCGACCAGCACAACCACGGTTTCCAGGCCCTTGGCAGCCAGCGCATTCTCCACGTCTTCCTTGAGGTCTTCCAGGTAGAGGATGCGGTCGGCGACCTCCACCACGCCCGGCGTCCGCAGCAGCGCCGCACTAGCGTCGTCGCCGATCTGCCGCAGCTCCGCGGTTCCGAAGAGCGTAACACGCCCCGCCTCGACCTCCGCGGTGATGTCGCGGGAGGGATGCTGGCCGTAGGTGAAACGCGGATTGGCGTGCACCGTTCGGTCCAGCGTGTCGTCGGCGAAGCGCAATATCACATCGTCCGGCAGATATTGCGGCTGCTCGGCATACTCGCCGGGCGTCATGCGCAGATCGAGCGCCGCCTCAGCTCGCGTCGCGTGCTCGACATACTCGCCCACCACCAGACTGTCCTCCGGCACGACCTCCGGCCGCCGCGTGTTCAGGCCGGAACCTGGCAGGCCGATCACGATGAAATGCGTCGCGTATTCTGGCCCCTTCGCGTCGGCGTTGACCACACGCACGCCCAGCAGCCCGACCTCAGCCCGCCCGCGCTTTCCGTCAGCCCCCAGCAGGCCAAGCACAGTGCTGCGCGTCAGCACGAGCGGCATCTCGCCCGTGCCGTTGGCCCCCACTGCCACCGGGGCGGCCTCGTCGCCGCACTCGGCGCGCCAGCCAACATTCGTGGCGTAGAGCCGCACTGCCGTGGTGACCTGGCTGTTGGGTCCTTCATGTGGTTTGACCATCGGAGGCCAGTGCTCAATGTCCTCCTGGCCGCGAGACTTGCGAAGAAAGAAGTAGCGCACCGGACCACTGATGACGTGCATAATTGCTGGCTCTCCATTCTCGGACACGCTGCCCGCATTCTCCATAATTCTAGCGTGTCGGCCGCCCAGCACGTCAACGTCCCTGGACATGACGCGTCCCCAGCCAGGCAGCGGCGGCGCCTTGAGGGGCGGGATCCGCGCCTGCGCTCAGCCGCGCGGCTTGCGCGCCACGATCGCCACCCACGAGGGTGCATCCGCGCCGCGGTTGTCTGGCAGCACGCTCGCCTCCAGGATCTCCAGGCCAGCCTCCTCGACCAACCGGCGCGCCTCATCCTCAGCATAGTAGGCGAAGAAGCGCGAAGAGCGTACGTCGCCGTGGGGATATGGCACCAGCTCCTCCTCGACGTCTCGCTCGCGCCGCTTGACGAAGAGCGTCAGCGGACCGCCCGGCTGCAGCACGCGTGCCAGCTCGGCGGCTGCGCGCGGCGCCACGCGCTTGGGCAGGTGCAGCAGCGAGGCCGAGCACCACACGCCGCGGCAGCTCTCGTCGGGCAGCTCCAGCCGGCGCAGATCCATCAAGGCATAGCGCACGAAGCCGCGCGGTAGCCGGCGCGCGGTCCGCTCACCCGCCGCATCCAGCATGCCTTGCGAGAGATCCACCCCCAGCACCGGCAGGCCGTGGTCCGCCAGCGCTCGCGCGTCGCGTCCCGGCCCGCAGCCCGCATCCAGCACCGGCACGAAGTTGAGGTATTCTTCGAGCGTGATATCATCGCCGGGGCGGCCGAGCTCTGGCAGCGGGCGCGCGCGCTCCGCCTCCTCCAGCAGCTCGACAAAGCGATCCATGCGCGCTACCCAGCCGGGTGTGAGTTGGTCGTTGCGCTCGGCATAGATGCCCGCTACCTGGTCATAGGTCGCCGTGGTCAACTCGACCGCCTGCGCGAATTGCGTCTTATCTGGCATCGCTCGCTCAACTCCTCACTACGTCATCTCAGCGGCATTCGCCCGCAATTGACTCTACCCGCACGTTGACTCTACACGAACGGTTCGGTGGGCAACAACAGACAGACCTCGCTACGTCATTGGGCCTGGTGTGGAATTGGCCTGCAACCTGCTGGCACCTGGGCAGGTACTTGTCAGTGATGAGATAGCGATGATAGCAGACTGCGGGGGTGGATAGATCTCCATGCAGATCCCCGGCTGGATCGAGCAGGACATCGCGACGTTCGGCTACTGGGCCGTGCTGGTGGCCGTCGCGCTCGAAAGCATGGGCGTACCGTTCCCCGGCGAGACGGCACTACTGGCCGGCGCGATCTACGCCGGCGTGACCGGCCGGCTCGACATCGCGCTCGTCATCTGCGCCGGAGCGGTCGGCGCGATACTGGGTGACAACATCGGCTACAGCATCGGCCAGATTGGCGGCTACCCGCTGCTGCGCCGCCTAACACAGCTCCTGCGCATCGAAGGCAAGTCGCTGCGCTACACCCAGCGCTTCTTTGCGCGGTACGGCGGCAGCACGGTGTTCTTCGGACGCTTCTTTTCGGTGCTGCGCACGTACGTCGCCTTGCTGGCCGGCGTCAACCGCATGCCGCGCCGCAGCTTCTTCTTCTGGAACGCCGCCGGCGGCATCGTGTGGGCGCTTGGCTACGGACTGTTGGGATACCTACTCGGCCACAACCTGCCGCTGCTCGCCACTGTTCTCCGGGTGATCGGGACTGGGGGCATCATCGCGCTGGCGCTTTTCATCGCCGCCGTGCTGGCTTGGTGGTTTGTGCGCCGCCGCCGCCTGCTGGCCCACCTCGACGAGCCACCCCCCTCGCCGCCATCAGCCGAGCCGCCACAGCTGGCCGCGTCCACAGAGGCGTCCAAACGACGCGACACGATGCACTCGCCCTGAACGCGCGGCAAGCGGCCCTCTCGATTCGACAGGCCACGCACGGTCGCCACAAGTCCGTCTACTCGTGCTCGTGCATCTCGGTCATGCGCTTCATGCGCAGCTCGTGGACGCCTTGCTTCAGTGTGCCGAGTGCCACCGTCGCACAGGTGGGGCGCGCCATCACCACTTCGCGGCCAAGGTCATCTATCAGCGTCTCGAAGCTCAGGTTTTCGACCTGTTCTAGCGTCATGCCCTGCACCAGCTCGGTGACGTATGACGCCGCGGCCATACTGATCGTGCAGCCCTCACCCTCGAACGAGACCTCGCTCAGCTTGCCCTCCGGGTCTACCTTGGCGTACATCTCCACACGGTCAGAACAACCGGGGTTGCCACCGGTCAGATGCACGTCGGCGGCTTCCAGCGGCCCGCGATTGCGTGGATGCTGATAATGATCCACGAGAAATTCGATGGCTTCCTGGCGATCCATCGTCATGTCGTCCACACTCGCTTTCGCCAATGCCCCCAGCAGAGGTACTCGTGCTATATGCCATGATGTGGGGCTGCGCGCCACCACCGCCACTTCATAAAGTATACCGCAGGGGGCCGAGGGCAGCCTCCGCGGAGGTGAGGGCGTCTGGTGGTCGCCCCTACTCGCCGACCGGCACCCAAATGTTCTTGACCTGCGCGGCCTCGCGCAGGAACTCACGCCCCTCCCCCTGCTCGGCAGAACGCCAGTCGCGCGGACGGCCAGACGAGACCCAGGTGCGCTTCATATTGCCGGTGGAGGCATCCTCGACCGCCGCAGCGCCCTTGGCCGGCCCGAAGTACCAGATGCCGTCCACGTTGTCGTGCTGGGCGAGGACTTTGGCGAGCGTGTTACGCGGGCCGGTGACGATGTTGACGACACCGGCTGGCACGTCGGAGGTCTCCAGCACGGCGTAGAAGTCGGTCGCGCTGAGTGAGTGGCGCTCGGAGGGTACGGCGACCACCGCGTTGCCCAGCGCGATGGGCGGGGCGATGAGTGAGACGAGGCCCAGCAGCGGAAACTCATCCGGGCAGGCGAGACCGAGCACGCCCACTGGCTCGTGGACCGCCAGCGTCATCCCGCGCAGCGGCGTGGAGTGAATCGCCCCATCGTACTTGTCGGCCCACGCGGCGTAGGTGAAGAGGCGCTCGATGGCCCGCTCGACCTCGTCCGCGGCGTCTTCTGCCGTGCGGCCGGTCTGCGCTGTGATGCGTCCAGCGAATTCGGCGGCACGCGCCGAGAGGTTCTCGGCGATATAGTAGAGGATCTGCGCGCGCGCGTGGCCGGTGGCGCCCGACCAGCCGCCAAGCGCGGCATTGGCGGCCTCGACGGCGTTGCGGATGTCTTTGCGGTTACCCTCGCCAACCTCGCCGAGCAGCTCGCCGCCCGCGCCGTAGATGTCGCGACTATAGCCAGAGTCCGGACGGACCTGCTTGCCCCCGATGAAGAGCTTGGGGGTGCGGTCAATGGCGGGCAGCGCATCCTCGTCCCCCAATCCCGCCGGATGTCCACTAGACGCCTGTGCGAACGTGCGCGGAGAGGGGGAGGCAACAGGCGCGACATGCGGCGAGTCGTGGCCGTTGGGAGATGTGGAGGAAGCGGCGGAGGCAGTCTGCGCGCGAGCGCGTTTGCCGCGGCCGTTTGCCCGCTCCCCCGCACCGGCCGGCTGCTCATCCTCACTCGTTCCAGCGCCGCCCTCGGCAGCCTCCCACCCCGGCAGGAGGTACTCGTAGAGGCCTTCACGGCCGCCCTCACGGCCGTAGCCGCTCTCGCGGTAGCCGCCGAAGCCAGAGGCCGCGTCGAAGACGTTCGTGCTGTTGATCCAGATCGTGCCAGCCTTGATGCCGCGTGCGACATCCAGCGCGAGGTTAATGTTCTCGCTCCAGACGCTGGCGGCGAGGCCATAGGCGGTATTGTTGGCGAGCGCGACCGCCTCGGCCGGCGTGCGGAAGGTCATGGCGACCAGCACCGGGCCGAAGATCTCAACCTGCGCGATAGTGGCGGCGGGAGCGACCTCGGTGAAGAGCGTCGGCGGGAAGAAGTAGCCGTCGGTGGGGCAAGCCCATGAGGGCTGCCAGATCTTCGCGCCCTCGTCTACGCCCTGCTGTACGAGTCGCTGAATCTTCTCGAGCTGGACGGGGGCGATGATCGCGCCGATATCCACGGCCTTATCCAGCGGATCACCCACGCGCAGCTTCTCCATCCGCGCGCGCAGCTTGGCGAGCAGCCGCTCGGCCACGCTCTCCTGCACGAGCAGGCGCGAGCCGGCGCAGCAGACTTGCCCCTGGTTGAACCAGATCGCGTCTACCACGCCTTCGACCACCGAATCCAGGTCGGCGTCGTCAAAGACGACGAACGGCGACTTGCCGCCCAGCTCCAGCGAGAGCCGCTTGCCGGAGCCAGCCGTCTGCCGGCGAATGATGCGCCCGACCTCGGTCGAGCCAGTGAAGGCGATCTTCTCTAGCGGCGCCTTGACGATCAACTCACCGGTGCGGCCGTCGCCGGTCACGATATTGACGACGCCGGGCGGCAGGCCGACCGACTGCACGATCTCGGCGAAGACGATGGCCGTGACGGAGGTGAACTCGGCGGGCTTGAGGACGACGGTGTTGCCCATCGCCAGCGCCGGGGCCAGCTTCCAGGCCAGCATCAGCAGCGGGAAGTTCCAGGGGATGATCTGGCCGCAGACGCCAAGCGGGCGCATGTCGGGAAACTCACTCGCCATGAGCTGCGCCCAGCCAGCGTGGTGGTAGAAGTGGCGCGCGACGAGCGGGATATCGAGGTCGCGTGTCTCGCGGATCGGCTTGCCGTTGTCCATCGTCTCGAGTACGGCCAGCAGGCGCGAGTGCTTCTGCACCTGGCGCGCGATGGCGTAGAGGTAGCGGGCGCGTGCATGTCCGGAGAGCGCGCTCCAGGCGGGGAAAGCGGCGCGTGCGGCGGAGACGGCCGCCTCCACATCGTCGGCGCCGGCCTGCGCGATCTCGATCAGCGGCTGCGCGGTGGCAGGGTTGACGCTGGGGAAGTACTCGCCGGACTGCGGCACGCGGAACTCGCCGCCGATGAAGAGGCCAAGCCGCGGGCGGTGCGCGTCGAGCCAGGCGCCAGCGGTGGCCGGAGACTCCGGCGCTGGGCCGTAGGCCATGCTCTCGAAAATCTCGGCGACTGCCGGCTGTGTCGTACTCGACGTGCTCATGCTCTCCCCTCGCTTCCCGGGCTGACCAATGCTCCATCTCCCGCAGTAAGTCACAGGCATCTCTGAGAAGCTAACGATCCGCCCCTGGTCCCTGCCACATTCCATCTCCAGACCGAGGTCATACGCGCCACTGCGCGGCATACTCGCTCGTGTCGACTGCGCACGCCACACGGGACAGGCGCCATGTGGTGTGCGCGTGGAGAGGAAAGGCAGCAACGAACAATGACCAGGCATCAGGCCTCGCAACCGAACGCGGCGATGACGCTGCAGATTCAGTCCGCGTCGCTGGAGGCGATAGACGTACGCAAGAGTCTGCCGCTCGGCCGCGAGCGGGTTGACATCCTCAAAGGCATCAGCCTGCGGATCGCGCATGGCGAATTCGTCGCCATCGTTGGCCCGTCCGGCTCGGGCAAGTCCACCTTGCTCGGCATCATCGCCGGGCTGGACAGTCCGTCGAGCGGGCGGGTCCTGGTGGACGGCGTGGACATCACGAGGATGGGTGAGGCGCAGCTGGCGCGCGTGCGCAATCAGAAGATCGGCATGGTGTTTCAAGCCTTCAACCTCATCCCGACGCTGACGGCGCAGGAGAACGTCGAGGTGCCGCTCTATGTGGGCCGCCATACGGGCAGCCCCGCTGCGCGCGCCAGGGAGATGCTGGCTTTGGTGGGCCTCTCGCACCGCCTTGGCAACAAGCCCAATCAGCTCAGCGGCGGGGAGCAGCAGCGGGTGGCGGTGGCGCGGGCGCTGGCAACGGCCCCGGCGATCGTGATCATGGACGAGCCGACCGGCAACCTCGACCAAGCCAACAGCGAGAATGTCTTGCGGATGATTCTAGAGCTGCGCGCGGCGACGGGGACGACGTTCATCATCGCCACCCACGACGCCAGCGTTGCCGCCGCCGCCGATCGCGCGATCCACATCGTGGATGGCCGGGTGGCAGCGGAGCACGACGCATGACGCAGCGGGCTGCAGAGAGAGTACCCGGCAGACAGATGCGAGATGTGAGATACAGGGAGGATAGCGCGATGAAGATGCGTATGTACTGGAATTATGCGACACGGTCACTGGCACGCGGAGGACAGCGCACGGTGCTCGCGATCTCCTGTGTGGCGGTAGGCGTGCTGGCGATCGTCTCGCTACAGCTCGTCACCAACGCGGTGACGGCGAGCTTCACCGGCAACATCCGGCAGCTCAATGGCGGGGACGTGGCCGTCACAGCCGACACGCCTCTGACGCCCGCTGACTTGACCTCCTTCGACACCCTGCAACGCCAGGGCACGATTACCGACTACACCGCCGCTTACAGCGTGCGGGCGCAGGTCCGCGCCGATGCCGCCGTGCTGCGCGTCGGGGTGTACGCCGTTGATCCGGAGCGCTTTCCGCTGCCCGGTGGCGTGACCTTCACCAGTCCCATCGGTGGCAATCTGGCCACGGTGCTCCAAGGCGATACCGTGGTGATCACCTCGCGCCAGGCTCAGGCCTTCGACCTGAAGGTGGGCGATAGCTTCCGCTTCTCGGCGGCCGATGGACGCGCGACCGAGGTGACGGTCGGCGGCATCATCGCCAGCACTGGCTTCTTCCAGGGTCCGCAAACGTTAGTGGCCTACGATGCCTACGCCGCGCTGCCCAGCGCGCTCGGCCAGGCTGTTGGGTACAACGAAGTGTACGCCGACGTGGCGGGCCATACTGATGCTAATGCCGCGGCGGCCGAGCGGCTGATTCGCCAGCAGTTCCCGCTGAGTAGCACACAGACCGCCAAGGAACTGCTCGCCTCGCAGCAGAGCGACGTCCAGACGGTCCAGTACTTCCTGCAGATCGTCGGGCTGCTGGCGCTGTTGATCGGTGGGGTGGGCATCGTCAACACGATCCAGGTGGCTCTCCGTCGGCGCCGCCTCGAGATCGCGATGCTCAAGACAGCCGGGTATCGCCGCGGCGACCTCTTCGCGCTCTTTGGTCTGGAGACCGGCCTGCTGGGCCTGCTGGGCGGCATCATCGGGGCGCTGGCTGGCGTGGGGATGAGCTTCCTGGTGGGCACCGTGCTGGGGAACGCCTTGCAGGTCTCGCTACCGGTGACGATTGATGCGCGGACGGTTGGCGCGGGCGTAGCGGTCGGCTTCGTGACGGCGCTTATCTTCGGTCTACTGCCGATCGTGCAGGCCAGCTCGGTGCGGCCAGTCGCGGTATTGCGCGAGCTCTCGGAGCGCACTCGCATCTCGACACGGCTGGCCTCGCTGGGTCTCTCGGCGCTGGTGGCCGCGCTCTTCTTCGCGCTGGCGCTGGGTATCGTGCAGAGTCCGCTTGTGGCGCTCGCGGCCGTCGGCGGCACAGGCGTTGTGCTGGCCCTGCTGGGCGTGGTGCTGGGTGTGGTAGTGCTGGTCATCAGCAAGCTCCCAGTCCCGGAGTCGTTCCGCTGGTGGTATGCGCTGCTCGTGGGCGCTGGTCTGCTGGTAGGCGGTGTGCTGACGCTCAGAGCACCAGCGTTCGGTGTGCTGCTGCTCGCGGTCTCGATCTGGGGCGTGGTGGTGATGCTGCTGCCGCGGCCAGCCAAGGCGAACGTGAAGATGGCGCTACGCGACCTTGGGCGGCGCAAAGCGCGCTCGGTCGCCACTCTGATCGCACTGACGGTGGGTATCTTCGCCATCGGCTTGGTGCTGGTGCTCGGCCAAGACATTCACGGCGTACTCGCGACCTATCTCAACAGCAGCAACATCAACATAGCGGTGGTAGCCGGAGGCGCCGACCGCTCAGCGGTCGAGCAACAGCTTGCCCAAGTGCCGGGACTAACAAACGAGTCAGTCAACACCATCGCCCAGGTGCAGCCGGTCAGCATCAATGGCCAGCCAGTGAGCTCGGTGATCGCCGCCGCGACGGCCACTGGCAGGTACAACGCCAACGACGTGCTGAGCCGGATGGACGGAGTGCAGGGCTACGACCTCGCGCGCGGCCAGACGCCTAATGCGTCGCTCTTCAAGATCGTGCAGGGCACGGGAGATGCCCGGCTCGGCCGCGATCTCACGGCGAGCGACGCGGGCAGCGGAATGGCGCTCTTGCCGCTTGACGACTCGCGGGCGCCGCTGAATCTGCGGCTGGGCGACACTATCACACTTGCCGATCCCGCGACGCACGCGCAGTCCACGATTACAGTCGCCGGCTTCTACAACTACACGCTCGCATTCGAGCCGATCCAGGTGGATGGCGGCGTCGTCACGGCGCTGACTCACGGCAGCCCGTCGTATCTCTATATGGCGTTCGTGGACCCCAACACCGCCGATCGTGCGCTGGCGCACATCCAGGCGGCGGTGCCAGGGACGCAGACCTTCAGTGTAGCCGACATGTTCGCGCAGATCACGAGCTACCTCAACAACCTCGTGATCGTGCTTGTCACCGTCGCCTCGCTAGCGATGCTGGCCGCCATCATCATCATCGCCAATGCAGTAGCACTGGCCATGCTGGAGCGACGACGTGAGATCGGCATCCTCAAAGCTGTGGGGTACACCAACCGCAGTGTGCTGGGCGAGGTACTGATTGAGAACGGCGTGATCGGCTTTACCGGTGGCGCGCTGGCAATGCTGCTGGCGGCGGTCGCGACACAGGTGCTGGGCACGTTCCTTTTCAATTCGGAATTCGCGACGCCGGCCTCCACGGTGCTGGTGATTGTCCCCTTGGCGACGCTGGCCTGCGTGCTGATCGCCGCGCTGGTGGCGTGGCCGGCAACACGTGTGCGCCCGCTGGAGGTGCTGCGTTACGAGTAGGAGTCCTTACCCCTTGTCCCCCTCTCCCCGCGGGGAGAGGGGGACGTGGAGAACGAGATCGGTCTGGAGACGGATGCCGAATCGGCGTGCGGACCGATGACGCGCATCCCGGCGCGAAGCATACTGGACGTGTCGGCGGACACCAGAGGCCGCCGAAGCGAAGACCTCGGAAGGGGGCGCTATAATGGACAGGCAGATGACTCCAACGACGGCACAGGCGCGCCCGGCTTCGGCCGGACCAGGCACGCGGATGACGCGGCTGCTGCTCACCGGAGGCATGGTTGGGCCAGTACTCTTTCTCATCGTGCTGCTCATCGAAGGTGCCACGCGGCCCGGCTACAGCGCGTGGCGCCAATTCGGCAGCGAGCTGAGCTTGAGCAGCCAGGGCTGGGAGCAGGTCGCCAACTTCCTGATGTGCGGGGTGCTCTGCCTCGGCTTCGCGGTGGGCCTGCGGCGAGCGTTGGGCGGCGGCCGGGGCGCGATTGCGGGGCCAGTGGCGTTGGCGGTCTTCGGCACAGCCTTGCTCGTCGCCGGCATCTTCAAGACTGACCCTGGGCTCGGTTACCCGCCGGGCGTCCCGACCCCCTCCTCGCCGACACCCCACGGCGCGGTGCATGCGCTGGCAGGGCTCTTTGTCTTCGTCTCGCTAACGGTCGCCTGTATCGCGCTGGCACGTCGGTTTGCAGGAAACGCACGCTGGCGCGGTTGGGCGCTCTACTCGGTCGTCACCGGCGTGATCGTGCTGCTGAGCCTCGTCTTCTGCAACGTCGCCGCCAACCAGATCATAGATGGCACGCAGCCGAACGCGCCGGCCGGCCTGCTCCAGCGCGTCGGCATCGTCGCCGGCTGGGTATGGATCGCGCTGCTCGCGACGCGGCTGCTGCGTATGACTCGTCCGGCGGCCGCGTAAGCCGGACGGGACGCGCACGGCGTTTGACGGCGACGCCATGACGTGAGGTGATACAGTGGCGGCAGCCATCCGAGAGCGAGCTCGAGACGCAGGAGGTGCAGGCGATGGAGACGGCAACCGTGCGGCGCGTGCTGCCGCGGGTGGCGCGCCCCTTCCACAGCCTCCAGTGGCGCTTCTCGCTCTCCTACATGCTCGTCACGGTGCTCACCGTGCTGTTGCTGCCCACGCTCTATTCTGCCACGAGCTACTTCGTCGTCATCCGCTCGCCCGACTTGCCGCGCTACATGGCCGCCGGGCTCGAGGGTTACGCACAGTTCGCGGTGCCGTATCTCACCAGCGATCCGGTCGATCGCGCTGGCTTGCAGGGCTGGCTGGTAGACTTCGATAGCAGCGGTCGCGTACAAGGAAAGGGCAGCTTCGCTGACCTGTGGATCAGCGGCCCGCCGTACGGCACGTCACAGCTGGCGGTGGTGGACACGACCGGTCGTGTCGTCGCGACCACTTCGCAAGGCGAGATGCCGGTGGGCAGCCTGCTCGCATCACGGCTTACGCCAGCCGGGCAGCGGGTGCTGCGCGCGGCGCTGGCCGGTGATAGGCGCCAAGCCGATCTCGCCACGCCCGAGGTGCATGGCCGCTCCTGGATCGCCGTGCCCATCGCGGTTCCAGACCACGGCATCGGGGCGCTCGTGATGGATATGGATGTCGCCGCCACGCGGTCTACCTTCCTGCCGCGCTCGGCACAGGGCTTGCTCGGATTCGTACTCCTCATCTCGGTGGGATCCGGACTAATCGGGCTGATCTTCGGCTTCGTCATCTCGCGTGGGATGACGCGGCGCCTGCGGCGCATTACACACGCGGCGGATGCCTGGAGCCACGGCGACTTCAGCGTGGCGGCGCGTGATCCCTCTGCCGACGAGCTGGGGCAGCTCGCGCGCGACCTCGACCAGATGGCCGACCAGGTGCGATCGCTGCTGGAGACGCGCCAGCAACTGGCGGTGATGGAGGAGCGCAACCGGCTCGCGCGCGACCTGCACGACTCCGTGAAGCAGCAGATGTTCGCGGTGGGCATGCAGGTGGCGGCGGCCGACGAGCTGGCCGAGCGCGATCCGGCGGCGGCGAAGAGCCATCTCGCCGAGGCAGAGCAACTAATCGGTCAGGCCAAACAGGAGCTGAACGTGCTGATTCGCGAGCTGCGGCCGGCGGCACTGGGCGACCAGGGGCTTGTATCGGCGCTACGCGAGCTCTGCGCCGACTGGACGCGCAGCAGCGGGATCGCCGCCACAGTACGCGCGCAAGGCGAGCGTCCAGCAGCGCTGGATGTGGAGCAGGCGCTGTTCCGCGTGGCGCAGGAGGCGCTCTCAAACGTCGCCCGCCATAGTGGTGCAACGGCGGTGGACGTCCGCGTGGCGTGGGACACCAGCGCGCTCTCGCTGACAATCGCGGACAACGGGCGTGGCTTCAACGCGACGCAGCCGCGTGGCAAAGGCGTCGGGATGGGCAGCATGGCTGAGCGTGTAGAGGCGCTGGGCGGGAATCTGCTGGTCTCGTCAGGCCCGACCGGCACACGGATCGAGGCGCGAGTACCACTGCTGGCTGAAGCAGGGACCGATCTGGGAGCTATTCCCAACCAGACGCCGCCAGCAGTGCAAGAGCAATCCGAGCCGTTCCAAAATCCAGCGGAGCGGTCGGAGGCGAAGACCGCATCGGAGGCGATCGAGAAGAGGGCTGGCACATGACGGACCAAGGCGCGGAGCCAATCACAGTCCTACTGGTGGACGATCACGCGATAGTACGCCAGGGGGTGCGTGCATACCTGGACACACAGGACGATCTTCAGGTAGTGGCCGAAGCCGGCTCGGCGGCGGAGGCACTCCTGTTGTCGGCGGAGCAGGCGCCGGATGTGGTGCTGATGGATCTGGTGATGCCCGAGATGGACGGCGTAGAGGCGACACGGCAGCTCAAGCAGGTGAGTCCACGCAGCCAGGTGATCGTCCTCACCTCGTACCACCAGGACGAGCACATCTTCCCAGCGATACGGGCTGGCGCGCTCTCCTATCTGCTCAAGGACGTTGGTGCGACTGAGCTGGCTGAGGCAGTGCGCAAGGCAGCGCGCGGCGAGGCGGTGCTGCATCCGCAGGTGGCAGCACGCGTGGTCCAGGAGCTCCAAGGCGCGCCCAAAGACACCGTCAACCCGTTCACCCAGCTGAGCGAGCGCGAGTTGGAGGTGCTCAAGCTGATCGCCGCTGGCGCCAGCAATGAGGCGATCGCCAGGCAGCTCGTCATCAGCGAGAAGACGGTGAAGAGCCACGTCAGCAACATATTGAGCAAGCTGCACGTAGCCGACCGGACGCAGGCGGCGGTCTACGCGTGGCGCGAGGGCGTGGTGCGGCGACAATGAGGCATCGCTGCGCGTCCGCGCCGGGCTGTGGCACACTAGAGCCGGATGGTCGCCCGCAATTGGGCCGCCATCTCTTCGGGCGCTTGCACCATGTAGTGCTCGTCGTAAAGGTGCTGGAGTGTGCTGGTGTCGGGCGCCCACAGGCGCGGGACCAGGTAGAGCCGCGGGGAGAGGCGGAAACGCAGCCAGGCGTCGCCGCGTCCTGGTGTGGCGGGGAAGGTCGCCAGGTTGAAGCTGTAGATGCCCTGGGTGGCGAACGCGGCGAGCGCCTGGGTGAGCCCCAGGCAGAGCTCGTCGAGCGCCTCGGCGGGCAGGTCGGTTAGCGTGCGCTGGCCGGGAAAGACGATCAGCGTGTCGCCGAGCATGCTCTGCGAGATGAAGCTCGCCAGCCACGCGCTGTGCCGCCCGCGCGCGATGAAGCGCTCGCCCTGCCGCTCCTCCTCGTGCAGCAGATCGTCCCAGTAGACGCGGCCCTCCTGCTGATAGTAGTCAGCCGCCGCGGCTGCTTCCCGTTCGAGGGTATTGCCGGGGGTGTCGGTGGCGAAGAGCTGGAAGTGCGGGTGAATCTGCGTGCCGCCAGAGGCCGGCAGATAGTTCCACATGAGCAGCCCATAGTCCGTCCTGGGCTGGCGCTCGACCGCACGGAAGTAGGCAGCGCTCGCCTCGAAGCCGTCGCGCAGCAGATGGGGCGTGAAGCCGGTGATCGGCACGTAGTGCTCGCGGCTGAGGGCGGCGACAGCGCTATGCTCGTCGTAGGGCGAGAGGTTAGGGAAAAGCACCGTCTCGCCCCGCTGGACACGACCCTCGGCGACCACCTCCGCCGGGAAGCGCGGCGTGACGTTCAATACGCGGTCGGGGCAGAACGGGCAATTCGTACGTGATAGCTCGATTTGCTCCGTGAGATCGGGCGGTTGGACGTGGAAGCCGACGAAGTGCGCGACACGACCAGAGCGGCCGGTCAGGGGATCGCGCCGCAGCTCGCACGAGACGGCGGTCTCCTGGAAATCCGCGCGTGGATCAAGGTAACGCGCCGTCTTCTGGTGGCGTTCGAAGCGCAAGGGCATGCCTCTTGTCTCCTGGTATCTCTTGCATCATGCCAGGCCCGGTGGAGGGGCGGACCGCGGGGAACCACTTCACACGACATGGTACCATGCCCTCCGCTCTCGTTGCCGCCCGGCCGTCATACCGGCATTCGGCCTTACAGTGTGGCCCAACGTGTGCATGCGGAGGGTAGTGAAGGAGCATTCTCTGAGGCGTAGGACACGCAGCGGAGGCCGAAAGCAGGTGGGAGCGATGGCAAGGATACTCGTCGTCGAAGACGATGCCTCGACGCGTGGGGCGCTGCGGGCAGGGCTAGAAGACGTGGGGCACGAGGTGTGCGAGGCAACCAACGGAGCCGAGGCGCTCGCCAAGCTGCAGGTGGAGCCCGCGCCGCTGGTGGTGCTAATGGATCTGCACATGCCGGGGGTGAGTGGATTCGACTTGCTTAGATTGGTCGAAGAAGAGCCAATGCGTGGCTCTGGGCACGCATACGTACTGCTCAGTGCGGACGATGCCTCGATACCCGTGGTGCGTGCCTTGCGCTCTACGACCGTGGTGGCCGCGCTCGCCAAACCCTACGATCTGGATGTACTGCTGGGGGCCATTGCCGAAGCGGCGCGCATGTTGGGCGATCACATCGCCGAGCCGCAGTGGCGGCGTCGAGACGACACATAGGTCGCCCACGCCCGCCGGCCGCGAGCGCAATTAGTCGGGGCCGAGCGCCCGCAGCGCACGCATAATCAGGTCTTCCAGTGGGCCTGAAGCGTCCTCGGGAAGCGTGCGCACCGCCGCAATCGCCTGCGCCTGAGGATAGCCGAGGTTAGTCAGCGCCTCGATCACCTGCGCACGCACGCTCCCGCCGCCCGCCGCACCGGCCACGCCCGCCGGGATACCTAGCCCCAGGCCGAGCTTCTCGAAGCGCGGCCGCAGCTCCAGCACGAGTCGCGCGGCTAGCTTCTTGCCCACGCGCGGCGCGGTCGTCAGCCGCGCGATATCTTCCGTGAGGATGGCCTCGCGGACGCCAGAGGCCGAGAACGACGACAGCAACGCCAGCCCCACCTGCGGGCCGACGCCGCCGACGGCAAGCAGCTGTTCGAAGGTGTCGCGATCGTCAGCCGTGGCGAAGCCATAGAGCGTGAGCGCGTCCTCTCGGACCAGCAGATACGTATGGAGATGAGCTGGCTGGCCTGTCTCCAGGCGGCCGATGGTGCTCAACGGGGCAAAGACGCGCAACGTGACGCCACCACCGACCGTCACGAACAGGCTATCAAGCGTCTTGCCCTCCACCGTGCCGCGCACCGCCGCAATCATCGCGCACCTCCCAGATGATCGAGGTGCGTGCTATGCAGGTGGCAGATAGCGATCGCGGCGGCGTCGGCGGCGTCGTCCGGACGCGGCACCTCAGCCAGACCCAGCAGCACCCGCACCATCTCGCCTACCTGCTCTTTCTTCGCCAGCCCATAGCCATGAACGGCCTGCTTGACATGCATTGGCTTGTACTCGTACACGGGGATGTCCGCGGCGGCGGCGACGAGCAGTGCCACACCGCGCGCCTGGCCGACAGCAATGATCGTGGTCGTGTTCTTGGCGAAGAACAGCTCCTCAATCGCCATCTCGGCCCCGGCATGAGCCTCGACAATCGCGGTCAGGTCGCGATGCAATTGCAGCAGGCGGCGCGGCATCGGATCGGCTTTCGACGTCTGGATCACGCCACAGGTGATCAGCGACAGGTGGCTGCGCTGCTCTTCGACCACGGCATAGCCGAGGCGCGCGGAGCCAGGGTCAATGCCGATTGCCCGGCGCGTGCGAAAAGCGGTCGCCGGTTGGCCCGTGTTGCGCTGACCCGTCGTCACCTAGCCCTCGTACCTCTCGGCGATTTCTTCGGCAATCTCGGCATTGGTGTAGACGTTCTGCACGTCGTCGAGGTCCTCTAGACGATCAATCAGCCGCAGCGTCTGCATGGCCTCTTTCTCGCCCAGCTCGACCTTCGTCTTGGGGACCAATGTGTTCTCAGCGCGCGCGACCGGCACCTTCTTGTCTTCCAGCGCCTTGCGAACTGCTTCAAGCTGAGACGGCTCGGTGTAAATCACCAGCTCCTCATCGCCCTCTGCGCTCTCCTCCACGTCCTCAGCGCCCGCGTCAATCGCCACCAATTCGACCTCCTCGACATCGCGGCCGTCCAGGGGAATGGCAATCACGCCGCGCGGCTCGAAGATCCAATCCACGCAGCCCATCTCACCCAGGTTGCCGGCGTTCTTGTTGAAGGTGGTGCGGATCTCGGCGGCTGTTCGATTCCGATTGTCCGTCATCACCTGCACCATGATCGCCGCGCCACCCGGTGCGTAGCCCTCGTATGTGATCTCCTCGAGCGAGGTGCCCTCACCTCCGCCCGTCGCGCGCTTGATCGTGCGCTCGATGTTGTCCATCGGCATGTTGGCCTCGCGGGCGCGCTGGATCGCCATGCGCAGCCGAAAGTTCGCATCTGGATCGCCGCCGCCACCCTCACGGACCGCGACCACAATCTCGCGGCCGAGCCGCGTAAAGAGCTGGCCGCGCTTGGCGTCGTTGACGCCCTTCTGGCGCCGAATCTGGTGCCACTTTGAGTGACCGGACATAGGGCTATTGCTCCCTTGTGTAGGTGTGCTCTCGCGGATGTCTCTCTACGCGCCGCGGCACGATGAAACCCCGATATAGCAGCATACCCAGGCCGAACAGACCCTGGGGCGGTGGACGCGCAGGGCATCCAGTCAACGACTCCAGCTGAGGCCGCTCAAGGCATGGGCATGAGGAATGAGGCGCGCCGCGACTGCGGCGCGCGCAAGCGCATTGTACCATGCTGCGGTCTTATGCTGCCACGCGTCAGCCGCCAAGCGATGCTGTAACATACTCCACCAGCGTCGCAAGCTGGTCGCGCGCAGCGCGTGCCGCGGGGACCTGCTGAGCTGCCTCGTCCAGCGCGTTACATGCCACGGCTGCCTCGACTGCGAGCGCCGCGCGCACGCGCTCGCGAGCGCCGGCACGCTCCAGCACGCCCAGCGCGATGGCAATCTCGTTCTCGCTGGCAGGGCCGGGCGCCCCGTATATTGCGCTCAGCGCATCGCGATCGGCTGGTGGCGCGGTTTCCAGCGCATGCATGATCGGCAGCGTCATCTTCTTGCGGCGCAGGTCGCCGGCTGGCGACTTGCCAAGCTCGCCGGCCGACCAGATGCCCAGCAGATCGTCGCGCAGTTGAAAGGCGACACCCAGCGCTCGGCCAAAGCGCGCCAGCGTTGCGGCCAGCGCGGCATCTTCCGGCGCGCCCAACCAGGATCCTGTCTCCGTGGCACACGACATCAGGGCAGCGGTCTTGCGCTCGATCATCGCCAGATACATTGCCACGCTGACGTCACGCCGGCCTTCGTTTTGCATGTCCAGGAACTGGCCCTCGCATAGCGCAAGACAGGTCTGGTCCAACAGGCCCGCAAGCTTGACGACCATGGGCGGCGCCACGCCTCGCTCGACCAGTCGCCATAGACCTAGCCGGGCCAGCGAGAAGAGGCCATCGCCTGTGTTGATGGCCTGCGGCACTCCCCACAGCTTCCACAAGGTAGGACGGTGGTGCCGCTCCTCATCGCCGTCTTCGATATCGTCATGGATCAGCGAGAAGTTGTGGACCAGCTCGATGCAGACGGCTGCCGGGAGGGCACGCTCCACCAGCTGCGCCCGCTCGCTTTCGTCCGCTCCCGTGCGGGCAGCGGCCAGCTCGCAGGCTAAGAGGACGAGCGTCGGCCGCAGCAGTTTGCCAGATGGGCCGCGGACACGCGAGAGGTCCGGACGGCGCCAGCCGAGGTGGTACTCGATCTGCCCGCGGAACTCCGCGAGCTGCGCGGCGACCTCTGGCCCGTTCGGCCGCTCACGCCACGCATACTCGACCGCCGCGTGCAAGCCATCCATGAGCGCGGCTCGATGCCGGCCGAGCACACGCTCGACGGCGTCGTCTGGCGCAGAGATCGAACCATCGCCCACAGAAGTACCCCTTGTCACAGCGCGCCGCGCACGGCGGCTATCATTCGCCAATCGCTTGCTAGCGCGAGTGCAGCAGCACGATGCCGGCGATTGTGCCGGCAAGCGCCAGCACGCTGCCAATGCGCGCCGTCCCGCGCAGGCCGCCCAGTCGGCGAAGCGGCGCACACACGTCGCAGTAGCGACGCGTCACGTAGTAGCGGTGGCTGCGCAAGCTATCGGCCACGATTTCGACGCGCTCTTCGCGCAGCCGCGTATGCCGCTCATCGCAAATGTAGCGGCGACACCCATCACACCTGCCTGAATCAACATAGTGCGCGAAGAGGGCGGTTGACCACTGCCGGGGAGGGGCTGGGGAGCCGCAGACGTAGCACACGAAGCGTCTGGCATTCGCGGCCATGCGCTCCCGGCAGGGTCGGTGGTCCTCGTAGGCGAAGTGATCGGTGCAGAGGTGACGGCGGCAGATGCGGCAACGACCGCCGGATTCAAGGCCACATTCAGCGCATGAGGGAATCACGGGCAAACCGGCGAGCGACATAAAGCCCCGCTTCCTGTGAGGGACGATGTCGCACCGAGTATAGCAGCGGCGCTTGGCTCGGTCAATCGCCCACAGACCGGGCCTTCCCACCAGGCGTGTGCCCTGACGGCGATTGGCCCGCATCCAGTCCGCGGAATCTGGCCTTCCCGGGTGGGCATGCAATCTGCAGCATGTGGATCGGCCGTTCGCCTGTGGCACGGCCCTCTCAACGTTCGAGGCCATCAGGCTCTAGAACAAGCAACGAGAAAGGAACTCCGTCGAATGGATCAGCTAGTGAACATGGTGGCACAGCGGGCCGGCATCTCGTCGGATCAGGCACAGAAGGCGGTCCAGACGGTGCTCGGCTTCCTGAAGGACAAGCTGCCGGGGCCAATTGCCTCGCAGCTTGATAGCGTCGTGGGCGGCCAGGGCACCAACGTGGGCCAGATGGGCCAGCAAGCGATGGGCGGCGTGGGCGACATGTTCGGTGGAGGACAGCCCGGCCAGAGCGGCAAGCCGTAGCTAGCGCAAGCAGTAGATGCGGGGCCCTACGCGAGAGCGCTCTCGTTCGACTTCGCATCTACCCGGTCAGCTACTTGCGCGATCTGCTCCGAGCAATAAATGCGTCAGATGAGGCAGACAACGAGCGAGAGCCATGGCTGTGTGCTGGGGTGCTAGCCGAGCCTGTACAGCTTCCAGCCGACCGCGAGGAACCAGATCGGGAGGAGCAGACCATAGCCCAGGTAGCCTGCGCCGATTATGGGCCGCAGGGCCTCGCTCGCTGTGCCTATGGCGCCGGTGGCGATGCCCACGTAGGCGACGCCCTTGTGAAAGACGCCCCTCAGCATGAGCGACGACAGAACCAGGATGCCAACCGGGCTCAGGATGCCAGGGGCCGTCGGCACGACGTTCTGGGCGATGAACGTCTCGGCGGCCGCGGCAAAGGCGGCGCGTTGTTCCGCGCTCTCGGCTGCCATGTACCGATCGCTCAGGTAGACCAGGCTTGGCGCGCCACCGCCGGTCGCCGGCCACGCTAGTGTGAGCGCCCACGAGGTGATGCCGATAACGGCGCCGATGGCCGCGTGGCTCTTGTTCAGGCCCTTGAGCGCCACGAAGAGCGCCAGGAAGACAACAATCGCAAAGGCGCTCGGCCCCAGCCACAGCGCCTGTTTGAGGATGTAGACTTTGCGGTGCTTGGCGACGTATTGTAGCGTCGCCGCTCCACCCGAGGTTGGTTGCCGCGGCGTGGTGATTTCCAGCACGAGTGAGACGACGATGAGCGCGACAAACAGCGCCGCCGACACACCTCCCGCACGATAGAGCGCCCTCCATGATGGGTCCGGAGCCACCTGGGCCGCGGCGCTTGCGGGCCTATGCGGGCGCAGTGGGCTCCAACGACGAAACGCTGTCATTCCGGCGCCCTCCTTCCATGGGGATATCCACTATGGTGGCCGACCGTGCGCATGCACCGCGCCTTACGGGTGTCGCCTCCACGAGATGCGCGCCCCATGGTCACCCCTGGAAATCCGCAAGATAGGGTCCTACCTGCCTTGCGCCGCGATCGCTCAGGCCGCGCAGGTGTCATGCCCCTTCTGCCGCACCGTGTTCCTCACGCGCGGCGATATCGGTGCGGTGCCACGCGCCATGGAAGCGCACGCGATCAACGTTGGCATAGAGGCGGCGGCGGGCGGCGGCCACTGTCGGTCCGCTGGCGACCAGCGTCAGCACGCGGCCGCCCGCCGTGACGAGTGCGCCGTCGGGCTCGCGGCGGGTTCCGGCGTGAAAGGCCAGGATGTCACTGTCCAACTCGTCCAGCCCGCTGATGGGGAGGCCCTTCTCGACGGCGACCGGATAGCCCGCCGAGGCGATCACCACCCCGCAGCTTGCCTCGGTGCTCCACTCCAGAGCTGGCACGCGATCCAACCGGCCCTCGGCCACGGCGAGCGCCAGCTCGAAGAGGTCGCTCTTCAGGCGCGGCAAGACCACCTGCGTCTCAGGGTCGCCGAAGCGCGCGTTGAATTCCAGCACGTACGGCCCGTCTCGCGTGAGCATGAGCCCGGCGTAGAGTAGGCCGCGGAACGGCGCACCAGCCGCCGCCAGCGCGCGCACGGTCGGCCGCAGGATGCGCGTCTCGATCTCGGCCAGCAGCTCCGGCGTGGCAAAAGCGGGCGGCGAGTACGCGCCCATCCCACCAGTGTTCGGTCCCTCATCGCCGTCATAGGCGCGCTTGTAGTCGCAAGCTGGGACCATCGGCACCACGCGCTCGCCGTCGGTCAGCGCAAAGAGCGAAAGCTCCGGCCCCTCCAGATGCTCCTCGATCAGCACTTCCTGCCCGGCTGACCCTAGCTTACGCGCCACCAGAAAGTCATCCAGCGCGGCGCGCGCCTCGGCGGCCGTCTCCGCAATCACGACGCCCTTGCCCGCCGCCAGCCCGTCGGCCTTGATGACGACCGGATAGCGGTCGCGCGCGTCGAGATAGCGACTGGCCGCGTCGCGAGCGGTGAACGCAGCGAAGCGCGCGGTCGGCACACCGGCACGCACCATCAGTTCCTTCGCCCAGGTCTTGCTGCTCTCGATACGCGCCGCCGCCTTCGTGGGGCCAAAGACGCGCAGGCCATGCGCCTGGAAGACATCCACGATGCCCCCCCCGAGCGGGTCATCCGGGCCAATGATTGTGAGGTCAATGGCGTGGCCGGCGGCCCAGTCCGCGCAGGCGGCGAAGTCCATTGGATCGAGCGCGACGTTCTCGGCAATCGCGGCCGTTCCGCCGTTGCCCGGCGCGCAGAAAAGCTCGCTCGCCCGCGGCGAGTGCCGCAGCGCCCGGCAGAGCGCGTGCTCGCGCGCCCCACTGCCGATCACCAGCACTCGCATGGCGACCTCCGTTCACGTGCGCAGCGTTGCCTACCACTCCGGCAGGCGCTTCAGCGCTGGCGGCTGCACCATCGGCAGGTAATGGAACCCCTCGGCGTACTCCACGCCGCGCTCCTGGCCCACCGTTCGCGCGCGCATGCGGATGCGCTCGGCCAGTCCCTCCATACGGATCTGGCTGGTATGCGCCAGCAGCGCCTCGATCTTCGTGTCTATCGTCGAGCTGATATCTACCCAGTAGTTCGCGTCGTCGCTGGCGAAGAGGTAGACGTTATGGACACGATGCTCCGCCAGGCCGCCGGTGAGCTGCTCGGGATAGTACATGTGATCGCGGGCGGCGGCGACCGCGTCGAGTGCCGTCTGGCCCACCGCGCGGTGATCGGGATGGATCTGGTAGCGCGCCCAGGGATCGAAGGTCAGCACGACGTCCGGCCGGCCCTGGCGAATGACGAGCGCCAGCTCGCGGCGGAAAGGGATGTTGACCTCAACCTCGCCATCGTGGTGGCGCAGGAACGTCACCTCTTCCACGCCCAGAATACGTGCCGCGGCCTGCTGCTCCGCCTCGCGGGTGGCGGCAAGCTGCTCCGGCGTGGCATGTGGATCATCACTGCCCTTGTCGCCGCTGGTCGCCAGCACATACTGCGCGCGGTAGCCGCTCTGGACGAAGCGCGCAATCGTGCCGGAACAGATGAACTCGGCATCGTCAGGGTGGGCGAAGATTGCCATCACACGTGGGCGGGCATCGGTGAATTCTGCGGTCATCTCAACTTCCAGTCCTCTTGATTCCAGCGTGCGGGAGACACTGCGCATACATCGCCAGCATAGCAGCCTCGGCGCGGGCGGGGCAAGGTTCGCCGTGGCGGTACGTGCGGTATGCTAGGCTTGCGCGGCGTGGAAGGGTGACGATGAGGGAGAGGAGCCTGGCAATGGCGGCGACGAGTGACTTCGACACGGAGTGGTTCGCAGAGGTGAAGGCGGCGACCGAGCGGCTGGTGCGCATTCGCAGCGTCAGCCCAAGCTCCGGCGAGAATGCCGTCGCGGAGGAGGTGCTGCGGCTGCTGCGCGAGGATGGTCTCGACCGCACCTACACCGCCATCGGCCTCGACGCGATTGAGGGCGATCCCCACGGCCGTCAGAACGCCTACGCCTTCATCCGCGGCAAGAGTTCGCGCACGGTGGTCCTGCTCGGTCACATTGATACCGTCGGCACCGAGGATTACGGCCCACTCGAACGATACGCGACGGAGCCGGAGGAATTGGCGGTGCGCGCGGAGGCGCTCGCCCAACTGGCGCCGGAGATTCGCGCCGACCTGGCGGCGGAGCCGGGTGATTGGGCCTTCGGGCGTGGCATCGTAGATATGAAGAGCGGCGTGGCCGTCAATATCGCCGTCATGCGCCGCTTCGCCCGCGCCGCAGGCGCCGAGCTTCCGCCGCTCTCGCTCGTCCTGCTTGCCACGCCAGACGAGGAGAACGAGTCGGCCGGGGTGCTTCAGGCGGTACGCTTCCTGCTGCGGCTGCGCGCCGAGCATGGCCTGGAGTACGCGGGCGCGATCAATACCGACTACACGACCTCGCTCTATCCGGGCGACCCGTACTGGCGTATCTACACAGGCACGATTGGCAAGCTGCTGCCAAGCTTCCTGGTGATTGGCAAAGAGTCTCACGTTGGCGCGCCCTTCGATGGGCTGGACGCCAACCTGCTGGCCGCGGCGCTGATTGCGGACCTGAGCATGGACCCCGAGCTGTGCGACGCCGTGCGGGGGCAGATTGCCGCGCCACCGGTCACGCTGCACGCCACCGACCTGAAGGACACCTACAACGTCCAGCTTCCCTTCGCCACCTACTTCTATCTCAACGTGCTAACACTGACGAGCAGCCCAGGCGAGTTGCTGGAGACGCTGCGCGGACGGGCCGCGCGCGCACTGGCGGCGGCGCTGGGGCGGGTGGACGAGGCCGAGCGGCGCTGGCTGGAGCGCGCAGGCGAATCGGACCGCGCGACAGCCGTGAACCCACGAAGCGGCACGGTGCTGACCTATGCGCAGCTCTTCGCGGAGACTGCGGGCGCGCTTGGCGAGCAGACAGTGGCCGCCGCGCTGGCGGAGGAGTGGGAACGCTGGCCAGCGAGTCTGGACAAGCGCGAGCGCAGCCTACATCTCGTCCACCGGCTGTGGCGCCTCTCGGGCAAGAGCGGCCCGGCGGTTGTGCTCTACTACTCGCCGCCGTACTATCCGAGCGTCGCCGCGGCTCCGTGCGCGCTGCACGAGGCAGTCGGCGCGGTCGCCGCGGCACACCTTGATCTTAGCCTGAAGATAGACGAGTTCTTTCCGTTCCTCTCAGACATGAGCTACCTGCGCCTCGATCCCGGCACTGATGTGGCCGCGCTGACAGAGAACCTGCCCGTCTGGCGCCAGCCTGACGCGCCGCCGCGCCCCGGCTCGTACAGCCTGCCACTGGCCGAGATCGCTGCGCTCGATCTGTCGGTGGTAGACCTTGGCCCGTATGGCAAGGGGGCACACCAGCGGGGCGAGCGCCTGCAGATGCCGCGCTCCTACGGCTGGCTGCCGCAGCTCGTCTACGAGGTGATCGAGCGGCTGGCCGACCTGTCGGGGCGGTAATCAGGGCGCGAACCACTGTGTGCCGGGCCCGTGCCTATCGCGTTCAGAGATGCGCCTCGGCGCAGCGCACCCCGGTGGGCCCCACGATGGCGCCGTGCAGCGTGCCACCGGGCAGGTCCAGCTCGTCGCCAGGCGCGAGGTCAGCGTGCTCTCCGGTGGCCGGCAGCGTGAAGCGAATGCTGCCGCTCAGGCAGACCAGATGCTTGCGGAAGGCATGGGTGTGGACGGCATACGTGTCGCCGGGCGCATTGCCCCAGGTGGAGTACCCGCGCCCGCTCGCGCGCAGTCGCACCAGCAGCGCCTCAGGGTCGGGCGGAATCGAACCCTGCCAGCGAGTGACGGTAACATGCTCAGACATAGGTAGCCCCCTGCGGTTTACGTGCCGTGCTACACTCAGAAACAGCGGGTCAGATGCTGCCGATGGACGCCACGCCTGCGGCTGCATTGCCAAAGACAGCGATTCCACAGAAAAGGGGAAAGTCACCGATGGAGATGGTGCGTGAAGTCGTGCCGTTGTTGATTGGCGGGGTGCTGCCGCCGGTGCTGATGTTTGCTATGCGGCCGGCGCGCTCCGGAATCCTGCGCTTCCTGATCGCGTTTGTCCCGGCGATTGTGCTCGGCGCCTGCGCCAGCTTTCTTAACGGCGAGCTGGCCGGCGATCTTCCCGAAGCACTTTTTGCCGTAATCGTGGACACTTCGCTCGTCTACACCGGCTCCCAGATTGCCTATCACCTCATCTGGAAGCCCCTGTTCAATCTGCGACCCAGCAGCGATGTCGCCCTGAGCGGCGAATCCGCATCGCGGGGATAGGCGCGCCATATCTATCTGCATCTAGCCGGCGCCCTGGCGAAGATCGTCGAGCGCCGGCACGTTGTGTAATGTGGTCGCGGCCAGGACCGCCTTGACCACCGCGCGTGCGAGCGTCCGCGCGGCCAGCGCGCCCACCTGTGCCAGCGCAACCGGCCAGCCAGTGGACAGCGCCGCCGGAATGTCGCGCGCCGTTGAGAGCGCGAAGACCACATCGCCGTCCAGTGGCGTGTGCGCCGGCCGGATGCTGAGCGCCAGACCGTCGTGAGCCATACCGGCGAGCTTGGCGAGCTCCGCCTTGCCCCAGGGCGCGTCGGTGGCGATCACGGCGAGAGTGGTGTTGGCGCCAGGGACGGTTGCTGAAGCCGGCACCGGCGGCTCGGCTCCGGCGGTCCGATCGTCCGCCAGCGAGCCGGTGCCGTGCGGGCTGCGCGCGCCAGCCAGCAGCCGGCCCGTTTCATCGTAGACGTCACCATAACCGTTGACGGCTACGAGCGCCCCAAGGGTGAAGCCCTCCGGCGTACGCGCACTGGCACTGCCCAGTCCGCCTTTCATCGCCAGCGCCAGGCCGCCGGATTTGCCAACGGTCGCGCCGGTTCCTGCACCCACCGAACCCAGAGCTACCGGCCCCCGCGCCGCAGCCTCGACCGCTCGCATGCCAGCCGCCGCATCCGGCCACACATCGTTGCTTCCCAGGCTCAGATCGAAGAGCGCCGCCGCCGGCACAATGGGCACACGCGCGACCCCCGCGTCGAATCCAATGCCACGCGCAGCGAGCGCGCGCATCACGCCATCCGCCGCGGCCAGCCCGAAGGCGCTGCCGCCAGAGAGCAACACGGCATGCACTTCGCGCATGAAGCACAGCGGCGAGAGCAGATCAGTCTCACGGGTGGCGGGCGCGCCGCCGCGCACGTCCACCGCACCGAGCGCGGGCCACTCCGCCATCACCACTGTGCAGCCGGTGCCGGCTTCGAGCTGGGTGTCGGATCCGACGCGGATGCCAGGCACGTCACAGATGTCGTCGTGGAGAGTCGGCATAAGAGCCTCCGCTGGTCCGTCACAGAGGGAGAGCGATTGATCCTGGGTCGCCCTGTGGCGAACAGCATAGGGCGCTGACCGCGAGTCAACCCGTTTGCCAAGGACAGGGGCGGCCAGTGCAACATTGGGTCATGTCGTGCGCGCTCTCCACACTATGCAAAGCGCAAGACGACATACGCAAGGGGACGCTGGTTGCCCCAGACCACCAGATGAGCAGCACGAGTGGAATCTCAGCGGCGACAACATCGCACGCTCGGTGGAAGCTAGATGCCATCTGCCTCCCCCTGCTGTGATACTGTTGAGATGCCGAGTCTTGGTTACAGCCTTGACATATGCCGGCCCTCATGGTAGGCTGAAAGTGTTCCACAAGGGACGAGAAGGCAACGGCCATAAGGCCACGACCTTCGATGGCCGCAAGGCCATGGTCATTGAGAACAGGGAAAGGAGACGAACCCATGTTCCCAATGAAGAAGCCGATTCGCCTCCTGATAATGGTATTCCAGATTGACTAGGCGGGCCCGTGAACGCGGGCCATGCAGGGTCGGTCGGAACCAGGATCTGAATTGACTTCCGCTCTACAGGTTCCACTGTAGCAGCGCAAGGATCAGTACCTACTTGCTGGCAGATCAAGTGTAACGAGCCGATCCGGCGGGCGACTGGGGCGCGCTGTTTTGCGTCTCGTTTCTACATCCTAGTGGAACGCCCGAGCATTCGTAAACGTGCGGGACTGGTCGACGCGGGCCAGTCCCGCTTTTTGTGTCTGCGCGCCGTGAGCCGCGCTCAGCCCGCCTCCCTTGCGTCAACCGACCATCGCATCGCCGCCACGCGCCGGTACGCGCGCTGTGCCCAGACGTTGTAGCGAAACGCCGGGGGGACTGCGGGCAGCACCCGCCGCAATCCCGCCGTCCCCGCATCCAGCAGCCACTGCCGGCGATCATCCCAGGCCAACCCGTAGATCTCGCGCATGCGCTCCGGCAGCCAGCCAATCGTCGCCTCGCCGCCGAGCGCGAACGCTGGCCGCAGCACGAACGGCACTGGTATGCGCAACACTGCGCGGGCCACCGCGTGGGCGTCCGGAGTCGCTGCCAGCGCATCGCTATTCAGCATGTCCGCCACATATGCCTCGAGATCGGCCAACGTCGGCGGAATGTGCTTCTCCGGCAGCCCCAAGAGGCGCACACTGCGCTTGGACTCCTGGTAGTACGTCTCCCAGTCCGCCTCAGACAGACGCCCCACCACCAGCGGATACATGTAGCGCGCCGTGTCTACCAGCGTCGCGAAGACCCACAGCAGTAGATCGGGCTGGCGCGCCTGATATGATGTACCTACAGCGTACCCGCCGGCAGGTACGTCGAGCGTGCCGGTGACGCCCGCGTGCAGCCGGTTGACGTGCCGCGCTGCCTCTCGGGCCTCGCGGCACGTCCCGAACACCGTGCGCTGTGTCAGGTCGAGCGTCGCGTACGCCCGCGCCCACGGGTCGCTGGCGTACGCGCTATGCTGCCCTACTCCTGCTGCCACCAGCGGATGCGCCAACTGCATCAGCACCGCGCGCCCGCCGCCCAGCACCAGCGCCCGCTCGCGCGCCACGCGCCACATCACACTCTCAGGCCCAAAGTATCCTTCCAGCTCCGCCCGCTCAGCATCATCACAAGGGCGCGCCGTGCCCATTCGTCGCTCCTCTTCCCCCAACCGCGCGGTGCAAGACCAGCAGCCGCGCGGCCCCTCCAGTTTCCCGAATCCACTTCTTATTGTAGGCCGCCACCAATGGAGGAGCACGCACTTGAGGTGCAGGCTCGACGCACAACAGGCAGGGCAGTTCGTCACTCACGGTCAGAGAGCGCTACCGCACGGGACGATGAGGATGCAGCTCGACGAGTGTATAGACCAGATCACGCAGGTGCTTCCCGCACTGCGGACTTTCCAGATGGTCGTTCAGCCGCGTCCTATCGCCAGGGCAGTACCATCGCAGTCCACCATGCAACTGCCGAGAATACAACAGGAGTGACGATTGAAGAGTGCTCGCCATGCCGGAGCCATACCGCTTCTCGAGGACCTCCCGCAACTGCGGTGACAGCGGCATATCCCCTGGCTCACAGTAGAGTTCAATATGGCCCGATAGCGATTGGCGCACGGTCAATAGTTTCCCACACTTCGGGCAGTACATATCCCCTCCCCGGATGCCGGAACTGGTGAGCGCCCCTACCCTTCGTCGCCGAGGCTCAGCACCGCCAGGAAGGCCTCTTGCGGAATCTCGACGCTGCCCACGCGCTTGAGTCGCTTCTTGCCTTCCTTCTGCTTCTCCAGCAGCTTGCGCTTACGTGTCACGTCGCCGCCGTAGCATTTGGCGAGCACGTTCTTGCGCAGCGCCTTGACCGTCTCACGCGAGATGATGCGGCTGCCAACCGCCGCTTGAATCGGCACCTCGAAGAGCTGGCGCGGAATCAGCTCTTTCAGCCGCTCGGTCAACACCCGCCCGATACGCTGCGACTTATCACGGTGGGTGATCATCGAGAGCGCGTCAACCGCCTGCCCGTTCACGAGGATGTCGAGCTTGACCAGGTCGGACTCCTCGTAGTTGGCGAATGTGTAGTCCAGCGAGGCATAGCCCTGGGTACGCGACTTGAGCTGGTCGTAGAAGTCCACGATCAGCTCGCCCAGCGGCATGCGGTACGTCAGGTGGACACGATCTTCCTCGATGTACTGCAGGTTGCGGAAGACGCCGCGCCGCGTGGTCACCAGGTCCATGATCGTGCCGATATACCGCGACGGCGTGAAGATCGAGATGTCCATCACCGGCTCTTCGATTCGCTCGATCTCGGTCAGCGGCGGCAGCTCGGCAGGATTGTGGATGTAGACCTCCTCGCCGTTGGTCCGCTGCACCCGATACTCCACGCTAGGCGCGGTCATCAGAATATCGAGATCGTACTCGCGCTCCAGACGCTCCTGGATGATCTCCATGTGCAACAGCCCCAGGAAACCGACCCGAAAGCCGAAGCCCAGCGCTACCGAGTTCTCCGGCTCAAAGACCAGCGAGGCGTCGTTGAGGCGAAGCCGTTCGAGCGCGTCTCGTAGCAGCGGATAATCGTCGCCCTCCACCGGGAAGACGCCGGCGAAGACCATCGGCTTGGCGGGGCGGTAGCCCGGCAGCGGCGCCGTCGCGGACGAGCGCGCCAGCGTCACCGTGTCGCCCACCTGGCAGTCTTTGACGTTCTTGAAGCCGGTGGCGATGTAGCCTACCTCGCCTGCCGCCAGCGACTTTTCCGCTACCAGCGTCGGGCTGAAGTAGCCGACCTCCAGCACCTCGGCCTCGCTGCGCGTCTGCATCATCAACAGCCGCTCGCCGCGATTGATCGCGCCATCCACCACCCGCACGTAGGCGATCACTCCCTTGTAGGCGTCGTACTTCGAATCGAAGACCAGCGCCCGCAGCGGCTGATGCAGCGCGCCGTGCGGCGGTGGCACACGGCTCACCACGGCTTCGAGCACCTCGCGCGTCCCGGTGCCCTCCTTGGCCGAGGCCAGCACCACCTCGCTCGCCGGGATGCCGATCACGTCTTCGACCTCTCTGGCCACCTTCTCCGGCTCGGCGCTCGGCAGGTCAATCTTGTTGACGACGGGGATGATCGTCAGATCCGCTTCGAGAGCCAGGTAGAGGTTTGCCAGCGTCTGCGCCTCGATGCCCTGTGTCGCGTCCACCACCAGCAGCGCGCCCTCGCAGGCGGCCAGACTGCGCGAGACTTCGTAGCTGAAGTCCACGTGCCCAGGAGTGTCAATGAGATTCAGCTCGTATTCTTCGCCATCACCCGCCGTGTAGCGCATCCGCACGGCCTGCGCTTTGATGGTGATGCCCTTCTCGCGCTCCAGGTCCATTTGATCGAGCACCTGCTCGGTCATCTCGCGCTTGGAGACGGTCCCTGTGAATTCGAGAAGCCGGTCGGCCAGCGTGGACTTGCCATGGTCAATGTGGGCGATGATGCAGAAATTGCGGATGTGATTTTGATCCATGCGGATATGTTACGCGAGCTGCGCGGCGAGAAGCGATGAGAACGACGCACGGCGCGGTCGCGTTGTCCTTTCAAATGAGGTGAGCGTGGAGCGCGGACACAGAAAAGACCTGTCGCGCCCGGTAGATGCGTCGCGACAGGCGGGAGCCTTACGCATTATACCGCTTCCGAACGCGCGGAGGGTGGCGAGGATGATGCCAGAGAGCGTTCAGGCCTCGAACAACAGGCGATCGAGACCACGGACCAGCCCCGTCGTGCGCAGCACCGCGCGCACGGCAAGCAGCGTACCGGCGACATACGGCTCGGCTCCGGCGCCCGCATCATGCCGGAGGGTCAGGCGCTCGTCAGGCAGGCCGAACACCGCCTCGAACGCGATGACGTAGCCAGGCAGGCGGATCGAATGGACCTGCGTGCCCTCGATCGTCGCGCCACGGGTCGCGGGGGCGCCATGGGTCTGCGCGATAGGTACCTCGATATGTGGCTGTGCCACGCGCCCGAGCTCCTCGGCCAGCTCGCGCACGGTCCCGCTGGGCGCGTCCATCTTGTGGGCGTGCGCGTAATCTATGAGCTCCCAGGAGGGCAGGTACTTGGCGGCCAACAGGGCGAAGTGCTTCGCCAGCGCGGCGGTGAGCGAGAAATTCCCGGCCGCGATGACGCCCACGTTGCGCTCCCTGGCCGCACGGTCGATCTCGTCGTAGTCGGCCGCCGTGAGTCCCGATGTGCCGACGACGACCCGGACTCCAAGGGCCAGTGCGGCAAGGACATTCGATTTCACAGCGTCAGGCCGGGTGTAGTCAATGAGCACGTCTGTCGGCATGCGCAGCGCTTCTTCCACCGTGGGCGCGATGCGGACGCCGACAGCCGGCAGGCCGAGAGCTTCGCCGATATCACCATCCGCCTGTTGACGCGCGACGGCACCTACCAGCGCGAACTCAGCCTCGGCGTCTGCGGATGCGGCGGCCGACAAGATATGGCGGGTGACCGCACCGCCGGCCCAGCCAGTCGCCCCGGCGACGCAGACTCGAATAGCCATACCGCACGCCTCCCACTCGTCTCTGACCCCGAACTCACGCACAACAGTCTATGGGTTGAGCCGATTCTACCACGCACCAACACGTGATCCCGCCAGTCTAGAGAGCCGACCAGTGTGAAGCGTTAGCGCAGCGTCCTGCAATGCCAATCAGGATGTCTGCTGAGCTATCGCCATCGGCGGCGGATGAGAATGATCTGCTCCTTCTCCGGCGTTGAACCACGAGCGCTACCGTGAGCGCACTCAGCCACAGGGCGTGACTCCCGGCTGACAGGCGCTCAACCAGCCCAGCAGGCAGTCCGAGCACATTGTTGACGAACGCTCCCCAAAAGATCAGAATCAGCACACCAGCCATCACCGAGTACACGCCCCAGCCGCGCCACTACGGTAAACCCACCAAGTGTGCAGCCAGGGTGAAGCATCCCTGGGCCAGGGTCAGAATGAGCACCCACGCGAAGATACTATGCAGCGTCCCATGCACCGTCAATGTTGCCGGCGCGGCACCTGGCGGGTAGCCGGGAAGAGGATCCATGGCAGACATCCCAGCGCCAATCAGACACAGACCACTGATGCCTTGGAGCAGAGGAAACCAGAACGCCCCGCGCGCTGGCGTCAAGACCCGATACCAGCCCACAGCCGAGAGCACCAGTAGGACGCCGAAGACGACGAAATTGACCTGCTGCACCCAGCCGCCAGGACCCAGGCTCAGAGCGCTAACTGGTTGCTGCCAGGCGTCATAGGCCGGTCGCGTGCTGCCTTCCAGCGGTAGGTGCCCGTAAAAAGGAGCGCACCGATCCCTCCACAGCTCACCAATCCAAGCGTGAGCGGAGACAGGACGCCATTCCCCAGGCCAGAAGGCGGCAGTGCCTGTCGGCTGGCGATCGGCGTGGGTTCCGAGACGCGCTCCATTGGTGTGCCTTTCAGGGTTATGCGCTTGGGTGGCGAGCAGACGAATCAGGCCCTCGTCGTGGATACGCCGCTAGACGCAGCCAGCAGTCCGGTGGTGTACCCAGACGCGGTCACCTCCACACTTTTCCAAACCCCTTCTCATTGGGCTGGAAAAGAGACCCAGGACGCGAAATGCTGCTCGGCGAGCGCCGCCAACTCGTCCGGCGAGCGGCTGCCGTCCACCTCCCACAGCGTCAGCCCCAGGGCCGCGGCCGCGGCGCGGACGTGGTCGGCCAGTAATAGATCACGCGCGAGCCAGTTGCGCGTCGCGCGCTCGGGATCGCTTGTCTCATGGCGACTGCCGGGCTTGTCGCGGCGCGCGGCAGAGGCGCGCTTGAACTCCAGTGTCGGGACAAGCCACAGGCCCTGCTGGGAAGTTGTGAGCACGGGCGCCACCAGCTGCGGGAAGAGCCAGGGCCCCTCGGCTAGAATAGGTGGGTCAGATGGCAAGGCCAGCAGATCCTCGACGGCCATCTCGAAGCGCTCGGCCGAGCTGCGCACCACCTGCGCGGCCATCTCCTCCGGCGGTCGCAGCACCCACCGCTCATCCGGGCTCATCGTCCAAAACGCCCGCATCTCGGGGTGGCGCTCCACCGTCGCCCGCGCGAAGTGCGCCGGCTCAAGGCGGTCCTGGTGGTAGAGCTGCAAGCCGTGGCGCCACACCAACTCCTGCGCCAGCGACGTCTTGCCCGCGTCGGGCGCGCCGCCAATCCACAACACATGCGCCAGCCGCTGGGCAAGCACGCTTGCATCTTCGCCACAGATTCCCACAGAAGCGCTACTCCTCAATCAGCCCGCCACCGAGCACCTCGTCGCCATCTGCCCCGCCGTAGAAGACTGCTGCCTGTCCCGGCGTGATCGCTCGCTGCGGCGTCGCCAGCTCGACACGTGCGCGACGATTCGGCAGCGGCGTGACCGTTGCCAGCACAGGCACCGCCTTGTAGCGCACCTTCACCCACGCCGCGAACGGCTCGGTCGGCTCCCGCCCGCTCGTGAAGGTCGTCTCGCACAGCTCGAAGCGCTCGCGGTCCAGGCGCGCCGCAGGGCCTACCACCAGCGCATTGCGCGATGGATCCAGTCGCAGCACGTGCAGCGGCTCGCGGGCAGCAATGCCCAGGCCCTTGCGCTGGCCGATGGTGTAGCTCGCCAGCCCCTGGTGCTCGCCCAGCCGCTGCCCGCCCTCGTCTACAATCGGCCCCGCCATCGGCAGTGTCCGCCCGGTCGCCTCGGCATAGCGCCGCATGAAGCCGCGATAGTCGTTCTTGGCGACAAAGCAGATCTCCTGGCTCTCCGGCTTCTGCGCCACGGGCAGCCCGCGCTCGGCGGCCATCGCGCGCACCTGCGGCTTCGTATACCCGCCCAGCGGGAAAAGCGCGTGTCGCAGCTGCTCCTGCGAGAGGACGTGCAGCACGTATGACTGGTCCTTCTCGTCGCTGGCGCCGCGCCGCAGCCGCCGCAGCCCGGTGGCGGGATCGTCGTCCACGCGCACGTAGTGGCCGGTGGCCAGGTAATCCGCGCCGAGCGCCAACGCGCGCTCCAGCAACAGCGTGAAGCGGATGTAACGGTTGCAGCGCAGGCAGGGGTTAGGGGTGCGGCCGGCGACATACTCGTCGTAGAAATAGTCCACGATGGTCTGCTGGAACGGCTGCTCGACGTTGACAACGTAGAACGGGATATCCAGGTGCGCCGCCACGCGCCGCGCGTCGGCCATTGACTCCAACGAGCAGCAGCGATTCTCGATTGGTGCTTCGTCGTCGCCCGCGGCGGCATCGTCACGCGCGGGCTCCGACCAGAGCCGCAGCATGATGCCCACGACGTCGTAGCCTTGCTCAGCAAGCAAGGCCGCCGCCACCGAGCTATCTACGCCACCGCTCATGCCAACCACTACGCGTGTCATCGAAAGCCTATGCCTCGCCTGTGCTACGCGACCCCAGCAGCCACCGCGGGGTCCAACAGCCTAGTATACCTCGGCTGCCAGCGCCTATCAAGCGCACGGCGCCACGCGCATGTGCTGCTGTACGCGCAACCATTCTCGCTGCGTCGGCCGCACACTGCCCACGCTCCGACGCACTTGAGCAACGTCGTCGAGCATGCTATGCTGTCGCGGCGCCAGCGGCGGACCGCTGGTGTGCAGGAGGTGGCGCGCATGACGGCAGGGGGGACGCCACAGTGCCGAGTGGTGGTGGTGCACGCGCCCGCTGATCGCAGGTTCGCGTCGCTGCTCAAACGCGACCTGGTCGCCTCCGGCGCCGAGTGTCAGCTGGTGGAGCACGAGGGGCAGCTGGGGCAGGTTTTATCCGAGGCGACGTTGGCCGCCGGTTCGCCGCCCTGGCTGATCGCGCTGCTCAGCCCAGCCGCGTTAGGCGATCGAGCGCTGCACGCGGCGGTTGAGGCCGGACTGCGGCTCGTGCCGCGTGGGGGACTGCGCGGGCCAGTGCCGTTCGTCGTGGAGCCGTTTGATCTGCGACTGCTCCCTCCCGGCTGGGCGCAGTTGGAAGGCTTCGACGGATCGGTGCGCTATATCGAAGCGCAGCGCGGCCTCTGTGCACTGCTCGGCCTGCGTTCCGCACGTGGACAGGAATGGATCGAGGCAGAGCCAACCACGGCGCTGGCAGCATTGCCCAGGCCGGAGCAGTGGGGCGCTCCCACGGCCACCGGCACCGGCGCCAGCGGGGGCCCGCTTCCGCAACGTCGAGCAACCGCGGCGCCGGAGGCCACCCTATCCCCTGCCCCGCACAGTCCGCAGAGCAACTTGCCGCCAGCCAGCCCAACTCTGGCACGGCGCGTGCGCCGCAGAGATCTGCTCGCCGCGGGGGCCGGGCTAGGCGTGCTGGCGCTGCTCGGCGCAGGCGCCGTGCTCGCCGGGAAGTTCGCGGATAGCACCCAGGGTCACGACACAGGCGCTTCTGGCCCGCGCCTGCGCTGGACATCCACGCTCAATGGCTCAGTGACCGCAGCATTGGTCGCCGACGCGGGTATCGTCTACGCACTCAGCAACGCGGGGACCGAGGGTACACTCTACGCGCTGAGCGCGCTCAACGGCGCGTCACTGTGGCGCGTCGCGCGACCGGTTCCGATGTCCACGACGCCCGCGCTTGCGCATGGAGTAGTCTACGCGGCGTGGGCAGACGGATTGATAGCGGCGCTCAGCGACCGTGATGGCGCGCGGCGCTGGTCGTACCGCGCCGGGGGACAGCTTGATACGGCACTCGCGACAGCAGGCGGCGTGGTCTATGCGACCTGCGAGGACCAGCACCTCTATGCGCTGGATGCGCGCACCGGACAGCTGCTCTGGAAGCGCCTCCTGGCCTTTGGCCCGCTTGCGGGGCCAGCGGTCACGGACGACACCGTGTATGTCAGTGGCGCCGGCGGCGTCGCGGCGCTGGACGTACCAACTGGGGCACTACTCTGGCAGTATCCCGTCGCGCTACACGGACCGTACTTCACGGCGCCCGCGGTGCAAGGGGATGCGGTCTATGTCGGCGCACGCGATTCCACGCTGTACGCGCTGGCGGCTGCTGATGGCGCGCCTCTGTGGCACTTCACGGCGCGCGATGAAGTGCGGGTTCCGCCTTCGGCTGCTGGCGACGGGGTGTATGTCTCGTCGCTCGATACCCGCGTCTACGCGCTCGAAGCGGGAAGCGGCAAACAGATCTGGGACTTCTTGACCTACGGTTCCGCCGACGTGACCAGCCCGAATGTGACATCACCCGTCATACACAATGGAACCGTCTACATCGGCACGGACCGTAAACGGCTCTTCGCACTCTCAGCGGCCGATGGCACGCTGCGCTGGTCGTTCACCACGAGCAGTCCGGTGCGCGCGGCACCGGCCATCACCGGCGCGATGCTCCTCTTCGCCGCCACCGACGGGACGCTCTACGGCTTGTCGGCATGAGCAAGGCAGGCGAGCCGAGCGAACAGCGTCGATCGGCGCGGGTGGTGCAGCCGTCGCGGTATCAATTCGGCAATGCCCTGCAGCACTACAGTGGCGACAGAGACAGCAGCATCAGCATCAGCATCAGCATCAGCATCAGCATAACAGACGATGCGGGAGCATCCACTGGTGACATATGGTGCCCCCACGGGACTAAACGAACTCGGAGGCGCTTGACAGCGCTGCTACGCTGGTTCTGAATAGAGAACGTGCTGTGCGCTGCCAGCGGGTTGTGCAGACAGGCCGCCCGCCTGTCACTAGGCGAGGGCCCCATGGGGAGCAAACGCGATGGGATGGTTCCGCCAGAAGCGCCAGGACGATGACTCGCCGGAGAGCGCGGGCGAGCAACGCGACTTGTTCCTGCCGGGAGCGGTGGCGGACGAGTCGCTGAGCGAGGGACGGGGCTTCGTGCTGCTGGGCGGGGCGCCGGCAAGCGGCGGCGACGTGCCCACCGTCTCGGTCAACGAGGAGGGTGACAGCTACATCACCGTCGGCGGCCGCCGCCTGCTGGCCAACGTACCAGACATGCTCCCCAAGGACGCGCAAGAGGTCCGCCGGCTGGATTTCGAGCACTATTGGCTGCGAGGCGCGTTGCGCAGCAACTATGCTGCGCCGATCAGCAATCCCGGCTCGATGCTCGACGTCGGCTGTGGCTCAGGCCGCTGGGCCAATGAGGTGGCGCTGCAGTTCCCGCACGCCAACGTCATCGCCCTTGACGTCGTCACACCGCCCTCGCTGGAGCAGCGGCCACCGGAGAACTACGTGTTCGTGCAGGGCGATGTCTTGCGGGGCATGCCCTTCGCCGATGGCAGCTTCGACTTTGTCCACATGCGGCTGCTCTTCACCGCAATCCCTGCCAGCGCGTGGCCAGGTGTGGCACGCGAGCTGGTGCGGGTGACGCGACTGGGCGGCTGGGTGGAGATGGTGGAGGGTGGATTGCCCGTGGGAGGTGGAGCGGCGCTCGATCAGCTGTGTCAGTGGGTGTCTGAGACCAGCCTCCGCCGCGGCATTGATCTCCGAATGGGCGCGCGAGTGGGCGAATTCCTACAAGCGGCACACATTGACGCTATCGTGTCGCATGGATTTGGGCTGCCTGCTGGCCGCTACGGCGGCCGCTTCGGCCAGATGGGCGCCGCCGATACACTTGCGATGCTCGAAGGGCTGCGCCCGCTCGTCACTGTCGAGAACGTAGCATCTGCGAACCAATATGACCTTATGTTGGCGCGCGCACACGACGAGCTGGAGGAGACCCAGCGCTGCGTGCGGCCGTTCTACCTCGCTTTTGGACAGCGCCAGCGCTAAGGCAGGCGCCGAAACAGCCGATGCGCTCCGCTCCCGCGAGCGGCAGAGGAGCGCATCTTGCGCGCTGTAAGCAGGTTTGCGGTTACGGGGCGATCACGTCCAGGCGCTTGCCGCGGGTCGCGATGCCGAATTGCGCGATGATCGCGGCCACCACCAGCGGCGCCCCAATCACCAGGAAGGCGATCAGCGTGCCGTTCGACTGCCCGGCGAGGCTTGGCAGCACCGAGCCGGCGATTACCAGCAGGCCGACACCACCGCCGACATGCCCGATGCCATCCACGAGGCCGAAGCCAGTCGTGCGCGCGCGCGTCGGGAAGTTCTCGGTGGACCAGGCGTAGGTAATCGGCACCCAGATGTTGAAGCCGAAGAACAGAATGATCGCGCCGATAAACGCCAGGATCACTGTGCTGTTCAGAGTAGGCGCCGTCGGCTTGCCAACGAGGGCGATGAGAATCCCGCCCGCCAGCGTGAGCACGGCACCGATCGGCAGCCAGTACTTGCGCTCCAGCCGCTCACCAAAGAAGAAGGCGAAGACGCCACACAGCACGAAGCCAATGGTGCCCATCGCGGCGATGATGCCGGCTTCCGGCGGCGGATAGCCCAGCGCGGCCAGCACCGACGTCAGCCCAGCGGCGATCGAGTACACCGTCACATAGGCGATGAACCAGATGATCAGCAACAGGATCACACGGCCCAGGTAGGTCGGGTTGCTGAAGATGGCCCCAAAGCCCTCGCCACCACCAGTGCCCGATTGCACTGGCACCTCATCCAGGGCCACCGGCGCGGCCTGCCCGCCGCTACCCTTGCTCGACGCATACTGCTCCATGCGGCGCACCACCGCATCGGCGTCCTGCAACCTGCCCTTTGATACGAGCCAGCGCGGCGACTCCGGCAGTTGCACGCGCATCAGGATGCCGACGAGGGCCAGCACCGCGCCGACGACGTACATAATGCGCCAGCCATCGCCCAGGAACACGCCGCCCTCGCCGACCGTGACCTGCGCGAATGGCAGGCCGAGCGGGAAAGCCTCGGGTGGTGTTGAAAGGGCCAAGCCGAGCCAGATGCCCACGAAGGCGCCCAGGCCCGACATGATGAAGATCAGTGAGGTGTACTTGGCGCGCCCGCCGCGCGGGGCGACCTCGTTGATGTAGGTATTGACGATCGCCAGGTCAGCGCCGATGCCGATACCGGTGACCGTGCGCGCGATGATGAACGTGTTGTAGTCGTTGGTGAACGCCGTGGCAAGCGAGCCCAGGCCGGTAATGACCATCGTCACCAGCAGCATATCGCGCCGCCCGAAGCGATCCGCCAGCGGACTGAGGACCAGCGCGCCGATCACATAACCGATCAGATTCCACAGCACTGGCAGGCCCAGCATCTCAGATGCCCCGACGAAGCCCGGCGGGAGGCTAGTGGCGCCTGGCGGCGGTCCGGCCAGGCACTTCGGCACGATCTGCGTGCAGGTCTGCAGGAACGAGACGTTGATATCGAAGATATCGTAGAAGGTAAATAGGAAACCGATACCGATGATGAAAACGAACAGGTACGGCAAGGACCAGACTTGAATCCGATCCTGGCGTGCGATGACCGCACTAGGACTCACCGAACGTGGATCTGCGCTCATGGAGAGCATTCCCTTCGTGTGATGCCCGTCTCCCACGTGGCGGCGGCTGGTATCCAGCACGGCGCGGCACCCCGAGCGAGGACGGGCACCTCTGCCCGTTCCGGCGCCTGCCCCGTCGCACGCGTGAGCTTCTCCGACTGACATGGGACTGGCACATAGGACTGTGCGCCAGAGATATGCGCTTCAGCGTCAGCGCATCCGCCGCGCAGCCCGCGGCTCTACCTGGGCCTGTCGTGCAAAGGAATCTGGATGGCTGCAGCTTTCTCCTCTCCAAGTAGCCGCAACATGCACCTCGCGTCTTCCCACTCCGCCCACCTGCCACGGAGTGTCCTGCGAGGGTGGCTTACCCGGAGGTAGTGTGCGGGAGATGCCCCTGTTTGTCAAGACTCAGGCATACGCGTTCTGGGCTGGGAAGCCGAGGCAACATGCCGTTGGTCGCACATCTTGCCCGGCGCATCACCGTCCTCGGGTATGGGTCCACGCGATGGCCGGCTCAGTCCGCACGCTCACGCTCCACCAAGACCCGTCGCAGAATCTTACCCGACGGCGACTTCGGCACCTGCTCAACGAACTGTAGCCGCCGAATACGCTTGTAGGGGGCAACCCGCTCAGCCACGTACGCCATCAGCTCGTCGGCATCGGCCATTGCCCCCGGCTTGAGCGCCACGAACGCTTTGGGCACCTCGCCCGCCTCCTCGTCGCGGCATGGGATCACTGCTGCATCGGCCACGGCCGGGTGTGTGAGCAGCAGGCCCTCCAGCTCTGCCGGGGCCACCTGGTAGCCCTTGTACTTGATCAGCTCCTTCAGCCGATCGACGATGAAGAGGCAGCCATCCTCGTCAAAATAACCGATGTCGCCGGTGTGCAACCATCCCTCACCGTCCAGCATGTCGGCCGTGGCAGCGGGATTGTTCAGGTAGCCCTTCATGATCTGCGGCCCGCGTGCCCAGATCTCGCCCTGCTGGTTCGGCCCTAGCTCGGCTCCAGTCGCTACGTCGACCACCTTACATTCAGAGTTCGGGATACAGCAACCCACTGAGCCGAGCCGGAGGCGCGCAGCGTCGATTGGGCTTAGCGTCACGTCCGGGCTGGTCTCTGTCAAACCCCATCCCTGCACCACCAGGCAGCCAAGGCGGCGGGCGACGGTCTCCTCTACCTCGCGTGCCAGCGGCGCTGCGGCGGACATGGCTATGCGCAGGTGTGAGAGGTCGTAGTCATCAACGAGTGGCTGCTTGGCCAGTGCCAGCATGATTGGCGGTGCCATGAAGCCAACTGTCACACGCCGTTCCTGCAGCGTCTGCAGGAACTGAGCGAGATCGAAGCGTGGCAGGCTGACGATCGTCGCCCCATTGGCCAGGCTCTGTGCCAGGATCACCGTCAGGCCGTAAATATGGTAGAAAGGAAGCACACCGATGACAACATCTCTATCGGTCACCAGGCCGGAGGGCTCCATCTGACAGAGGTTCGCTACCAGGTTGCGGTGGGTCAACATCACCCCCTTCGCCAGCCCTGTCGTGCCGCTCGAATAGGGCAGCGCCACCACATCGTCGGCCACGTCGATCGCCACGGGCGGCAGCACCCCATTGTTGGCGAGCAGTGCAACGAGAGGCGTCGCGCCACATGCAGACGCAGCGGTGGGTGTAGATTGTCTGTTCGCCCCCAGCCTACGGAACCACCGGCTCAGCAGACTGCCGCCGCCTCCCGACCGTCCGGACGCGGTGGCGCCTCCCGCTCCGCCAGCTGACAACGGCTGACCCAGGACGAACACCTCCTCCACCCGTGACCGCCGCTTGCCCTCCAGCGCCTTCTCGAGTACCACTGGGTCGGCGACCAGATACCGTGCCCCGGCGTCGTTGAGCTGGTAGGCCAGCTCGTCAACGGTGTATGTCGGGTTGATGGTGGTTGTCGCGCCGCCCAGCAGTGCGGCGGCCAGGAAGACCATCGGGTATTCGGGGCAGTTGGGGCTGAAGAGCGCCAACACGTCGCCCTTGCGGAACCCGCGGCTGGATAGCCCAGCCGCCAGGCGACGCACGATAGCGGCTACCTCCCCGTAGGTGTACGCGCGGCCGCTGGCGCCATCGATCAGCGCCAGCTTGCCGGCAAGCCGCTCCGCCTGTCGCAGTACGTATGGCGCGAACGGCGTATCCGGGATGACGACATCTGGATCCGGACTGCGCACGATCATGCCACGCCTCCTTTGATGCTCACCTCATGCTCGTCACTGGGCGCGAGCGTTCCCTCGCCGCGCCCGGACGGTCAATCGCTTGCATCTACGGGGCGATCTGTTCGAGCGTCTCCTTACGGGTAGATACCCCGAATTGGACCAGGATGGCCGCGACCACCAGGAAGGCGGCGATCAGCAAGAAGGCCGGCAGCGGGCCCAACTGCCCCAACAATGGCACGATCAGCACCAGCCCGATACCACCACCAACATGCCCGATGCCGTCAGAAAGTGCGTACCCGGTCGTGCGCGCCCGCGTGGGGAAGTTCTCGGTCGACCAGGTATAGGTCATGGGCACCCAGATGTTGAAGCCGAAGAACAGGATCACCGCACCGATGAACGCCACCCAAGGGATGGCGGTCGGTGATGCCGCGTGCCCCGCGAGTGCGATCAACACACCGCCGACCAGCGTAATCACTGCGCCAATCGGCAGCCATGTCTTGCGCTCTAGCCGCTCGCTGAAGAAGTAAGCGACCACTGCGCAGGCAATGAAGCCCAATGTACCGATAGCCGCGATGAGACCGGCCTCAGGGGGGATGTAGCCCAGCGACGAGAGGACGGTAGTGAAGCCAGCGGCGATCGTGTAAACGGTGACGTAGGCGAACGACCAGACGGCCAGCACCAACAGGACTCGGCGCAGATAGACCGGATTGGTCAGGATCTCGACGTAGCCGGCGCGCGGCTCGCGTGTCGGCATCGGCACATCGGCGCCCACCGGTGCCAGTGTCTGCGACCGCGACGCACGTCGCTCCATGTCGCTGACCACGGCATCGGCTTCCTCGATACGCCCGCGTGCGGCCAGCCAGCGCGGCGACTCCGGTAGCTGCACGCGCAGCAGGATGCCGATGAGCGCGAGCGCTGCGCCGACGATGTACATGATCTGCCAGCCATTGCCCTGGAAGACGCCGCCCTCGCCGATTGTGACCTGCGCGAATGGCAGGCCCAGCGGGAACGGCGCCGGGGGCGTGGTCAAGATCAGGCCGAGCCAGATGCCCACGAAGGCGCCTAGCGCAGAGCTCACGAAGATGAATGACGTGTACTTCGCCCGCCCACCCTGCGGGGCGACCTCGTTGATGTAGGTATTGACGATCGCCAGATCGGCGCCGATGCCGATGCCGGTGATCGTGCGCGCGATGATGAACGTGTTGTAGTCGTTGACGAAGGCCGTAGCCAGCGAGCCGAGGCCAGTGACGACCAAGGTTACCAGCAGCATGTCACGCCGCCCGAAGCGGTCGGCCAGAGGGCCGAGACTGAGGGCGCCAATGACGTAGCCGATCAGATTCCACAGCACCGGCAGGCCCAGCATCTCAGATGCCTCAACGAATCCTGGCGGGAGACTGGTGGCGCCCGGCGGTGGTCCAGCCAGACACTTCGGCACGATCTGCGTGCAGGTCTGGATAAACGAGACGTTGATGTCGAAGATGTCGTAGAAGGTGAACAGGAATCCCAGGCCGATGATGAATAGATACGAGAGCGGCAAGGCCCAGACGGTGATACGGTCCAGGCGCGCGGCGATTTGGCCTGCGGTGCGAGAGGGAGCTGTCACGACACCACCTGCTTTCAACTCAGTGAGCGGCGCCGACGATCCGGCGCGGAGAGCGCACGACCACCGCGGGCCGTGTGCGGCCTGACGACGAGGGGAAGTTCCTGGCAGGTTGCGTTGTCACCGAGGTATCAATGCCATTGCTGAGGTGCCCCGACCCTCCTTCCCAATCCTAGCGACGTCACGTCGCACCATAGACCACGGGGTGTTCGGTATGGCGAACACCCGTTCTCAGGTGAGAACAAGTATGCCCGACGCCCTATAGGTTGTCAAGTTTGGGCGCTATTAAGCCGCGGCTGTGGCAGCGCAATGCACCCTCCTCGCATGCAGACCCAACCGGTGCGAAGGCACGATCACCTATGCGAGCATCCCAGTGCCTTGACAACGCTCGCCGTACCCGGTATGCTGTTCGCATGGCAGAACTATCAGTTCGGAATAGCGCACAAAGTCGCCGGCAAGACACCACTTCACCTTCCTCACTCGCCGCCCCCATGGTGGAGCGTGCCTTTCGCTTGCTCTCCACCATCAGCGTGGTCGCCGAGGGCTTGAGCCTCTCGGAACTGGCACGCGTGTTGGGCATGAGCAAGGGAAGTCTCCACGGATTGCTCAAAACACTCGAAGCCAGCGGCGCCGTGAGCCAGAGCGCTGACCGGCGCTACGTCCTCGGTCCGCGCATCTATGAGCTGGCTCAGGCCCGCACGCAACGCGCGGACCTGCGGCGGCTGGCGCAACCTATCATCCGGGGGCTGGCTGCCGAGCTGGGGGAGACGGTGCTCTTGGGGCGGGTCGAGGCGGACGGTGTACGCATCCTGGAGCGGGCTGAAGCGCCACTGGAGCGTGCTGAGTTGCGTATCGCCGCCCCGGCGGGTATGCGCATCCATCTACTGGCAGGCGCAACTGGCCGGCTGATCGTCTCGGCCTGGCCGGCGGAGAGACGGGCCGCTTTCGCGCGCGGCGGGCCCCTACCGAGCTTCACCGCGCGCTCGATCGTCGAGCCGGAGGCGTTCGTCTCGGCGGCCGAAGAGGCTGGGCGCGCTGGCTACGGTATAGATCGTGAGGAGTATCTCGATGGCGTCAATGCGGTGGCCGCGCCGATCTACGCGCCGGGCCGCGAGCTGGTCGCGCTGCTCTGGGCAGTAGGCCACAGCGCACGATTCAACGGAGCAGCACTTAGTCAGGCAGGTGAACGACTGCGCGACGAGGCGGACGCCCTCTCGCGCACCATCTCCGCTGGAGCGCGTGCGGAAACTGCGCCGGGTCGCTCCCAGCGCGCATCCGAGATGGCGTCCCGAACAGCGTCCCAGATCGGCGCACCCCCAGAGCCAGGGAGCATGCGATGAGCCAACCCGAACCACGGCTGGTAGCCCTCGATCCCGGCATTCCGGCGCAGTCACTCCAGACGGCCAGCCGCGAGACGATCGCGGCTTACCAAATGCAGCGCCTGCGCGTGGGACTGGAGCGCGTGCTGGCGGGCAATCCGTTTTACGGCCGCAAGCTGGCCGGGCTCGATCCGCACGCTCTGCTGCGGCTGGAGGATCTGGAGCGGCTGTCATTCACTGAGAAGTCGGAGCTGGTTGCCGACCAGCAAGACCATCCCCCCTACGGCACCAACCTGACCTTCCCGCTGCGCGACTACGTCCGGCTGCACCAAACCTCGGGCACCTCCGGCCAGCCGCTCAGAATCCTGGATACAGCCGCGAGCTGGGACTGGTGGGCCGACTGTTGGACGACCATCTATCATGCGGCGGGCGTGACTGCCGACGACGTCATCTTTCTGGCCTTCTCATTTGGCCCCTTCATCGGCTTCTGGTCTGCCTATGAGGGGGGCAAGCGCGTGGGAGCGCTGGTGGTGCCGGGAGGCGGACAAAGCTCGACGCAGCGTTTGCAGGCGATGCTGGCAACCAGCGCGACCGTGCTGGTCTGCACGCCGACCTATGCGCTGCATCTGGCGGAGGTCGCGCGCGAGGAGGGCATTGCCATACAGGATTCGGCGGTGCGCGTCACCATTCACGCAGGCGAGCCAGGCGCCTCGATACCGACCACGCGCCGGCGCATCGAAGAGGCCTGGGGTGCGCGCACCTACGATCACATCGGCATGACGGAGATGGGCGCCTACGCCTTCACCTGCCGCCATCAGGAGAACGTCCACGTCAACGAAGCGGAGTTCATCGCTGAAGTGCTTGATCCGGCGACCGGCAGGCCGGTGGCCGAGGGCGCGCAGGGCGAGCTGGTACTCACCAATCTCGGCCGCTGGGGCACCCCGGCGATCCGCTATCGCACGCGCGATCTGGTCGTGCGTGGGCCGGCGCACTGCGCCTGTGGGCGCAGCTTTATGACGCTGCCGGGTGGCGTGCTCGGCCGGGCCGACGATATGCTCACCGTGCGCGGTGTCAACGTCTATCCATCGGGCATCGAGGCCGCTGTACGCTCGGTGCCGGAGGTCCAGGAGTTCCGTATCACGGTGTTCAAGGACGGCGAGATGGACGAGATCGCCGTCGAAGCGGAGTGCCCGGCTGAGGCGGTGCCGCGCGTAGAGGAGGCGCTGCGGCGCTCATTATCGCTGCGTGTTCCGGTGCAGGCGGTGCCATCTGGAACGCTGCCGCGCTTCGAGCTGAAGGCCCGCCGCGTGGTGGACAAGCGCCCGCACTGAAGCGATACCCCCGAACAGCGGGTTCATGCCGCGCCAAGTCCAATGGAGTGCAGCGAAAGGTCGTCGCAATGGATAAACAGCTGATGACTCTGCGCGTGAACGGCGAGACCCATCAGGTAGCCGCCTCACCCACACATACCCTGCTGGAGGTGCTGCGCGAGGAGCTCGATCTGATCGGCACGAAACACGGCTGCGAGCTTGGTCATTGCGGCGCCTGTACCGTCTGGCTGGACGGCGCGCCAGTGCTCTCATGCTTGCTGCTGGCGGTCGAGGCCCAGGAGGCCGAGATCACGACGGTCGAAGGGCTGGCGCAAGACAACATCCTGCATCCGCTGCAACAGGCGTTTGCCGAGCGCGGGGCGGCGCAGTGCGGCTACTGCACGCCGGGCTTCCTGATGAGCGGCGCGCACCTGCTGGCAGCGACTACCAGCCCCACGCGCGACGAGATCAAGGCCGCGCTGGCCGGCAATCTCTGCCGCTGCACCGGCTACACCAAGATCATCGAGGCGGTCGAGCTGGCCGCCGAGCTCATGCGTGACGCCGAGCGCGCCAGCGCGAGCGCATGAGTCCCCGATCCATCGCCAAGAACAGGCATGCACCCATGGCCCAGATGACCGACGCCGAGATGCGCGCCTTCCTGCTGGAGGGCACGCGCACCGGCAAGCTTGCCACCACCCGCGCCGACGGCCGCCCGCACGTGGTGCCGATCTGGTTTGTGCTGGATGGCACGACGCTGATCTTTACCACCGGGCTGGATACCGTCAAGGCGGCCAACATGCGCCGTGATCCGCGCGTCGCGTTCTGTGTGGACGACCAGGCTCCACTCTACAGCTATGTCACCATCGAGGGCACGGCAACGCTCATCCAGGACGCGCCGGACATGCTGGATTGGGCCACACGCATCGGTGCGCGCTACATGGGCGCGGAGCAGGCGGAGGCATTCGGCAGGCGCAACGCGGTGCCGAGCGAGGCGCTGGTGCGTGTCGTGCCGACGCACATCATTGCTGAAAGAGACATCGCCGCCTGGGGCTGAACGGCGGCTGTAACGACCTACCTGACCTGGGCAGATGAGGAGTCAGCTCCATGAAGAAAGATCAATCGCTCATCGGCGCGCCGATCCCCAAGATTGACAGCTACGCCAAAGTGACCGGCACCGCGCGCTATGCCGACGACCTGAAGCTGGCGCGCATGGCCGTCGGGTGCATCCTGCGCAGCCCGCATCCGCACGCGATCCTCAAGCGCATTGATACCTCGCGAGTGCGGGCGCATCCCGGCGTGCTGGATGTGCTCACCGGCTCCGACCTGCCGCGCAAGTACGGCATCATGCCGACCACCCAGGACGAGTATCCTTTCGCGGTGGACCGCGTACGCTATGTGGGCGAGCCGGTAGCGGCGGTCTGCGCCGTGGACCAAGAGACGGCCGAGGAAGCGCTGGACTTGATCGAGGTAGAGTACGAGCCGCTGCCGGCGCTCTACACAATCGAGGAGGCGCTGGCCCGCGAAGATGTGCGGCTGCATGACGAGACCAAGCGCGGCAACCGCATGAAAGAAGTCCACCTGGAGTTCGGCGACATGGAGGAGGGCTTCGCCGAGGCCGACCTGGTGCGCGAGGATACGTTCTTCTTCGAGGGCACCACTCACGCGCCGATGGAAGAGCACGCCTGCGTCGCCGACTGCGGGAGCGACCGCAAGGTGACGCTGTGGACCTCGACGCAGACGCCGCACTACGTCCATCGCGAGGTGGCCAAGGTGCTCGACATTCCGCTCAGCCACCTGCGCGTGATCGTGCCGCCGGTGGGCGGCGGCTTCGGCGGCAAGTGCGAGCCGTTCGCGCACGATTTCGCCGCCTGCCTCTTCGCGCTGCGGCTTGGCCGTCCGGTTAAGTTCACGCTCAGCCGCGAGGAGGTCTTCTACTGCCATCGCGGCCGCCATCCGGTCAAGATGATCCTCAAGACCGGCGTGAAGCAGGACGGCACGATCACCGCCGTCCACCTCCAGACGTTCCTCGACGGCGGAGCCTACGCAAGCTATGGCCTGGCGACGGTCTATTACACGGGAGCACTGCTCACCGTCACCTACCAGATCCCGCGCTACAAGTTCGACGGCATGCGGCTCTACACGAATAAGCCCGCCTGCGGCCCCAAGCGCGGGCACGGCTCGACGCAGCCGCGCTACGCCTTCGAGTGTCAGCTCGACAAGATCGCCGAGCAGCTTGGCCTGGACCCAGCGGAGTACCGGCGCCGCATCGCCATCGAGCCGAATTCGACCACCGTCAACGGTCTGCGTGTGACGAGCTGCGGCCTGGTGGAGGCGATTGACAAGGCCACCGCCGCGGCCGGCTGGGCCGAGCGGCGCGGGCAACTGCCGCCTGGGCGGGGCCTGGGCGTCGCCATCAGCTCGTACGTGACGGGCGCGGGCAAGGCGATCTACTGGAACGACATGCCGCACTCTGGGGTGATCGTCAAGATTGACCGCGGCGGCGGCGTGGCAGTGCTGTGCGGGTCCTCTGATATCGGCCAGGGCTCCGATACAATGCTGGCGACGGTGGTGGCCGAAGAGCTGGGCGTGGATATCTCCGACATCCGGGTGCATGCGGGCGACACGGATCTCACGCCGGTGGATCTGGGCAGCTACTCCTCGCGCGTCACGTTCATGGCGGGCAACGC
>DASUBU010000283.1:0-25210 GCA_035763125.1 Ktedonobacterales bacterium
CTGCCTGCGCACGATGGTCAAGGTGCCCAAGACCCGCAAGAAGACCACAACGGCCGCGCAGACTCGTCCGGCCACCGCGGCGACACCTGCCAGCTAGCACTCGCTTTCGCTGCGTTTGCGCGTGCGATGCCGCTCTTCCCACCGGGGAGGAGCGGCTATTTGTGTGCGTGCTCGCCCAACCACCAACAGCCTTAGCCGTTGGCGCAGGTCCTCTTGCGGTCCAATAGCTGCCGTACTACAATGGCGCACGCAGACCCTGTATGACGGCCCTGGAGCGCGAGGGACCGGCGCGCATATGCGGGGGGAGGCCGAGGCTATGGGCCACCTCGGCGGTATCGTCGTCGCCTATCTGGCAGTGGTAGTGGTGGTGGCCGTGCTGGCTGGGATTCCCCAGAAAGTGGGAGGTGGCCTCTTTCGTGGCCTTAGGTGGGCCATCGGATTCCTCCAGCGCGATCCCTGGCTTGTCGTTGGCATGCAATTGGGTTTTCTGGCCATGTTCCTGGTGACGGTAATATGGCACGACAACCCCTTGCCCATGAGTGTCCTAGGGCCCATGCTTTTCTGGCCATGGATTGCCCTGACGCTGGCTGGCCTTTCAGGCGCATCCCGGCTCATTCGTTGGATGGCATTGGGCTTTGTGGCCGCCATCACTGTGCTAGGGATATGGGCCGACAATCCCTTTCCCCTGGCCTTGGGGTTATGCATCGTTTCGGCACTTGCTAGCGTTTCTGCCGCCCTCTGGCCAGTCAGGGACAAGAAACGCGCCGGTGCGCGATAGATCCCGATACGCTCCGCTGGGAAGAGCAGGAGAGTCAGCCATGCCGCTGGAAATGACCCACATCTGGTTGCTCGTCGAAGACATGCCCCGGGCACTCAGCTTCTACCGCGATACGCTCGGCATTGAGGTGTTGAACGACCTTGGCGAGTTCGTCGAATTGCGGGCGAACGCGAACTTCCAGCTCTCGCTCTTCACCCGCGCCGCGATGCTGCTGGACGAGCCTGGGATCACCATTGGCCCAATCGGCGGGCAGCATGCCACGCTCGCGTTCGAGGTTGATGGCCTCGACGACTACTGCGCGCAGTTGCGTGCGAAGGGCGTGACGTTCATCAGCGGCGAGGCGAATCATCCGGCGTGGGGGCTGCGCACAGCCTTCCTGCTCGATCCCGACGGCAACCTCCTCTGCCTGTATGGTGGCATATCTGCCTGACCACGCGGCGCTACCCCAGGGGCCGTCACGACGGCTTGCGCCCGATGTAGAGCAGATGGTTTGCCATGCCGAGAATGCTCGGATCGCTCGCCGTCTGGACGATGAGGTCGAGCGCACGCTCGTACAGCTCCGGAGCGGTAGCCTCAATGTCTGCCAGCGCCTCGGCGATTCCCACGCTGATCCCTTCAGAAGCCGCCAACGCGACCGATTCCAGGCCAAACTGGGCGAAGAACGGCCCGACATCTTCCGGTACGACGCCGTAGCCGACTGTCAAGCGGTCGGGAATGTCGTTTCTGAACACACCCCGCTCCAGCAAGCGAGTGATGAACTCCCGTTTCAGCAGATGCGCGCGCTCGTCCGCGATTGCCAGGGTCCGTCGCAAGAAGGCGAGGCGCGGCATGAGGCCCACGGCGGCGATCCCGTCCGGCTGGAGCACGCGCGCTAGCTCACGGGCGGCGCGGTCCCGATCGACCGGATCGGGCAAGTGATAGAACGGTCCCAGGCAGATAACGGCGGCGAAGCTGCCGTCTGCCCAGCGCGAGAGGTCGCAGGCGTCGGCCTCCACGACTGCCTCAACCCGGTCACCTACCCCCGCCTGGGCGATCCGCTCACGAGCGATTGCCAGCAGATTCGGGGAGAGATCGGCCAGCGTGACGCTGTAGCCATGCTGCGCCAGCCAGATGGTGTAGCGGCCAGGCCCACCGCCCAGATCCAGCACGCGCCCCGCCGGCGGGAGGTGCGCTGCCAGCAACCGGCAGTTGACGGCAAATTCGACCGCGCCATCGGTGGGATGCGTCAGGCGATCCCACTCGCGCTCGCCAAGCTGGGCATAGTAGGCTCTCACCGCGTCACGTGTCATCCAGCAATTCCTAGGCACGCGGCGGGGTGCTCGCCCGGTGCGTCTCGCGCGTGCGGAGCTGGCCGCAGGCGGCGGCGATGTCGTCGCCGCGCTCGGCGCGCACGCTGTTGCTGACGCCGCCGGCCCGCAACGTCTCCCGGAAGGCGCGGATCGTTTCGCCGCTCGGCGGGCGATATCCGGCGGCCGTCACGTTGACCGGGATGAGATTGACGTGGCAGAGCTGCTTGAGTGGGGCAAGCAGCGCCGCCAGCTCGCGCGCGTGCTCCACACTATCATTCTCGCCCGCCAGCAGCACGTACTCGAAGGTCACCTGCCGGTTGGTCGTCGCCGCGTAGGTCTGGCAGGCGTCTAACACCGCCTCGATCGGATACTTGCGTGTCACCGGCATCGTGCGCAGGCGCATCGCGTTGTTGGGCGCGTGCAGCGAGATGGCGAGATTGACCTGCAGCGGCTCCTCTGCCAGCCGCAGGATGCCCGGCACCAGCCCGACCGTCGAGACGGTCATATGGCGCGCGCCGATGCCCAGCCCCTCCGGCTTCGCGGTATTGAGCACGCGCAGCGCCTGGAGCGTCTGGTCGTAGTTGTGCAGCGGCTCGCCCATCCCCATGAAGACCAGATTCGTCACGTGGTCAATTTCCTGGCCGTCGGGCGCGCGCCAGGGATTGCGGCGCAGATCACGGGCGAAGTGCAGCACCTGCGCGACGATCTCACCAGCCGTGAGGTGCCGGTCGAAGCCCATCTGCCCCGTCGCGCAGAACGTGCAGCCGAAGGCGCAGCCGGCCTGTGTCGAGACGCAGACGGTGGCCCGCGCGCGGCTCTCGGCCGTCGCCGGATACAGCATCAGCACCGACTCGATCAGCCGGCCGTCGGCCAGCTCCAGCAGCAATTTGCGCGTGCGCGTGTCCTTCGCGATCAGCTCGGTGCGCACCCGCGGCCCGGCAATCGTCGCCTCCACCGCCAGCCGCTCGCGCAGCGGCACTGGCAGCGTGCGCATCGCGGAGAAGTCTTCGGCCAGCGCGTCGTAGATCCAGCCGGCGAGCTGGCGCGCGCGATAGGCCGGCTCGCCGCGTGCCGTCATCCACGCCTCCAGCTCTGGCAGCGTCAGGCCCAGCAGGTCCGTCCGCCGCGCGAGGGTCTGCTGCTCACCGGAGTCTGAGGGAGACGTAAGCGAGGTGTCGAGCATAGGGAGAAGTTCGTTTCTTGAGAGAGATTAGCTGCCGAGTGTAGCGGTCGCGAGTTCGGGATGGCCGCGCAAGACATCGGCGATTGGCAGCGCGCGGCGGCCCTCCAATTGTATCACTTCGAGCGCCAGCGCCCCCTGCCCGGTGCCGACGCACAGCCGCGCGGCGCCGTCCTCCACGGCCACGAAGCATTCACCCGGCGCATGGGCTCCAGCCGGCATCCCTACCGCGTGCGCCCGCTCGATCTGGAGCCGCTTGCCGTTCCAGGTGGTGAAGGCGCCAGGCCAGGGCTGGAACGCGCGCACCTGCCGCGCGAGCCGCTCGGCCGGCTGCGACCAGTCCAGGCGGCCCTGTTCTTTGGTGAGCGGGCGCGTCAGCGTGGCGAGCCGTGCATCCTGCGCTTCTGGCGTGATGCCACCCGCGATCCACAGCGGCAGTGTGCCTAGCAGGGCGCGCGCGCCCATCTCTGCCAGCCGGTCGAAGACCTCGCCGGCCGTCTCGTCTGGGGCGATTGGCGTCGCCACCTGCGCCAGCACCGGCCCGGTATCCAGCCCTTCGTCCATCAGCATAATTGAGACGCCGGTCTCCGCGTCGCCCTCCAGGATCGCCGCGTGGATTGGCGAGGCGCCGCGATGGCGCGGCAGCAGCGACGCATGCACGTTCAGACAGCCGAAGCGCGGCAGCGCCAGCGCCTCCGGCGGCAGAATCTGCCCGAAGGCCGCCACCACGATCAGGTCCGGTCGGGTCGCTCGCAACTGCGCGAGCGCCTCCGGCCGGCGCAATGGTCCCGGCTGGAGGACCGGCAGGCCGAGCTCCTGCGCCACCCGCTTGACCGGCGAGACGGCCACCTGTCGCCCGCGCCCAGCCGGCTTGTCGGGCCGCGTCACCACGCCCACCAGGTCGAGTCCCGCATGCCACACGCGCCCGCGCGCGGCGTTCTGCACCAGCGCCCGCAAGCTGGGCACGGCGAAGTCCGGCGTGCCCATGAAGAGCACGCGCACCGGGTTGGCAACGTTGTGCATCGCGGCTGCCTCCTCTCCTCCACCGGCACGCGCCGCATCTGAGAGAGTATACTCCGTAGAATCGCACCGCGCGTGGCGCCGCCACGTAAGCCGGCCGTGATCGCCGCCCACTCTCGCAGTGGCAAGCGCACGATCAACACAGATGGAAGTCTTGGCGGCGAAGAAGGAAGCGGCAGAAGAGGCTATGGCAGACGAGATGGCGGACGCGAGCGGGCGAGAGACGCTGCTGGCGGCGGCGCGCGAGGCCGCGCTGCACGCCTACGCGCCGTACTCCGGCTTCCGTGTGGGCGCGGCGGTGGCAGTTGAGACGCTCGCGGGGCGGCGGGTCGTCACGGGCGCGAACGTCGAGAACGCGAGCTATGGGCTGACGCTCTGCGCCGAGCGCGCGGCGCTGGCCGCGGCGCGTCTGCTGGCGGAGGCCTCCGAGAGCGGCGGGGCCGGGCGTCGCACCCCCAAACCGCTGCGCATCACGCACATCGCCATCGCCTGCCTTGACGTGGATCCCGCCGCGCCAGCCGCCCGACGTTCGCCCTGCGGCGCGTGCCGCCAGTGGCTGGCTGAGCTGGCCCCCGACGCCATCTACTTCGTGGACGGCATTCCCACCGATCTGCGCCTCGACGATCTGCTGCCCTACGCCTTTCGGCTGGACGAGGACTAGCTCCACATACCCGATCCGCCCCGCGGAGATGGCTCTCACGCGCACCAGGCATCGTAGAGCGTGCGCATTACGCGCCCTGCGGCGAAGCGCGCAGCCGGTAGGTCCACCTGATCGGCGGTGAGCACGCAGAAGGCAACCCGTCCCGCCGGGCCACCGAGCAAGCCAGCCGCGTGGAAGATACCTTCTAGCTCGCCCGTCTTGAGGCCGAGCGCCGCGCCCTCCGGCAGCCAGGCGCGCAGGTCGTCGGCGCGCTGCTGGGCTGCGAACAGCTCGCGCAGCGTGGCGCCCCCTGGCAGTGCGTTGCCGGAGAGCAGCGCGAGCAACGCCACCATGTCAGCCGCCGACGTTACGTTCTCTCGATGCGCCGTGCGCGCCGCGAAGTCCATGAAGCGACGGGCGAGCCGGGTGCGATGCAGTCTGAGCTGTTCCAGGGTGTGATTGACTTCACCCATCCCCACCAGATCGAGCAGCGCATTGGCCGCCGTATTGTCGCTGACGCCCAGCATCAGGAAGCACAGCTCGCCCAACGTCAGCCGCGTGGCCGGATTGAGGTAGTCAATCACACCGCCGCCACCGGCCCGCGGCACTTCGCTCGTATCCAGCCGCTCGGCCAGCGCGAAGTGCCCCAACGACACCCGACGCAGCAGCTCTACCGCAATCGGCAGCTTGGCGAGACTCGCCGCCGGAAACGCCTCGTCCGCTCGGATGGCGATAGCTCCTGGCTGCGATGGATGCGGCGAGACGGCCTTGCTGTCGCCGTCCTCGTCGCTGTCGCCGCCGCCGAGTGCGCGTCTTGCCACCTGTTCAGCCGGGGAGTGCATCGGCAGCGCGCGTGACGACCGTGCGGGCGCGGGCGTGGACACGGGCAGCCGCCGGGCCTCCAGCGCGAATCGCCCGCCCAGTGGCATGAGGATCGCCTCGATCCGCTGCGCGAGCTCGCCATCGCCGCTCGTATCGTGTTCCACCGTGGCTGCCATCGCCCGCTCTCCCGTCAGAAGCCAGCCGCGAGTCTTCGCTTCCACACGACGCTCGGAGGCGCCAGAATCAAGCGGCGCTTGACGTCGGCGGAATCAGATTGTACAATACCGTTCGCGGGCGCGGAAGCGCTCGGTTGTGGCGCATTCGTCTAGCGGCCTAGGACGCCGCCCTCTCAAGGCGGAGATCACGGGTTCGAATCCCGTATGCGCTACCCTTGTTTGCTGACATTCGAATAGATTTCTCAAAAAGCCGCAAGAATTGCGGCTTTCTTCTTACCCGATCGCTCGACGCTCACCTCAGAGTCCGGCTTTGACCCCAACCCATATGAGATAACTGTTTGGCGGCACGGTGGTCTTCGTGCTGGCCGCACGCCAGGCGGAGTAGCCGCCCGACGGCGGCCAAACGGCGGAACATCCGATCTAACATGCCATAAAGGGCGATGAAACCAAGAGATCAGGGGGTGGTTTCTTCGTTCGAGCGAGTGCCGTTGTCTCCATTGCGCCGAGTGTGTCTAGTGGTGCTGCTCAGGCCGCCGGAGTCCGGTCGGATGCTCTAGTCGCTCGGTGGGAGATCTGTCCCCAGACCTAGGACAACAGGGGCCAGAGGGCGAGCACGACGAGCCCGAGCGCCAGGAGGATAGCCGCAACGGCGAGCGGGAGCGTCGTCAGGACCACCAGGTAGACGTGAAACAGGCCGCGCGTGAGACCGGTGACCACGGCCGAGAACCCCGCGGGCGTCGTCAGGCTGCGCACGGCCGAGGAGAGACTCACCAGCAGAATGTCCCCGTCGCTCGCATAGTAGTCGCCGCCTCCGTTGTAGGCGATGAAGATCGGCGGGGTGAACGGATCGTAGGCCTCCGCCACGATAAGCCCGGTACGGGCCAGGTCGGTGCCGACCGTGTCGCGCTCCAGGTCCACCGTCGGCGCGATATGGTGCGTGGGCAACCCTGTCCTGCTGCTCAGCTCAATCCCGTGGTCGTAGGTGGCCGCACCCATCCACAGCGGCTGGCCGCCCATCTGCAGGGTGGTCTGCCAGAGCCGGATGTGCCCGCGGTTCTGCATGTTGTTGGTTGGCCACTCAAGGGCCAAGTCTTGGGGGCGCCCAAAGACGTAGAGGTTGCTGACCGGCGCCGTCGGGTACGGCTGATGGGCGAGGTTCGCGGCGACGATCCGCGCGGTGGTCTGCGGCGTGATAGGATCGGGCACCAGCCACCCTGCCCTGGCGAAGCTTGCCGAGATCTGGGCGACGCTGCCCACCAGGACGAAATTGAGGGGGTCACCCGCCGCACCGCGGGCAGTGTGGGGGACTTTGGGCAGCGTCGGGAAGATCCATGGCACGGGGTAGACGCGCACTCCCACCAGCAGGAGCACAACGGCCAGGAAGATGACGAGGCTCGCCTGGTGCAGTAGCTGCTCCCCACCAGCATTCGTTCATCTGAGGGCGCAGGCGCCTGCGTCCCTAGCCCGGCGTCGCCGTCGCGCCCTCAGCCGCGTGCACGTGCCGTTCACGTGGTCAGCGATGGGGAGGACGTGTCCTCGACGTGAGCCCCAAAGTCGTGGCGTCAGATTAATCGTACCGGCGCAGAAGAGCAGCGCGCCGCCCGCCCAATAGACGGCCTGGATGCAGATGTGGTCCATCAGGAGGCCACCGAGCGCCACCGAATGGGGCTGCCATGAGGCTCCAGGTCACATCTAAGAGCGTGAAGACGCACCCGCGCACTGCGTCGAGGACCGCGCCTTGCACCGTCGAGCTGAAGACCACTGTCCCGGTGGAGGTGTTGAGGCCGTAGACGAAGAGCAAGAAGAGGGCGACCGGTACCGCGCGTAGGGTGGCGAGCAGGATGTCGCCAACGCCCCGGATGAGATGAGCTAGGGCGCGAACTTCCACCGGGCGTTCCGGTAGTCTTTGGCCAGCGTGTTGAGGATGAGGGGCCCGGCAGCGCCCCAACCCCGCCCGATAGCGAGAAGAGCCAGGCGAACCCGGCGGGCGGCCGTCGCCTGACATCACCACGTGGTGGTGGGGGGTTATGTCGAGTAATGGCTCGTCGCTTTTTGGTACACGAGTTGCGGTTCCAACCGGGGCGCGTGCAAGCGCAAGGGTGCGTCGTGCCGGAGCACACCGCGGTGAGGACCGTCCGGCGGGTCGGCGGCACGGCACGCTGCAGCTTGGCAGGCGTGAAAGGAGCGTGGCGACATCATGTTCATCGGCCCGACGCAGACGTTCATCGTCTTCCTGCTCGTCGGCGGCGCCTATGGCGCTTACCGTGGCTGGAGGCGGGAGTCAATCACCACCGCCGTGGTGCTGAGCAATGTGCTCTTTCTCTCCACTGGTGGCGCGGCGTTCCTCGCGCATATCATCGGGAGCACGCTTGGCGCGACAGGCGGCACCACGACGTCGCTGGGTGGACCGCTCTTCGCTTTGGGTGGCGGTGGCGGCGGGAGCGGCACGGCGCCGCCCTCCACCGGAGCCGCCGGGTACGGCACCGCTGCTGGCGCGGTCTGCGATGCCGGATTGGAGACCGCGATCTCCCGCATCACCTTCGTCGTAGTGACCTGGCTGGGCTACCGCAGCGGTTCGCGCTACGGTCCACCACCTAAGTTGACCAGCCACCGGATCGCCGGCATCCTGCCGGGTGCTGTCAATGGAGCCGCGATTGCGTACTACGTCAGCCGCTACATGCTGCCGAACTCGACGGTGGTCGTGAACACCCCGGGAAGTGGCGACACCGCGGCGCTGCTGCCGATCGTCTTCGGCGTTTGCCTGGCGGCCCTGCTGATCGTGCTCTTCGTCGCCGGTCAGATGAAGAAGGCGGCCAGTGCTGGCGGAGGCGCTGGCGGCGGTCATTAGGTGTGCTACTGGTAGCCCAGAATGGGCTCGCCTTGCCCTCCTGTGACTCGATGGCTAGCGATCGTGCCTGGGGCTGTCTAGTGACGGCGCGGAGCGTCACATGGCCTAGCCGCTCGCGCTCCAGCTGCAACTCGATAAGCAACTGGAGGGTCGGCGCAATGTCGAGACCGCGCAGTCGCCCCAGGCCAACTAGGCCAAGATGACGCCAATGCCGAAGAGGATCGCCGCGTCAAGCAGGCTGACGTGGTTGATGAAATACGCATAGAGCGCTCCTAGAATGAAGATCATCCCAACGAGCCACTTGAAGGACAATGCACGGTGGTACACGACAGAGTTGGGCCTCTTGAACATCTCGCGTCACCTTTCTCGTCTCCGAGGGGCGGACTGGCACACTCCAAGGTCGTCTGCACCATTCTACATCTGCACGCCGGCGTTGATCTGCCTAGCCGTGATATGTTTCCGGTTGCAGGGGACGGGACTACACTCACTCATGGGACCCTCTCATGGCGGCGATTGCTTGGCTTCACCAGGCGAGTTGATCCCGCTTGTCATGCCGGACGATGGTGGGCTGGTCCATCGGCTGGTCGTACACGTGCTGGCGCCACCAGAGACGTGCTGCACACTGATCCTCTGTTTGCTCCTTCCATCAGCAGCTGCAACCCCGTAAGTACGAGCGCGTACATCACAGCGAGACCAGTCTCGCGAGAGGATGCACTGGCAGGCGGACCAGCGGACCAGCATGGTCACAAGGCCAGGGTGCAAGCAACAGGACCAAGCAACAGGACCAGGAACACATGCGATCAGGACCCTTCTTCCCCGCTCACTTTTCTCACTTTCACGGCTTCGGCGGACCTTTCTGGTGGCCTCATCTGCTGGGGTTCGGCCTGATGAGCCTGTTCTGGCTAGGGCTACTGGGCCTGCTCATTTGGACAGTAGTGCACCTTGCTAGCAGGCGGTCCCCAGTGGTGAGTGCCCCGGCAGGTGCTCCAGGTCAGGCCCAGGCACAAGCGGCGCAGGCTCCGTGGCAGCCAGGTGCCGCGGCGCCTGCGAGTGAGCTGTCAGCAACCGAGATCTTGCGCCAGCGCTATGCGCGCGGCGAGATTGATGCCGTGACCTTCCAGCAGATGCTGGAGCGCTTGCAGGCGTCCAACCCGTCGTCGGCATCGCCGCCCGCGGAGTCTGCGGCCGCGGTGGATCCGGTGGGCTTCGGAGACCATCCGACGGTCCGAATGGATCCCTTACATCCTGAGGATCCAGCGGACCCGACCGAGGGCGCGATGGTCTGAGTATGCCAGCGCCACCTCTGACCCTAACCGTGACCCCTACCTCGGGAGACCTTCCGAGTCGTGAGTAGACCTACCTTGAGGTAAACGCCGGGAATGAAGCCGAGCCGGAGACTACTGGAGCTCGCCGGAGACCTACCCAGGTGTATCCCGTATGCGCTACCCATGCTTCTCGACAATATGATCGCATTCCCAAGAAGCCGCGGTGCACGCGGCTTTCTTCGTGCCCCTTTGCACCTGCTTCCCCAAGCTGACATTGAGTGGCGCGCCATGCCTATACCACCGCCGCCTGCCGCCGACACGAACGCACCGCCCTGGGGGCTGCTGGTCCACACGCCAGCGCCGCCGGTGTAGCCGCATCAGGACGGCTCGAGCTGTAGGCATCGGCACCAGCGCGCCTTCTGCCCCACCTCCACGGATCCCTGTTGCGGGCCGGCGCTCGAGCGTGGCCACCCCTCGCGTCACAACATCGGGCGCTTGGGGCGGGGCCACGCGCTCGCTCTGGCTGCGGCCGAGAGGCTTCCGTATGAGAGGTGTTGGCAGGAGAATCGGCGTGGGTATGGTATGCTTGCGTTATGTATTGGAAGCGACTCGCGTTGCCGCCTTGTCAGGTGGCGCGGAGCCGTGGCTTCCAGGCTGTGGATGGACGTGGAGGAGGAGGAACATGCGCCGACACCTGCTCGCTGTCACCTTCCTATCAGCTCTGATTGCCACCCCGATGATCATCGCACTCGTTGCGAGTGCCCCCGGAGCTGCCGGTGTCGCCCACGCGGCTGCTCGTAGTCTTCTGGCGCCACCAAACGTCAACGTCAGCCAGCGCCACCTCAATGAATCCGAAGAGGCGATCGCCGTCAATCCAACGAACCCGCAGAACATCGTCATCTTCACGAACATCGGTCATCTAGAAGCCGGGCTGACCGCTGGCATGTTTCTGTCCGTCAGCTTCGACGGCGGTGCGACCTGGCAGTCTCGCATCGTCGGCAACAACGACAATCTCGGCGACGCGTGCTGCGACCCAAGCCTTGCCTTCGACGAGTATGGCAACCTCTTCATGACCTACCTCTACCAGGTCGAGAACGAGGTTCCGATCGCGCTCAGCACCGACGGTGGCCTCACATTCAACGTCATCTCGAACGTCGTCGCGCCGCCGCAGGGGACTCCGACGAAGTCGAGCGGCGACAACCGCGGCCTCTTCCGCTTCGTGGACCAACCGACGATCACCGCGGCCAAGGGCGAGGTCTGGGTCATCTTCAATGCTGGCGGACCGCTCTATGCGACCGGCGCGCCAGTGACCGGCTTGGGTCAGGTCGGGGCGTTCTTCCAGGGCGAGGTGGTGCCCGGCACCAACAACTGCACCTACGGCGACATCGCGATCGGCCCGACGGGCCAGGTGATGCAGACGTGCACGCTGACCGAAAGCGGGCAGGGCGGCGGCAAGGTCTTCGTCAACCTCGACCCCGACGGGCTCGGTCCGGCAAACTTTGGCAGCCGGGTGTTCGTGACCGAGACCCACGTCGGCGGCTTCGACTTCATCGGACCTCAACCTGACCGGTCGGTGGACGCCGAGGCCGGTCTTGCCTGGGACCGCACCAGCGGTCCGCACCACGGCCGCGTCTATCTGATTTACACCAAAGAGCAGAAGAACGAGAGCGACAACACGGACATCTACGTCCGCTTCTCAGACGACAACGGCGCGACGTGGAGCGACGGGGTGCGGGTCAACGATGATACCACCGCCAACAGTCAGTTCCTGCCGAAGATCGCGCTCGACGAGGCGACTGGCAATCTCGCGGCCGTGTGGTACGACGCGCGGGCCGACCTCGGCACCGGGGGCGCGGGCGACACTAATGGCGTCGCCAACGACGACGCGCAGTTCTGGGGTGCGTTCAGCACCGACGGCGGCCAGACGTTCACCTCCAATATCCAGATTAGCGCGGGCACGTCGAACGCGCACGACTCCGGCAATGGCATAGACTACGGCGACTACTCGGGCCTATCGTTCTCTGGCGGCGTGGCCCACCCCGCGTGGTCAGATAACTCGAACAGCACCGGCAACAACCCGGACGGCGCTCTGCACCAACTGGATATCTACACTGCCGCGGTCACGGTACCGTAGACTTTGTTCCTCACCCACCGTTTGGCCGAGGCGAGCCGGTACAGCTTGCCTCGGCCAACTGTTCGTGGCGCCGCACTCATCGGCGACAAGATAGAGCACGTGGCGCTTGGCGGCGCGAACCAGAATGCCGCTCCCCGTTCAATAGACCGATGTGTCGCCCTCTTCTGCCACCAGGGGACGAGCGCGTGGTAGCATACTCCTCAGTGTCATTGCCGCCTGACGACGGCGACGGCAATGCAAGGCCCGGTGTTGGCGCCGATGGCCGGGCCGAGCCAGGTCTGTTGAATCGTGCCAGCATAGGTTTCGGCCAGCAGCGCCTGCATCTGGGCGGTGGCCTCGATGCTGGTGCCACTGACCAGCAGGGTTTCGAGCGCGCCAGCCTCCTGCACCAGCTCGCGCAGTCGCAGCAGCCCGCGGGCGCGCGGACGCACCGTCTCGACAGGCGTGACCTCTCCGTCCTCGATGGTGATGATGGGGTGGGCATCCAGGATGGTGCCCAGCCAGGCCCGCGCACGCCCGATGCGCCCGTTGCGCGCGAGCTGGTCGAGCGACTCCACCAGCGCGTACATGCGCGTGCGGGCCAGGATCGAGACGACGGTAGCGTGGATCATGGGGGCCGATGCGCCTATGCGCGCGAGCTGCGCCGCGCGGGTCACCGCTGGCCACAGCCCTGTGCTCGCCTGCTGTGAGTCAATGACATTGATCGCCGTGGGCGCGAGGTAGTTGCTGGCGGCCCGCGCGTGCTGCACGATCTTGCTCAGACGACTCGACACATGGATCGAGACAATCGCCGTCGCTCCCTGACGAAAAGCCGCCTGATAGGCACGGAAGAACTCCTCGGGAGCTGGCGGTTGTGTGTGCGGCAGCGTGCGCAGGTGGGGCAGGCGGGTGTAGAACTGGGCCGCCGTCATGTCAATGCCATCGCGCAATACGGCGCCATCCATGACGATCCGGCTGGGCACCACGATCACGCCAATGGCTCGCGCGTGGCTTGGCAGGATGTCCGAGGCGCTGTCGGTGACGATGCATACGCGCTCTGGCCCAGGCGCTCGTGCGGCGGTCTCCGCGGCAGGCGCGTGCGGCCAGATAGTGGATGGGGGCAAGTCGCTCATGATCCCACCTCTTTCGCCGCGCGGCCCGCCCGGAGCATCGCACGTCGGGCGACCGTTCGATGACGATGGGCTGGATTATACACCGTGCTCGACTGCTGGGCGATGACGCGCCGGGAGCGAGCGACCTGCACCCTTTCGATGGGTTTCCATACGGTGTCGCAGTGACATCCAGCGAGGATCTGCGTTTCTGTTCTAGGTGGTTGGAGACGGGGCAACCGTTCGCCATACACCACGATGCTCTCGGGCAACGGTTATCCTCAGCACAACCCCTGCTTGGCCACGTATAATTGCGTATAGGTGGCGAAGCGCGCTTCTGCCATACTGAACAGAATATGCCCGTCGCACGGAGGCGGGAACACCAAGAGGGCACGAGGCAGGCGAGATCGTGGCACGCCCCTTCACCCCGACCAACGCTGACACCGCGGCAGATTCCAATTTGCTGCCGGCGTCATTGGATAACGACGGCTCGACGCCATCGGCGCTGCCGTGGCGGCTGCTCGCGCGCGAGGCGGCCTGGCTCTGGCTCGCCTGGCAGGCCATGATCCTGGCGCTGACCTACGTCGCGCTCACTTTCTCCCCCAACGCCGAGACGCATCCACACGCCGCCGTCGCCACGCCCGCCGCGTTCGTCAGCGCCTGGGTGCGTCACGACAGCGCCTGGTATCTGCGGATCGCCAGCGATGGCTACAACGCTCCTGGCACGCTGGCCTTCTTTCCGCTGTATCCGCTGCTGATTCACCTGTTTACCCCGCTGTGCCTGGGCAACGCGCCGTTGGCCGCCGTGCTCGTCGCCCGTCTGGCCGCCTACCCCGCGTTCCTGGGAATGCTCGCCCTTGCCTGGCAGGAGCTTGGCCCACGACTCTCGTCGGCGCGCCTGGCGCTGGCCATGACGCTCGCCTATCCGCTGGCCTTCTTCTTCGCCGCGGCCTATACCGAGCCGCTCTTCCTCGCCCTGGCCGCCTTCACCCTGCTCTTTGCCCGCCGCCACGCCTGGGCGTGGGCTGCGCTTTTCGGTGTGCTGGCTGGGCTGTCGCGTCCCAGCGGGTTACTGCTTTTCCTACCGCTGACGTGGGAGTGGGCGCGGGTCGCGCGGCCGTGGGTCCACTGGCGTGAGTGGCGCGTCTGGCGCAAGGGCGCCCTCGCGCTGGGCGCTGTCCCCGCCGCCTATCTGGTGATGGTGCTGCTCTCCTGGCTATACGCTGGCAGCCCGCTCGCGTTCATTACGGTGCATGCGAGCTTCGACCGCGTGAAGCTACCACCGTGGGAGGTGGCGCGTCTGCTCGTCGGCGTGCTCTATCGCTCCTCGCCCGGATCCTTCATCCAGGCGCGCAATCTCTCGGACGTCGGGCCTGTGCTGGTGGTCTTGCTTGTCGTCGCGCTTGGCCTGTACACCCGGCGTATGCCGGTCTCGTTCGCGCTCTACACTGTTGGCCTGGTGGTGCTCTCGATCGCCTCGCCTACGCCCATCCTGGTTGACCCGTTCGTCTCCACTGGGCGCTTCCTCACCGCGGCCATCCCCGTCTTCTTGCTGCTGGCCGCCTGGGCACAACCGCGGCCGTGGCTCGCCTGGCTGCTGATCGGCGGCGGCCTGTGGCTCCAGGCGATACTGGCCGCCTTCTACCTCAATGGCGGCTGGCTGATCTGAATGGCGGCGCTTCGTCAGGGACGCGCTTCATCGCGTGTGCTCGCGTGTCATACCACACGGTTCGGCAGTGCACTCGCGCCCCGCCACGCGCGTCGTATATTCTGGCTGGTACTGATTCTGGACGACTGGCGCGATGGCGAAAGCGAGGGCATCTGTGGACGACCGGGAGCGCGAGGACTCCAACGGTGCGGACGATTTTCACGCCGAAGTGAGTGACCTGCGCGGGAGTGCCGATCCTGGCGGCGCCCACTCGGCTCCTCCGGCCACCTCGCCGCTCGATGCCCGCCTCACACCGCGCCAGCGGTTGGCGCGGCTGGGGATCGTCGCGCTTGCCGGCCTGCTGGCATTTGCCGTCGTCTGGAACGTAACGGCCACCCTGCGCGAGCGCGCAGCCAGCCCGACGGCTACGTCCCCCATTGGCAGCGGCCCCGTCTATCTCCTGCCCAACCCGCCGGGCGTCGTCGTCACACTGGATGGACATGCGCTCAACATGGCGCCAACTTCCAGCACTTTGCGCGCGCTGCGCCTGTCGCCCGGCCGCCATACCCTTGACTGGCGCTCCCAGCTCTTCCCGTTTCAGCCGCTGCGCTGCACGGTCTCGCAGCCACGCGCTTCCACCGACACCTGCCCGCTTGTCCGGCGCGGTGCACTGCCGGAGAGCTTTGCCGACCCATTTGGCGACGTGATTGGCCTGCATGACTCGCTGGCGGCGCTCTCCTCCGACGATGCCGCTCAGGTCACCGCCGCCATGCAGCAGGCACTTGACGGCATCCGTTCGACGGCGGACGTGCGGACCGGCGAGCACTATCTCACCGTTCGGTTTGATGGCAGCACCGCGCCGACCGTGGCGAAGCAGCCGCTGCGCGCGACACTCAGCTACGAGCTATTCCCCGACGATAGCTACCCGGAGCCGTGCATCCTAGGCCAGCCGTACATTCCGTGCCGCTTTCCCGGCCAATTCTGCGCCGAGCTGTGCACTGTGGCACAGCCGCCGCTTGCGCTCACAGATGGCGGGCGCGTGTGGCTCGCCGCCGCGCTCGTCCGCGCCACGTGGACCTACGCGACGCTTAGCGGCCAGACGGTTGCGGCTAGCGCAGGTGCCAGCACTGGCGCGCAGTTGGCCATCCTGCGCATCACCCAGGATGCTGCGGGCTGGCACGTCACCCCGGTACTCGGCCACACTCCCGGTCTCGACATCGCCGACGATCTCGTCTGCGATCCGGCGCGCCGCTCGATCGCTGGCACCAGTTGGAGCTTCATGCTGGTGGACCAACCCCCTGGCTCGGACGTACAGCTCGCCTCCGACGCTACCCCCGCCGACGGCTGCGTGGTCGTCCTCACTCATGGCGAGCCAGCGGTATTTCTGGAGCGTTTCGGCGTGCTGCTGGCCGCCAACGAGAATGCGCGCAATCCCAACGACAATATACCGGAGGCCAATGCCCACGAGCAGGCGCTCGCCCGCCAGTTGATGGCGCAGCTCGGCCCTTGAGGCCGCAACGGCGTTGACGGCGTTGACGGCGACCTGATCGCCTGATGGAAGATGAATGTACGATATGCCGTACCGGCGGCAAGCAGTGTGAAAGCGAGTGGCGCATGGCGAACGATTCGACGGGCGAAGCTGAGGGCGGCGCGATAGCCCTGGTCGGCTCTGGCGAATACACTCCCGCGATGGTAGAGACAGACCGCTACCTGCTCGCCACGCTCGGCGGACCGCCCGCCGCGCGCGTCGCGCTGATTCCTACCGCCAGCGGGCGCGAGCCGGACAGTCCGCAGCGCTGGAACGAGATGGGGATGCGTCACTTCAGTGCGCTCGGCGTGCCAGATGTGCGGCCCGTCGAAATCACTGACCGCGCCGGTGCCGAGGATCCCGTGCAGGCTGCTCAGCTCGCCGACGCCAATTACATCTACTTCTCCGGCGGCGACCCCAGCTATTTGATCGAAACACTGCGCGCAACCGCTGCCTGGGCCGCCATCGAGCATGCGCGCGCCGCGGGCGCCGTGCTCGCCGGATGCAGCGCGGGCGCAATGGCGATGGGCGCCTATACCCTCAGTCTGCGTGCTGCCCGCGAGGGCGGGCGCGTCGGGCCGATCCGCGCGTGGGCCGTCGTGCCGGGCGTCGTCGTCTTTCCCCACTTCGACCGTATGGCCGGCTTCATAGGCCCCGACTGGCTTGATCGTGCGCTTGGCGCCCTGCCAGCGGAGGTCATGCCGCTGGGCATTGACGAAGACACCGCGTTGGTCCAAATTGACGCCGCGCGCCGCCGCTGGCGGGTGATGGGCCGTCAAGCGGTCCACCTCCTTGCCGTCGGCGGCGCCGAGCAGGAATTGCGGGCGGGCGACGAGGTCGAGCTGCGTTAAGCTTGTCCGCTCGCGCTCGTCCTCCTCCGCACTGCCTGGCCCCTACGGCTTGAAGGCAAACAGGTTGCCGTCCGCGTTGCCAACGTAGAGCTGCCCCTGCGAGACCGATGCGCCGCCAAAGAACGGCTTGCCATCAGCCACCACGTAGCGGAAGAGTGTTGCCCCGTTCGCGGTGGCCATCAGGATCAGCCAGTTGGCCTCAGTCGCCGCCACCACGCCCGGCACCGCCGTCACCGCCCCCAGCACCGGGCCTGACAGCATGCAGTGCTCCCAGATGAAGGCCCCGGTCGCCGGATTGAGCGCGCGGACGCTGCCCTTGCAGCTCTGGCCGTTGATGGTCGTGTTGCCGCCCGCCACGAAGAGCCGTCTGCCGTCCCAGGCAACCGGCGCAATGCTGCCCTGCCCGCACTCTGGGCAGGCGCCTGCCACCGCCACCTTCTTTTCCCACACCGTCCCGGCGCTGATGTCGGCGCGGTCCCAGACGTAGAAGATGCCGTTCTTGTTGGCCGCTCCTACCAGCGCGTGCAGCGTTCCATTGATGGTCGCCGTAAAGAGCGTCGGCGTGGCGCCGAAGTCGCCGTCCCCGGTGCGCTGGGACGCCGGCACCTGCCAGGAATGCACGACCGAGAGGTCGGAGGCGTGCAGCTCGACGATGGATTCCGCGTAGGGCTCCGATGTCCCGCAGCTGCCCGGGTTGCCGGTGGTGAAATAGAGCGTGCCGGCAGCGGTGTCAATCGTTGGTGTGCCCCACACCCCCGCCCCGATGCACCCCCTCGGCACTGTCGTGAACGTGTGCAGGATGGCGCCTGTCGCGCCGCTGAGCTCGACAATCTGCCCAGCTACCAGCGGGCAATCGCCGATCGAGGCAATGGCAATGTAGACGTTGCCGTTGTACACCACCGGAGAGGACCACAAGAACGCATTCGGGTTGCTGCTCACCGTCTTCTGCCAGATGATCGCACCGTTTGCGGGGTTGAGCGCGAAGACCTGGCGCGCGCCACCACCCACGAACAGCATCGCCTTTGACCCGATCGTCGTGACCGTCGCCGTCGCGTTGACGCCGAGTTTCGCGCTCGACGCGAGCGGCCCAAACGGGCCCACTATCGTCCCGCACTGCGCCGCGGTTGTCCCCAGCCACTGTGCCCACACAAAGGCGCCTGTGGTCGCATTCGTCGCGTGCTCGAAGCCATCCCACGAGCCCCAATAGACCGTGTTGCCGATGACGATCGGCTGCGTCGCCGTCACTCCGCTGGTCCAGTGCCTCCAGACCCGCTTGAGGCCGGGCGCGCTGGTCGGGTTAATGGCCTGCTCCGCACCGTTATAGCCGCTGTGCCCGGCATCGTGAACGTAGGTCGCCCAGTTGCCCACTGCCTCGGCAATACTGGGGCCTGCCACCTGCTGCTCACGAGCCAGCGCCGCGGGGGATAGCCCCACCGCCAGCGCCAGCATGCTCAGGCAGAGTCCGCCAACAATCCACCGTCGCATTGCCCCAGAGCCTCGCGTTCCGCTCATCTCGAACGCCCTTTCCCGGTATGCCGCATAGATGGCGACATCCTCTCCCTGTTCGCCCACCATTGGACGTGCGTCAACACAGGCTGCGCGCTCGGCTGATATAGTAAGCGGCGCCCGGAGTGCGTTGGAGAGATGGAGAAGCTGGGGTGGTACGCTAAGGCGTACAGGCTCGCATACGAGGCGGATCCATCACCGCTATCCGCGGGCCTGCGCACGGTCGTCGCCACGCCGCGCCGTCGTTCTCCAGATGGCCGGTTCCGGTACAACTCCCGGCCGCATCCGAGCCGTCGCCTTCGAATCGTTGAGCGGAGAAGTACACCAGCGCTGCGCTAAGGGAACGTCCATAATAGAGAACCATATCACAGTCTTGCCTGTTTTACAACCCCCACTTGTGCCCCACTTTGGACGCACCAGCCGTGCGGGCATCCACCCGACTATCGCGTTCTATGGCCTTCTCTGATGTGCTCAAGCCCGTCCAGCTTGGCAGGCGCGACGTGCAGCGTGCGCTCCCGCTCGTAGATCACCATCCCTGGCCCGCCGCCCTTCATGTGCCGCACGTAGCGCACTTCGGTATGGTCCACCGGCACTGACCCCTCCAGGCGCGACTGGCTATAGTAGGCAGCCAGCGCCGCGGCCTCGCGCAGTGTTGTCTCCGGCACCGGCCGGCCGCCCGACCTCACCACGACGTGCGCACCCGGCACTCCCCGCGCGTGGAGCCATACATCATTGGGCCGGCCTTCCCCGAAGGTCACCGCCTCATTCTGCCGGCTATTCTTGCCCACCAGCAGCACGAAGCCGTCGGACGAGACATACCGCAGCGGTGCGCCCCCCGGCTCACGCGGTTGAGTCGGCCCTTTGCCTTTCGCCTTTCCTGGCTTGCCCGCTTTCCCGCCCTTGCCGCTCTTGCCCCCTTTCGCGCCGGCCGCGCTCGCGGCGCGGCGGCCCAGATAGCCCGCCTCGGCCACCTCCGCGCGCACCACTGCCACCTCGGCTGGCGTCTCCGTCAGCGCCAGGTCGGCGGCGAGCTGCTCCAGCCGCGCGCGCTCGGTCGCGTTGGCCTCGATCTGCGCGGGAATCTGACTTGCCGCCCGTTGCAGCTTGTGATAGCGCTCGTACTTCTTCGTCGCGTTTTCAAGGGGCGAGAGGCGCGGGTCCAGCGCGATGATCAGCGGCCGCTCGCCGTCGCCCGCCTCGCCGAAGGGATTGGCGACGCGCCACTCTGCCGCGCCCACCGGCACCTCCATCTGAAACGCCCGCAGCGTATCCGCCTCCACTCGCAGGCGGCTTGCCTCATCCAGCGCCGCCAGCTCGCCCCGCAGTACGTCGTCCTTGCGGCGCACGCGCTCCACATGTGTCCGCAGCGCCTGCTGCACGTCGGCTTTGGCGCCCTCCATCGCCGCACGCCACTCGGCATCCTCGTAGTACGCCGCCAGCATCACGCTCACCGACGCAACTGGACGCAGCCCCGCTGTACCCGCGAAACGCCGCGGCTCGTAGACCGCATACGCGACGGGCCGCTCGCCCGGGGAGGTGTAATCCTGCGCGTAGACCAGCGTCGGCCGCCAGGCGCGCGTCGTCTCCAATGCCGCCAGATCGCGCACCGCCGCCGCCAGCGCCTCCCACTCCAGCTCCTCGTCCAGCGGCGCGTCGGCCACGCCCAGCGCCCGCGCGCTCGCCTCCTCGGCGAGCTCAGGGCCAAAGCCCGCCACCTGCGTCGTCAGCAGCGTGCGCAGCGTTGGCGCGGCTGGCTTGCGCTGGCGCCGCTGCCGCTTCGCTCCCTCGACTGGAGGCGTCGGTTCCCGATCGGCCGTAGCGAGCAGCTCGTTGGCCGCCACGCGCAGTGCCTCCGCCGTCACCTCTGCTCCCGCAAGCCGCGGCAGCGTCTCGCCGCCCAGGGTGCGTGTCTGCGGGGGCGGCGCGACATACGGCGCATTGGGCACAATCGCCCGGTAGCGGTTGACCGCCGGCCCGACGGGCTTGAGGGCGCCCAGAATCGTGCCGCCCGCGTCGCGCACGATCACGTTGCTCAGCCGTCCCGTCAGCTCGGCCACCAGCCAGGTTGGCTCGGCCTGCCCGCTTATCCGGAAGCCCAGCTCGACCAGTCGCTCCGCCGGCGGCTGGCGCACCTCCACCAGGCGCGCGCCTTCGAGGTGCTTGCGCAGCAGCATCACGAAGGCTGGCGGCTCGGCCACCAGCTTGCGCGGCTTCGCCTCGACGAGCTGGATGCGCGCGAGCTGCGGGTGCGCCGAGATGAGCAGCCAGCGCTTCGCGCCGCCGGCGTAGAGCTGCAGCGCCACCGCCTGCGGCGTCGGCTGGATCACCTCTTCCACCCGTGCCCCCGCCTGCGTGGCGCGCAGCTCATCAACCAGCGCGGCCAGCGTCAGCGCATCCAGTTGCATCCTGCGCTCCTGCCCCTTCTGCCTGCCCTCGCGGTCGCCCTCATCATCGCCAGCCGCCTCCTGGCAGTTGCCGTGCCCGGCGGGCGTCGCATACTATACCATGTGGGCGCATCCCGCGCTGGACGTCCCTGCGTGCCCATCACATCAGTTTAGAGCGAGAGCCGATTCGTGAGATATCAGTCGCCACCGACGTCAACGCCCGTGCCAACCCCGCAACAGTCCACTGATTCCCGCCAGTCGCGGTCCTGTGGGCTGCTGATCGTGCTTTCCGGACCCTCTGGGGTCGGCAAGACGACTGTCACCGACGCCCTGAAGGCCGAAGGCTGGCCGGGCTATGTCGTCGTCACGGTCACCACTCGGCGGCCGCGTGATGGCGAGCTGGAGGGCATCCACTACCACTTCCGCACGCTCCAACAGTTTCAAGAGATGACGCGCAGCGGCGAATTACTGGAACACGCCGAAGTTCACGGCAACTGGTACGGGGTCCCTGCGTCCCCGGTTCGCGAGCAGCTCAGCCGCGGCGTTGACGTCATCCTTACGATTGATCCGCAGGGCGCCGAGACCATTCGCAAGCGCACCAGGAACGCGATCTTCATCTTCCTGGCGCCGGAGTCAATTGACGAGCTGGTCGAGCGGGTGAACCAGCGGGGCCAGGATACGCCCGAGCAGCGCGCGCTGCGCCTGCTCAATGCGGAGCGCGAAATGGCACAACTACCCAACTACGACTATCTGATCGTCAATCGGCGGGGCCGGCTGGCCGAGACCGTCGCGCGTTTCAAGGCGATTATCCAGGCCGAGCACAGCCGCGTCGAGCCGCGCTGTCCGGAAGTCTAGGGAGCCGTGCGAGCGCCGTGCCGCGCCCATATCACGGTGTGGTGTGGTCACGCATATGCAGCGACTTGGCACGGGCACGGCGTACACATGGCACAGGTCATGACGAGTGGCGACAGGAGAGGCGACACATGCAAGGGAAGTCGAGCGACACAGCCGGCGAAGCCGGCAGCAATGGCTTCGAGCGTGCGGGCACCCGTGAGCGCAATCTGGGCCTCGAGCTGGTGCGTGTGACGGAGGCCGCCGCCCATGCCGCGGCACGCTATATGGGCCGCGGCGACAAAGAAGCCGTGGACCAGGCGGCAGTTGACGCCATGCGCGCGGCCATGGACGGCGTAGACATGGATGGCCTCGTCGTGATTGGCGAGGGCGAGAAGGATGAGGCCCCCATGCTCTACATCGGCGAGCGGGTCGGCAACGGCCTGCACCCTGAAGTAGATGTGGCGGTTGATCCCGTAGACGGCACGCGCCTGACCGCGATGGGCCTGCCCGGCGCGATAGCGGTCGTCGCGGTAGCCGATCGCGGCAGCATGTACGCCGCCCCTCCCGGCGTCTATTACATGGAGAAGCTCGCCGTCGGCCGCGTCGCGGCCGGCGTTATTGACCTCGACGCGCCAATCGTCGAGAACCTCGCCCGCATCGGGCAGGCCACCGACACCCCCATCCGCGATATCACCGTGACCGTGCTTGACCGGCCGCGCCACGCCGACATCATCAAGCAGATTCGCGAGGCCGGCGCCCGCATCCGCTTGATCCAGGATGGCGACGTAGCCGCGGCGATCCAGGCCACGATGGAAGACTATCAGGCTGTGGACGTCTACATGGGCATCGGCGGCGCCCCCGAGGCTGTGCTGGCGGCGGCAGCCATCAAGTGTGTCGGCGGACAGATGCTCTGCCGTGTCTGGCCGCGCAACGAGGAGGAGCGCACCAAGCTGCTGGGCGAGGGTGTGGATCTCCAGCGCGTCTACGGCGTAGACGACTTGATCACCTCACAAAATGTCTCGTTCGCCGCCACTGGCATCACCACTGGTGAGGTGTTGCGCGGCGTGCGCTACACCAGCACCGGCGCGCGCACCCATTCCGTCATGATGCGCGGCAGGACCGGCACGGTACGCTACATCGAAGCCGTCCACAGCTGGAAGCGGCACTAATCTGGGCAGTGCGAGCCACGACTCTCTGCCTGTGAGGGCAGGCGGTCAGATTGGTGCTCTATCGCTATCGCCACGGCATGCAGCGGAGGCATATCCTGATGTCCAATTCGGCATCCGCGCTGGACCTGCCCGACGGCCTCGTCGCCGTCGTCAAGCAGGATTGCCCGACCTGCCAACTGGTGGCGCCGGTACTCGGCCAGCTTCAGCAGTCGGGCATCCTATGCGCTATCTACACGCAGGACGACCCCGTCTTCCCCCCGGGTCTGCAAGCCCGTGACGATACGGCCCTTGAAGTCTCGTACCGGCTGGGCGTCGAGATCGTCCCCACGCTCGCGCGGATCGAGGCGGGCCGTGTGGTCGAGCGCGCCATCGGCTGGTCGCGCGCCGAGTGGGAGGCGCTGACCGGCGTCGCGGATCTCGGCCCAGACCTACCAGCCTATCGTCCCGGCTGTGGCTCAATCAGTGTCGAGCCGGGCATCGCCGAAGAGCTTGCCGTGCGCTTCGGTGGCGAGCGGCTGCGCGCCCGGCGAGTCGAGCTGGCCGCGCTCGAAGACGAGACGGAAGCTGCCTTCGAGCGCGGCTGGACCGACGGTCTGCCGGTCGTTCCGCCGACCCCTGGGCGCGTCCTGCGCATGCTGGAGGGCACCACGCTGCCCCCCGACGAGGTGGTCGCCGTCGTGCCGCCCGATCTCGTCCCCTGCAGCGTCGAGAAGGTCGCCATCAACGCCGTGATGGCCGGCTGCCGCCCAGAATACCTACCGGTGGTGATCGCCGCCGTGCGGGCCGCCTGCACCGACGCGTTCAACATCCACGGTGTGCTCGCCACCACCTACGCTGTTGGCCCGGTGGTGATCGTCAACGGCCCGATCGCGCGCGCCCTCGGCATGAACGCTGGGATGAACGCCTTCGGCCAGGGCAACCGCGCCAACGCGACGATTGGCCGCGCGGTGCAGCTCGTCATCCGCAATGTTGGCGGCGGCCGGCCCGGCGAGATAGATCGCGCCGTGCTCGGCAATCCGGGCAAGTACACGTTCTGCTTCGCCGAGGACGAAGCCGGCTCGCCGTGGGAATCGCTAGCCGTCGAGCGCGGCATCCCGCCGGGCGCCTCGGCCGTCACACTCTTCGCCGGAGAGGGGCCGCGGATGGTTGTGGATCAGATCTCGCGCACGCCGGAATCGCTCGCCCACTCCCTCGCCTGGTGCCTGCGCAGCGTCGCGCATCCCAAGCTGGCGCAGGTGTGGGACGCCTTTCTCGTCGTCACGCCCTCGCATGCCCGCATCTTTCGTGAGGCTGGCTGGAGCAAGCAGCGCCTGCGCGACGAGCTGGCCGCGCTGATGACGCTGCCCGCCGCTGAGCTGGCGCGCAGCGCGGATGGTTGCGCCGAAGGCATGCCCGCGCTACCGGAGGGCGGCGCGCTGACGAAGTTCCGCCCCGGCGGCCTCGGTATCGTCCACGCCGGCGGAGCGGCCGGCCTGTTTTCCAGCATCATCGGCGGCTGGACCGGCGGCCCCGGCGGCAGCCAGCCCGTCACACAGGAGATTGTGCCATGACGACGACCACAGCCACGACCCTAATCACGCGCACGCTGCTCGACCCGACCTCCGAGCTGTCCCCGACGCTCCGTGGCCGCACGGCCCGGCCCTCCTCACTGGAAGGCCTCACCATCGGCCTGCTCGATATCTCCAAGCCGCGCGGCAATGTCTTCCTCGATCGGCTGGAGGCGCTGCTGGCGGCGCGCGGCCTGCGCGTGGCGCGCTTCCGCAAGCCCACCTACACCAAACCGATGCCCGCCGCACTCGGCGCCGAGATGCGCGCCCGCTGTGACGTGGTGATCGAAGCGCTCGCCGACTGAGGGTCGTGCACGTCGTGCAGTGTGCACGACATCACCACCTTCGAGACGCAGGGCCTACCGGGCGTCTTCGTCGCCTCCAGCGAGTTCCAGGACGCCGCCGCCGCCCAAGCGCGCGCGCTGGGCTTCGATCCGGCCGTCGTCTACGTCGCCCATCCCATCCAGGACCGCACCGACGACGAGATGCGCGCGCTGGCCGAC
>DASUBU010000284.1:0-4487 GCA_035763125.1 Ktedonobacterales bacterium
ATCTTTAAAGTCGTGCCGGTCCTCTGCCTCAATGGTGATGACCAGGTCTGAGAGATCCTTTGGTGGTCTGAGGGCGAGTAAGAGCGATCCGAGCCAGACGACGGCATTGCCGAGCCAATCGCGCCGAGCTAATGGGCGCAATCGTTCGGCGTAGGCGGCTCTCCATTTTCGCCGTCGCGCGAGATCGCCCATGCGCAACTGGATCTGTTTGGCATCCTCGCTCAACGTGTAGGCGCTCGAATGGATCACCAGTCTGCGGACCAAAACCGGATGGTCCGCGGCGAAGTGCTGGGCAATGGATCCTCCAGTCGATGTGCCGATCACGTCAACCGGCCCTCCGAACTCCTCTCGGATCATCACAGCATAATCATCCGCCATGTCCTGTAGCGAATAACCAGGCGGGAGGCCCGGCTTGCGGGTCACGATGTACGCTGTATACTCCTCCTTGAGGAACTGGTACATGCCGGTCAGTCCGCGGGCGAGGGGGCCCCTGAGCGGCTTGTTCTCGAACAGCAGCCCCTGAAAGATGACGACGATACCCGGCCCGTGGCCGAGCCGATTGTAGGGCTGGCCGTTGCAGAAGTAGCCCGCACTCGCGTTTGACGCCGACCGTGCCATGTGACACCTCTCGTCACCCGTACTCTGACGATGGACTACTCCAGTAGCATAAGCCGGACCGGCCGACACGGATGCATTCGCGTGGCCAGAGCGGCGAGCAGGCGCCGGGGCAATGCCATGGTTGTGACCGCGATGGCCAACTGCCCCTCCGACTCGCCGACCTGCGCTCACCACAAAGAAGCACTACGGTGTGACCACGACGCTCGCCGTCATCGCCGGATGCAGGGCGCAGTAGTAGTCATAGGTGCCAGCGGCCGTGAAGGTGTAGCTGAAGCTCTGCCCCTGCCGCAATACGCCACTATCTCGCATCCCATTCCTGAACGTGACAGTGTGTGGCGCCGTGTCCTCGTTCGTCCATGTCACCGTTGTGCCGGCTTTCACCTGGATCGTGGCTGGGGCGAAGGCGAAGCCCACGATCCGCACCTGCGTCACCCCAACGGCGGGCGTGGCTGGGGACGTGGAGGTGGCTCCTGAGCCACCCATCATTGGGCCATGCCCGTTCGGGCCCATCATCGGACCGGAACCGTTCGGGCCCATCATTGGACCGGAACCGTTCGGGCCCATCATCGGGCCATAGTTGGACTGGCCCCCCATCATGGGAGCCGGCGTGCCGCTGCCGCTCCAGGGCATTCCAGCACCGCTTGCGCCTCCCCATGCCAGCGCGACCCCCGCGCCGGTCAGGGCCAGGACGCCCAGCAGCACCACACCAAGCAGAATGATCGTGCGGGTACGCATCGCGTGCCTCCTCCGTATTTTCGAGCATCTCGTCCTAGAGCCCCGGTTGCCTTGCCGGGTATCCCGTGTCTCCGTGCGTGTCGCTCAGCGTTGGCTGCCGCCGATGCGGCTACCCCAGCGCCTGCAAGGCCTGCTGATACTCGGCCCCGCTGATCTCGCCGGCTGCGTAGCGCTGCCGCAAGATCTCGGCGGCGGCATCGTGGTCGTTGCGGCTGGCGCCGTGGCCCGGGAACAGCCGCACGAGTGCCCAGACTACCAGTGCGATCAGCCCGACCCAAACGAGCGTCATCAGGACCATCCCAACGCCCATGACGCCGAATCCGAAGCCAATCATCGTCCTCACCTCCCATGGTCTCTTGGCAGGGCTGGGGCGTTGCGCCGTGGCGTAACGGTGGTTGTCGCGATCCTATCTCCCATGCTCTCGCGTCCAGCCTCTACGGTCAGTATGGAGCGGTGATCTCAAGGCAGCATGAGCAGTTCGATCAAGATTCGATCAAGAAGTCTGTCGCAGACGCGCGCGCCGCCCAGCACACAGGCCGTCGGTGGGGCACTGATCACTGATCCGCACTCCTGAGCGCTGCGAGGCAGGGTCAAGCGTGGCAGACAACCGCGGCGGTCTTGGCCTCTTGCACAGAGCGGGGCACCAGCAGCGGCCAGTTGATGGGCACTGTCAACGCGCGACCGGTAGCGTGAAGGTGAAGGTGCTGCCCTGGTTCAGCCCAGGACTCTGAACGGTGAGCGCGCCCCCCATCGCCTCGACCAGCGCCTTGGCGATCGTCAGTCCGATGCCGGAGCCGCCCAAGGCCCGCGAGCGCGATTTGTCCGCGCGGTAGAAGCGCTCGAACACCTGCGGCAGCGCCTCGGGCGCGATGCCGATGCCGCTATCCGACACGCGCAGGGCGACGTAGTTTCCTTGCCGCGCCCCCGACACCTCAACACGACCGCCCGCTGGTGTGTAGCGCAGCGCGTTGGTGAGCAAGTTGCTGAGCACCTGCACGGCGCGGTCGGCGTCGGCGCGCACCCGTGGCAGGCCGCCCCTACCCGGCCCCTGCCCAGGTCCCGGCAGCTTGACGGCGAGCGTCAGCCCCTTCTCCTCAAACTGCGGCCCGAGGCGGCCCACCGCGGCCTCGACGATGGTCTCCGGCACCACTGGCTTGAGCGTGAGGGGGATCTGGCGCGCCTCCGCCCGTGACAGCTCTTGCAGATCGTCCACCAGCCGGCGCAGGCGCCCGGCCTCGGTGTGCAGCATGGCCCAGGTCTCGGCCGACGGTGTGACCACCCCGTCTAGCAGGCCCTCCAGGTACCCCTCCAGCGTGGCGATCGGGGTGCGCAGCTCGTGTGCGACATCGCCCACCAGCTCCAACCGGTGGCGCTCGGTGCGTTCGAGCGAGGCGGCCATCTCATTGAAGCTGTCCGCCATCTCACCCAGCTCGTCGCCGCGATCCGCCGGCGGCACAGTCACCCGCTCGGCATAATGGCCGGCGCCGATGCGATGCGTCGCTGTCGCCAGCCGGCGCACAGGCTGCGCGATCTGGTGCGAGACGAAGGCGCTGAGGCCAATGGCGGCCAGCGTCGCCAGCGCAGCCGCCAGCAACAGCGCGCGCATCAGCGACGCTCGAAATGCGGCATCGAGCGCGTCGCCGGTCGTGGTCAGTGGGGCGCTGCCGTTCCCATTGCCCATCATGCCGCCCATTGGCCCCATCCCACCGCCTTGGCCCTGCATCATGCCATACATGTACGAGCCGAAAAAGTCGGGAGCAATGAGCGTGACGGCGACGAAGAGCGTGGCCACGCCGACCAGCACGATGAGGAGGTACGAGAGGAACAGCTTTGTCGCGAGCTTGGCGCCTGCCCAGCGGTGAAACATATTCGCCTGCCTCCTCTCGCTCCCTCTTCTCTCCCTCGCGCCCCTCTGCATGTCTGCCTGCGCATACTCGCCGGCTCGCCCGCTCGTCTGATCATTCGCGGTCGCGGTGCGCGGCAAAGCGATAGCCCACGCCGCGTACCGTCTCAATGTAGTGCGGGCAGGCTTGGTCGGCGGGGTCGTCGCCGAGCTTCTTGCGCAGGTTGGCGATGTGCACGTCCACCACGTGATCGTCGTAGTACTCGTCGCCCCATACATGCTCCAACAGTTGCGCCCGCGTGAAGACACGACCCCGGTGGCGCGCCAAGGTGAGCAGCAGGGCGAACTCGCGTGCGGTGAGCGCCAGCTCCTCGCCACGGCGGCGCACCTCGTGGCGGCCCTCGTCAACCGACAGGTCGCCGCAGCGCAGTACCGGAAGCTCCTCGCCCTCGCCCTCGGCCCCAGCCGCCAGTGCACTCGTCTGATTGCGCGGGCGGCGCAGCAGCACCTTGACGCGGGCGACCACCTCACGCGGACTAAACGGCTTGGTGACGTAGTCATCCGCACCGACTGTCAGGCCGACAATCTTGTCAATCTCCTCGGTGCGCGCGGTCAACATGAGCACGTAGGCGTCGGAGAAACGGCGAATCTGCCGGCAGGCCTCGATACCGTCGAAGCCGGGCAGCAAGACGTCGAGGATGATGAGATCTGGCTGTGTCTCCTGCGCGCGCCGCACCGCATCGGGCCCGTCAGCCGCCACGACCACGTCGTAGCCCTCGTGCCGGAGGTAGCCGTCCAGGAGCTCGACGAGAGTGGGTTCGTCGTCCACGATCAGGATGCGGGTCATCGTGCACGTCCTGTGGAGACATGCCGGTGCAAGCCAGGACCGCGGCCCATCAATGGCGTCTCGTGTCGCCCAGGGGCGATCCGTCGGAACTCTGCTTATAATGCATGTCCCACGCATTTGATTGTGAAGCCCGCGCGGTTACACACCGATCACAGGCCCGGCAAGGCGCCTCACGAAATCGTCACGCCGGGTGCTCCCTTGGAGCAACGGCGTAGCCACGCTGACGCGCCACCGGCTGGGAGATCGCCTGCGTCACGTGGATTTTGCCGGTAGGTGTGGCTGGCCTTGCACGATATGTCCCGCTGGTGGTATGATCTCCATAGACCCCCTCCCAGGGGGTATGGGTAGAGAGGCAAGGGTGAGCGTATGCAAGCCGACAAGCGCGATGTGCTCAAACGCCTCAGCTTCATCGAGGGGCATCTAGGCGGTATCCGCAAGATGGTC
>DASUBU010000285.1:0-7102 GCA_035763125.1 Ktedonobacterales bacterium
CGCATCGAGGAGGGGCTGTGGCATCTGCGGCAGATTGGCGCCGGCAACATCTCTGAGGTCAGCGTGCGGCGGCTGGCCGAAAGCGATTGGGCCAACGCCTGGAAGGAGCACTTCCACGTCACGCACCTCGGCCGGCGCACGGTCATCAAGCCGTCCTGGCGCGAGTACGAGCCGCGGGCCGGCGAGGTGGTGGTCGAGCTGGACCCCGGCATGGCCTTCGGCACGGGCCTGCACCCCACCACGCGCAACTGCGTCCTGGCGCTCGAGGAGACGCTCGCGCCCGGCGACCGCGTGCTGGATGTCGGCACCGGCTCGGGCATTCTGGCGCTGGCCGCGCTGAAGCTCGGCGCCGCGAGTGTGCTGGCGCTCGACGTGAGCACCGTAGCGGTGGAGGCGGCGCGCGCCAACGCGGAGGCCAACGGCCTCGCCGACCGCATCGAGGTGCGCCTCGCCACGCTGGAGGGCGCGGCGGGTGAGCCGTTCTCGCCGCTGCCGCCTGACCTGGCCGTGTTGGGCGCGGAGATCGGCACATTCGATCTGGTGCTCGCCAATATCATTGCACGCGTGATCGCCCAGCTTGCCCCCGCGCTGGTGCGTGCGACGCTGCCCGGCGGGACGCTGATCGCCAGCGGTATCATCGCCGAGCGCCGCCACGAAGCCGAGGAGCCGCTGCGTGCCGCGGGCCTGCGCGAGATCCGCGCGCTGGTCGAAGGCGACTGGGTCACACTCGTCGGCAAGCGCGAAGGACGGAGCTGAACAAAGAGGACACAGAGAGGAAAAGAGAGGGAGAGAGGGGGAAGCGAGGGAAGGCCGGATCAGGGTGGGGGCAGCGTGGCTGGATTCATGAGGCGGCGGATGCCGTCGCGCAGCCGTGCGGTGTGGAAGTAAATCAGCAGTCCGACAGGGCAACCAGTCAGTCGCAGATAGGAGATGAGCCGCGCCTGGTGGACGGGTGTGAGCGCCTCGACCGCCTTGATCTCGACAATGACAACGCTTTCCACTAGCAGATTCAGCCGGTAGCCGCAATCGAGACGCACCCGCTTGTAGGTCAGCGGGACGGCCTGCTGTTACTCGACCGAGAGACCCTGCTCCACAAGCTCGTAGGCGAGGCAGGCCTCGTACGCCGACTCCAGGAGGCCGGGGCCAAGAGCCGTGTGAACGGTGAGGGCAGCGCCGATGATGCGCTCTGTCAAACGGTCGAGCTGCGCGCAGTCGGTCATGTGGTACTGCCTTCCGCCAATTCCGATCGGTAGAAGCGGAAGACATCCAGGGTAAGCGCGGTGGCGACAATGGCAGCAGTCTCGGCGCGCAGGATACGCGGGCCTAATGTGACGGGGCTGGCACCATGTCGCTCTGCGAGGGCGATTTCGCCGTCCGCAAAGCCGCCCTCTGGTCCAATGAAGAGCCGCACTTCAGGGATGTCTTCCAGTCTGCCAGGTGCGGCAATAGCTCGCTCAACACTTGCTCTCAACGACGCAGAATACTCGCGCTCCCAGGGGATCAGAGCGAGTGCGCCCGGTGGCATGGAGGCCAGCGCGTGCATCAGTGGCTGCGGCGCGTCGAGCTCCGGCAAACGCGAGCCGCCGCATTGCTCAACCGCTTCGGCGACGATCTTGCGCCAGCGGCGTCGCTTGCTCTCGCTCGCCTCCTCTACGGCTGCCACCGCCCGTTCCGTCAGCAACGGAATGAATCTGGAGACGCCGAGCTCGGTGCATTTTTGGAGGATGACCTCATACTTGGCGGCCTTGAGCATACCCTGGCAGAGTACGATGCGCACTGGCGATTCTGCCTGCCCCTCCTCATGCTCGCCCAAGCGGACGACCACGTGCTTGCGCTCCACGGCCAACAGCGTCGCGGTGCATTCGCCACCTGCACCATCCAGCAGCCGCAGCGTATCGCCGGGGCCAAGTCGCAACACGTCGCGCACCTGATGGGCCAGTTCCGGCGACAGCTCAACCTCTGCGCGTGGCGCAAGCATCAGCCCTTCGACGATAAAGCGGCCGGCAGGCATTGTAGCCCCTCTCACATGTATCTCTATCTACCTCTACACTCTCTCGCCGCCTGCCCTCTCGTCTATCTCCCTCTCTCGTCCTCTCTTCTTGACCTCTGTGACCTCCTTGTTATACCTCCTCGTCAACGGCGTGGAGCGCGGCGGCGGGGCCGTGGGGATCGTGGTGCGTGCGGATCAACAGCACGGCGCGCTCAGAGAGGCCGGCCTGCGCGGCGAGGTCCGCGCCGACCGCCGCGTGATGCCAGGCGAAGTAGAGCGGGCGGCGCCAGAACGGCACGGACGCACCGGATCGCGGCTCGCGCGCCAGCCAGCGCAGCACGCCCGGCGCGAACGCTTTCAGTAGCACCAGGACTGGGCGCACCCACAGCCGCACGCGCCCGCCGCCCTTGCCGCTATCGTGCAGCAGCGCCGCGGCCAGCAGATCGCGGTCCTCACAGTCGCGCGCGCGCAGCGCCCGGTAGACCGTCAGACTGTGGCGCTGATCGTTGCGCGACATCGTGGCGAAGAGCGCCCACCCGCCGGGCGGCAGCGCGTCGGCCAGGATCGCGCGGTCGGCGTCGTCGAGCGGGCGAGCAACGAGCGAGCGCCAGAGCTGATAGACGCGGTAGCATGCGGCGGCGCGGCGTCCTGGAGCAGTGGATGGCGAGCCGGGAGCAGGCGTGGTGGATGAATCGGGTCTCGCGCTCATAGCAGGGCGTAGAAGTTGTCTATGCTGGTGGCGAGGCCATAGGTGAGCGAGCGGGCAATGCGAATCAGAATCTGCCCCGGATCGAACGGAATATTGAGGATGCCCATCAGCCACGGCACGACGAAGAGAATCACCAGCAGGATCAGCTCCATCCACGGCTCCAGCCGGCGGAACGAGATCGCCTGGCGGCTGGGCAGCAGCGCGAAGAGGATTTTGTAGCCGTCGAGCGGATGCAGCGGGATGATGTTGACGATGGCAATCAGCACATTGGTGACGGCGAACGTGTAGAGGAACTGGTCGAGTCGCAGCACCGCGGCTGGTTGTGCGCTGCTGAGGCAATTCTGAAGCGCACCGCCGATGCCCTGGCAACTGCTGACCGCGCTGCCCAGCGAGGCGTAGCCCGGCAGCAGACTCAAGCCAAAGGCGATCCCCACGCCGAGCAGCAGATTGAACCCAATCCCTGAAAGCGCGATCACGATCAGGCCAAAGTTCGGACCCACACGCAGGCGCCGCGCGTCAACACTCAGGGGGCGTCCCCAGCCAAGCCCAGCGGAGAATGGAAAGGCGAACGAGTAGACGATGGCGACGATGGTGCCGATGGCGGACATCTGGCGGGCGGGAACGAGACTCATCCGCCCGGCGCCGGCGGGAGAGGGGTCGCCAAGCGCGGCGGCGACGGCTGCCTGCACAGCCTCGTGTAGCGTAATCGCCAGCACAAAGGCGATGAAGGTCTCGACAATCAGGATGATATTCATGACCTAGCCTCAGATGCCCTCCGTACGGAGTGGGTAAGCGCACGAACGGCGCCCTATCGCACGCCGGCGGACGGAAAGGCTGAGACGCTCACCGGGCCGCGTGACGATTGGACGCCGCCGGAGAACGAAAAGTCCAGGGGGACCGGTGAAGATACAAGCGCACGGATGTGCCGTGCTTACTTCTTCTTCTCGCTGGCCTTCTTGGGCTTCCGCTTCTCCTTGTTCTTGGGGCTCTTGTCTCCCATTGCGTGCCTCCGGTCCGTGATGGCGAGCGCCCGCGTGGGCCACTCCCGCGCAGTGCACCGCGCCGCCATTATACGTGCCGCGTGCGAGCGCCGTCCAGCCAGATTTCCGCACCTTTGCGGCGCTTCCCGCCGCTTCGCGGCTTTCGCACGGCCTGTTCCATATGCGTCCACCAGCACTCTACGCGGAATGAGCCCGCGCGGTTACAGCGAGAGGGCGGCTTCGGCGGCCAGCCAAAAGAGCTTTTCGCGGACGCTGGTGTGACTGTTCCACTGTCGCGAATCCCACTCCGCCGCGCTGACATCGTCGCCGCCGTAGAGCAGTTGGCCGAAGGGGACGCCGCGGAACTGGGCCACAGCAAAGAATGCGGCCGCCTCCATCTCGACCGCCAGACAGCCCTCCTCGCGCCGGCGCTGAATCTTGGCCGGTGTCTCGCGGTAGATCGCGTCGGTGGTCCACGTCTTCGTCAGGACGTACTCGACGTGATGCGTGCGCAGGGTGGCCTCAATCGCCGCGACGGCCTCGGGGTCGGCGGCGACCTCACGTGCGGGCGGCAGATAGTGGTACGAGGTGCCCTCGTCGCGCACGGCGCTCTGCGGCACGAGCACATGCCCCACGCCGATCGCGCTATCCAGCACGCCCGCGCCTCCGCAGGCGATGAACTTGCGGCAGCCGACGGCGATCACTTCTTCGAACATCGCTGCGCACAGCGGCGCGCCCACCCCCGGCTGAAAGACCGCCAGCCGCTTGCCATCCACCGCCAGCTCGTAGACCGGGTGCATGCCGATCTCGCTGCGCAGTCGCTTGACCACTCGCGCGCCATGCTCGCGCTCCAACGTCGCGATCACATCCTGGAAGAAGCACACCACTGCGGCCTCGGGCACGTCACGCGGCTTGATAAGCCGGGTCGGCTCGAGGATGGCCTCGCGCGCCGGATCGTGCTCGAGGATCGGCACCACTGCCGCCGCCACCGTGACAGGCGCTTCCGCCGCGCCGCGCTCACCGTCATCCATCGCCCCGCCTCCCTCCGCTCGCCTCTACTCGCATTATGAGGAGTGTACGCCAGGTGGGTGCGCTGCGTCGAGTCCGCCTCCGCCGTGGCCAGGCGGCGAGTGTGCACTGTCCTTTTCGCCAGTGTGTCGAGGGGACGCTCTTGCTTTATAACCTGAAGTGATAATCTGAAGCGAGGAGGACACCACAGCACGATGACCGAGCGACGCTCCCCGGCACAGAACTCCGACGAACAGGCCCACCTGGCTGGCCCGCCACAGGCCAGCAGCCCCTTGATGCATGATGCGCCGGGCAGCGCAGGCACCGCGGCATCGCCCCCCGTGCCTCCGAGCGTATCAGACGCTTCAGCACGCCCCGCACGTGCGAACGGAGAGACCGCTGGCAAGTGGACTGTGCTCGCCATCGTCGCGGTGGGCGTCTTCATGTCCACGCTTGATTCCTCTATCGTCAACATCAGCCTCCCTGCCATCGCGCACTACTTCGGCGTGGCCCTCGGTGGCGCTGTCGAGTGGGTCATCATCGCCTACCTGGTGATCATCGCAGCAGTGCTGCTCACCATTGGGCGTCTGGCCGATCTGCTGGGCCGCAAGCCCATCTGGGCCACCGGCCTCATCATCTTCACGCTCGGCTCCGCTCTCTGCGGAGCCGCGCCGTCGCTGGAGCTGCTGGTCGCCGCGCGCGCCTTCCAGGGACTTGGCGCCGCCTTGCTCTTCGCCGTTAGCCCCGCCATGCTCACCACGGCGTTCCCACCCCACGAGCGCGGGCGTGCCCTCGGGCTGAATGCCGTCGTAGTCGCCCTGGGGGTGAGCGCCGGCCCCACTATCGGCGGCATCCTGACCGACCAACTGACCTGGCGCGCGATCTTCTACGTCAACGTGCCCCTGGGCATCGCCGGAACCATCGCCACGGTCAAGTTTCTGACCGAGCGCCGGCCGCACGGCCACGCGCGCTTCGATCCCGCCGGGGCGCTGCTGCTGGCCATCGGCCTCGCGTCGCTGACGCTGGGCCTTTCCTTTGGCCAGGAGTGGGGCTGGACTTCGCCCGCCTTGATCGCCTCGCTGGCGGGCGCCGCCGTCGCGCTCGTCGCGATGGTCGTCGTCGAGCGGTACGCCGCCAGCCCCATCGTGAATTTCGGGCTGCTGAAAGACCGCGTCTTCGCCTCGGCCAACGTCAGCCTCGTGCTCTCATTTCTCGCGCTCTTCGCCGTCAGCTTCATGCTGCCCTTCTACCTGGAAGAGCTCCGCGGATTCTCGACCCAAGACTCCGGCTTTCTGCTCACGCCGCTGCCACTGACCATTGCGGTGATCGCGCCGTTCAGCGGCACTCTCGCCGACCGCATCGGCACGCGCTGGCTGGCTGCCACCGGACTCGCCGTGGCCTGCGTCGGTCTCGTGCTCATCAGCCAACTCGGCCCGTCCAGCTCGCTGCCCGACATCATTTGGCCGCTGGTGATCACCGGCTTCGGCCAGGGGCTCTTCCAGTCACCCAACAACAGCGCGCTCATGGGGGCGGCTCCCGCGGGCCAGCAGGGCACTGCCGCGGGCTTCCTGGCGACGGGCCGCGTGGTGGGGCAGAGCGTCAGTGTCGCGCTGGCAGGCGCGGTCTTCGCCAGCCTCGGCGGCGCGGCGGCCGGGCACCGGGTCGCCATGCTGCGTGCGGCGGGCGCGGGCGATGCGGGCCAGATCGCGGCGCTCCAGCAGACATTCACGTACGGGTTCCAGGCGACGTTCCTCGTCTGCGCCGTCGTCGCTGCCATCGGCGTCTTCACGTCGCTCGTGCGCGGCAAGGAGCAGCGCGTCCGCGCCGCTGCCGAGCTGCATTGAGTCGTTGTTATCCAACGTAGCCTGAGCCGGCTCCGCTCACACGCCGGCATGTTGCCGCGCCGCAACCGTCCATCACGGCAAGCCAGATCCATGCGGCCCCTCGCCGGCCGGACCTGATATGGCGCGTGTGGCATCTCTAATACCGGCCGGCCAGCTCGAGAGCGCCGCGCTCCTGGGCGGTGCGCTCGCGCTCGCCCAGCGCGGCCAGCAGCTCGCGAACGACCCGCTCGGCGCCTTCGCGGGCGGCGCGGCGCGCGGGCAGATACGCTTCCATCGCGCGCAGGACGTTCGTGTAGACACGCTGCTGCTCCACGATGATGCGATCCGGGCCGAGATCCCACCACTCGCGCGGCGTGAAGTAGGCCGAGACCTCCGCCTCGGAGCCGCCGCGGCCGAACCACTGGATCAGGTGGAGGTTATCGGACTGCGCCAGCCAGAGCGCGATGTCGAGCAGGGCAGGGTCCTCGGTCAGCCGGGCGACGCCGTAGGTGTGGATCATCAGTTGGAAGACGGCCTGCTGGGCGGCATTGCCGAGGAAGAACTCCATGCTGCCCGATCCGGCCCAGGTGGA
>DASUBU010000286.1:0-6151 GCA_035763125.1 Ktedonobacterales bacterium
GCCATGAGCTTCGTACCTTTGCCCCGCTTGGTCGCTCCCACGCAGCCGCCCCCTTTTTCGCCACGATGAACGTGCCGTCGATGAAACACTCCGAGAGATCGAGCTTGCCGCGCTCCTTGAGATCCCGCGCCAGCGCTTCGAGCACGCGCTCCAGCGTGCCCTCGCGCACCCAGCGTTGGAAGCGCCGGTGGCAGGTCTGGTACGGCGGGTACCGCTCGGGCAGGTCGGCCCACTGCGCTCCCGTGCGCAAGATCCACAACACGGCCGTTGAGCACCTCCCGGCTGCTGCGCCACGGACGGCCGCGTCCATCGGCCCGTCGCGGCAGCGTGCCGATGAGCGGCTCGAGCACCTGCCATTGTTCGTTCGTCAGGTCCATGGCTGCTGCATCCTCCTGCTGGATGCAGCGTACCCCCCATTTATGAGATCACTTGTAGTCTACTGACGCCTTCTGGACGCTGCTCGCACAGACGATTGAGGCCTCGACGAGCGACCTGTTCCCACAGCCGTACCCGTCGCGGTAGTGTCCGTGCGGGAGCGCCTTTGCGCCGCCGAACGCGGCGGGCGACGCATGCGTCGCCCCTACGCCGGCAGGAACACCCGCTACGCTTCATCCCGCCTGTGCACATATTCGTAGGGGCGACTTACGGACGCCCCCGCCTCTCCCTTCCCTGGACGTCTGGCCGCCTCCGATGTCCCAGTTCATTCGTAGGGGCGTCCAGTGGACGCCCTTGCCAGGGGGTGAGGTCCCTATGGCCCCGCCGTCGCCGTGGGGCTGGGCGCCGCGACGGCGAGGCTCGTGTCGTCGAAGCCGGTCAGCGTCACCACCGATTGGCTGGTGTCGAGGAACGTCACCTTCACGGTGTCGCCGGTCTGCACCAGCGGCAATTCCGGGCTGAGCGCGATGCCGGCCTCGAAGATGCGCGTCTGGCCCTCAAGATACAGGTAATAGACGGTCGTGCCGTTCTGCACCGCCGCGTTGACACGTGTCACCTTGGCCGTCAGCGTCACCGTCTGGCCGCTGGGCGTCACGCCGGGCGCCGCCACGTTATGATCGGCCAGCCACTGCGCGTAGGCCGCCAACGCCGCCGTCTTGTTCGGCTGCATGATCACGTCGGCGCCGTTGAGGTGGCGCGCGTCCAGCATGCCGACCGCCTGGAAGCTCTGGCCGAAGTCGTTCTCCTGCACAAACGTGCAGACCCACGTTGGCTCGCCATAGATCTGGTAGAGCTGGACGTTGCTGACGTCGTAGTTGCGGATGTTCTGCGGATTCTGCTTGAAAGTCGTCTCGGCGTTGGAGGTCACGCCCAGCCCGGTGATGGGATAGAAGCGCCCGGTGTTGTCGCGCGTATCGAAGAGCATCACGCCTGTGGTGGAGCTATCGTTCGATGAGCTGGAGGTGATCGGCGCCAGCCAGACCGGCTTATCCACAGAGTTATAGACCAGCTCCGGCTGACCGCTGCTGCCCAGCGCAGGCGACTGGCGGCCCTGGCCCGACGGGTTGAACCACGGCGCGTGCGCCCACTGACCCCACCACGTCAGGTAGTCGTTGACGGTATCGGCAGGGATGATGCGGTCCACGAAGGCCGGCACCTGATTGGGCGCCAGATTCTGGATCGCGCCGGTCTGCGGGTCCAACAGCAGCACACGCTTGACCACATCGCCCGTGAAGCCGCGTGTCGGCTGCATCAGCGAGATCGTGAAGTACGGCTTCCAGTTGTCGTCCACCTCCAGCGTTGGATCCTCCAGATTGCCGTTGGTGTAGCCGCTGAGGTAGACGTGCCGCAGCAGATCCTGGTTGAGGATCGCGTCGGGCAGGTAGCGCAGGTGCAGGCCGGTATGCAATTGCGGCGAGACGTTGGGATCTTCGGCGTCCACCGCGACGAAGCCGGGGCTGGTCATGTTGCCCAGATTGGCCCACACGTTGTTGTAGACCAACGGCGCGACCCAGTACAGATGCCCCTTCACCGACTGGAGGACGTATTCAGTGCGGTCGGTGTGGTAGATCGAGCCGAGGTTCTGTCCGCTGGCGGCGAGCACCTGCTGGCCGAGGTACGAGGCGACGCCGCGCGAGACCAGCACCATATGATTGACGTCGGTCGGCGGCAGGGTGGCCGAGGCCGGCTCATTGACGATGCGGGGGACGGCGGCAAGCGCTTTGGCGTTGGGATCGAACCAGGTCGTACCGACGGTGATGAGGCCGTTGGCGAGGATTGCCACGATGAAGACGAGCGCGATTGCCGCGCCGCCGGCGAGTCCGCCTGTGCGCGGGGCGCCCACCGGGGACGGCGGCTCCGAGTCTACCAAGCCGCCGCGCCGCCGGCCACGCATGCCGCCTGGGCCGATCTCGAAGATATTGACATTGCCGCTGTTCACCTGGCGCGAGAAGGTATTCAGCGCGTCGCGCGCCTGGAGCAGGCTGCCCCCAAAGAGCGCCAGCACGCCCGTCAGCAGCAGCGGCCACAGCAGCCACTGCCCGCCCCAGTAAGGGCCAGTAAGCGCGGGCATGGCGAAGTAGAGGATCGCCAGATCGAGCACGAAGTTGAATACGAAGAGGCGCAGCGCCCAACGCGGGACGACGCCCATATCCAGCGGCTTGCCGCGCCCGGCGAGATAGACCAGCGCGACAAGCAGGCCGGTGACGATCAGGGCGCCAAGCAGGGCCAGCCAGACGATAATCATGAGGACGCTCCACTTCGCTCCGCCCCATCTGGCGGCAATCTCGCGGCTCGCGCTCCCGGCGGAACATCGGGCCAGGGGGCAGCCGCATTCATCCCATCGTAGCATGTACGTACAGCGGGCGCCTGCGGTCATTGATTGGCACGGGCAGGTATCACCCAGCACTGCTTGGCGGCAGTGTTTGGCCCGTCGCCTCCGCCGTGGGCTATACTGTGCCCGCTCCCATCTGCTGACCGTTCGTCTTCTCGTCTTCTCGTCCGCTCAGCGCAAAGGCAGAATTCGCGATGCCTGATACTGCTTCCACCACCCCACTCGCCAAGAAGCTCCGCATCCTTCCTGGCAATAGCATCCACATCCTCGGCGCGCCGGACGGCTTTTTGGCGGCACTGGAGCCTCTGCCGGAAGGCGCGTTCATCTCCCAGCAGGGCGTGCCCTGTGATGTCACGCTGGCCTTCGCACGCGATTCCACCCAGCTTGCGGCCGTACTCGAAACCGCGATCGCGCTTACCAGGGCCGGCGGCGTGCTGTGGTTCATCCATCCGAAGAAGAGCGGCGCACTTGCCAGCGACCTGGGACGCGATCAGCTGGCCGCGCAGGTGTCGAGGGCCAGCGGCTGGGGTCCGGTGGCGGCGGTAGCGATTGACGAGACGTGGTCAGGACTGCGCTTCAAGCCGGAGGCCAGCATGCCGCGCGGCAGGCGGCGGTAGGCGCGTGAGCGCGGTATTCTGGAGCGCCTATCGGCATGCGCCCAGATGCTCCTCGCTCGCCCAAGCGCCATGGCTGCCCTGTAGGGGCGCCTTGCGAACGCCCAGTAGGTCCCCACTACGAATGCACGTCGCCCCAGGTGACGGGCAGCAGTGTGCCGTCGTCGCGGCGCAGCAGCAGGGCACCGTCGGCATCCACGTCTTCGGCCATCCCTGCGACCGTCTGCTCGCCTTGCAGCAGCACCACACGCCGGCCGAGCGTCACCAGCCGCGCCCGCCAGCGCCTGCGCAGGTCGCCCTGCGCCGCCATGCCTCCGGCGCTCAAATGGGCATAGAGCGCGTCTAGCCGGGTCAGCAGCGCGATCAGCAGCGCCTCGCGCGCGAGCGGCCGGCTGGCAGCCTCGGCGAGCGTCGTCGCGCGGGCAGCCAGCTCAGCATCGGCCGCCAGCGAGCCGTTGACGTTGAGGCCGATGCCCAGCACAGCGAAGTCCGCGCTGGTTTCGATCAGGATGCCGCAGACCTTGCGCACGCCAACCTGCACGTCGTTGGGCCACTTGACGTCCGCCGCCAGCTCCGCTACCACTTCAATCGTCTCGGCCACTGCCAGCGCGCTCGCCATGACCAGGAAGTGCGGCGAAAAGCCTGGGCGCAGCACCAGCGACACGGCAAGCTGCTGGCCCGGCAGCGAGCGCCAGCCACGGCCAATGCGCCCGCGGCCGGCGGTCTGGTCGTCGGTGGTGACGAGCGTCCCATCGGTCGCGCCTTCGCGCGCCAGCTGCACGGCATACGTATTGGTCGAGTCAATGGCGGGAAAGTAGAGGAACGGCTGGCCCAGCCGCAGCCCAACGATCCCCGCCCGCACCGCCTCCACATCCAGCGGCGCCCCAGATTCGGCGATCTCCCGCTTGTCGTCTCGCGCGTTGCCGTTATCCATCGGCCGTGCTCCACCTGTTCGCCACCACGGACCCAAACGAGCGACTCCAGACAAAACGAGTGGGGAGAAAGCCGCGTGGCTCTCTCCCCACTCTCACCGCGCAGGCAGGCAACTCGCCGCACCTGTGGGCACAAATCTCAACCGCGTTAGAAGCGGTACTCTCCCATGGAATCGGTGTGGAGAGCATTCGTGCTGCCTGCGCAGCTTATACGGTCACTCATCTGCACACCACCTCCTTTCGTTGCGCAGAGCATACCACAGCGCCAACCGCGCGTCAACATTCTCACACTCCATGGCCGAGGAGCACGCTCAGCTCCTTGCGCCGCGCCTCGTACGCGTTGACCACCTCCACGCGCTCCGCCCCGGCGTCCCCATTGGGCCACTCGCGCAGCGCGGCCGTATGCACGCTATCGAGCAGCCCTTGCGCCAGGTCGGCCAGCCGCGCGGGACCCGCAGAGCGCCGCTCGCTGGCGACGCGCGGGCCGAGATGGGTGGAGATGTCGCGGTAGAGATCCATCAGCAGACCAGCGGCGGTGCGATCCGCGGAGTCGTAGGTACCCTGAGATTGGCTCGCCCGCAGCGCCCGGCGGCAATCAGCCTGGAAGCGCGCGAGATAGGCGGCGACGCGTGCGACCCGGCGCTGGTCGTCGAGCGGCCAGCGCGGCCGTGCCCACCAGTACGTCAACAGAAAGGGGTCGCTGCCCTGATAGCCGCGACAGAGCGCGTGGCGCATGCCGGTGAAGAGCGGGTCAATGCGCTCGGGTGCGTCGCGCAGTGCCCGGAAGACGCCTGAGAAGAGGTCGCGCTCGGCATCCTCCGCCTGCAAGCCGACGGCCACGCCCTGCAGCACTGTGCCGGCCAGCACGAAGCCCAGATTGTAGGCCGCCGCGTTGGGCGCCGAGGAGACATTCTGCGCGCAGCCGCTGAGCAGATTCTTCAGCGCACGATAGCGGGCGCGCTGATAGGCGTTCTCCGCCTCGGCCTTCGGATCGCACACGGCGGCCAGAAAGTGGCCCAGACGAGTGGTGATAGCGGCGACGGTGCCCAGGTCGCTGCGCGCGTTGCCCCCGGCCACCGCCGTCTGCAGCGCGGAGTAGCCGTCGAGTCCCTCCCAGCGCTGGATCGGCCGCCGCGCCAGGCGACGCAGCGCCCAGGCGGCCACGTACTCGCCTGAGAGCCGCCACGGCAGATCCCACAGGTAAGCGATCATCAGCACGACCACCGCGCCGAACCACAGCAAGACCTGCCAAAGCTGGCCGAGGTGTTCCGGCGGCGTGAGGAAGTAGGCCAGCGCGACGCCGGTGGTCACTCCCCAGCAGAGCAGCAGCGGCGAGAGCGACCACAGAATCGCCCGTACCAACGAGAGCGAATGCGTCTGCCCAGCAATCTGCAGCGTGGTGGCGTTGAACCCGATCACCACGGCGATAATGACCGCTAGTGCCGTGATATCAGCGCCCAGGAACGCGCTCGGGTCGAGTTGCTCGCCAGCCAGCGGCGCGGCGAAGCGGTCCAGCGGGGGCGGCAGCGTCGCGAGCGCGGGATGCACCGCCGGCGCGCCCCAGCCGATCAACGCGCCCGCGACCAGCAACACGCCGCCCACGCTCAGCAGCAGCCGCGCCACCCACCTGGATTCACCCGTCCGTCCCATCCTCCCACCGCCCCTCTGCACGCCGAATTGCCGCCCATCCACGCAGCCCATTGCCTCGCGCAGCGAGCGTTCGCCATCTGTCTATGCTAGCACGTCTCGCTGTGCGAGGCTAGCCCAGATATCCATGGCCCAGGGTCCTTCAATTGCCCACTGTGGCCCCAGTCCGCGCAGGCGGATTTGGCGGCCAA
>DASUBU010000287.1:0-5549 GCA_035763125.1 Ktedonobacterales bacterium
AAAGCTGGGACACGAGCTGATGCCAACCGGCTCAGTACGATGCCACGCAGGGAGTGCTGACGATGTACGTGTTTCGCGCCCGCTACGCCTGTATGAGTCCGTGGATCGAGCTCGATGGCGATGCCGGCGACATGGCGCTCGCGGTCGAAGAGGCGCTTGGGCTGGCGCTCTGCGACTGCCTCGGCATCATCATTGTGGAGCGTGTCCAGATCGCGGCGCGCCTCGCTGGCTCTCGTCATGCGTTCACGCTGCACCTGGAGGTGCGTAGCCCGGACTATGGGACGCACATCTGGCGGGCATCACAGGGCGAGGCTCAGCACGCCATCGAGGTAACGGTGCTGCACTTGCTGCGCGAGCTGTTCGGCCAAGTGCTCACGGAGGCGGCGGGACTTACCGCTGAGGCCTCTGACGCAGCCTGGGGCGAAGTGGCGCACGCAAGATCGAGATGTCGTTGACCAAACCAAACCCACCAGCTAGCGGGAACAGGTACGTAGCGCCTGCTCGATCCTGGGAGTATACACGCACTCACCCAACGCGCGGAGGATGTCCAATGCCTCAGTGTAGTCCGACACAGCGCGCGCACCGTCGCCCCACTGGTCATGCAGCAGGGCAGATGTGTGGAGGGCGCGCGCCAGGCCGTAAGGATAGGTGACGGCGCGCGCGTGCATCAGCGCATCCGCAAGCAGCGACTGCATATCCGGGTCGCCGCGGGCCGCTGCCAGGCGCGCTCGCACGACCAGGGCGTCCACGAGAACCAGACGGTCGTTTCGCTCCCGGCACATGCTCAGACTGCGCTCAATCAGGTGGTCGGCCAACTGGAGATCATCCATATCCAGTGCCGCCCAGGCCAGCAGATGGAGCACCGCGGGGCCAAATGTGCCAAGCGCTTCGAGCGCGTCGGCGAGCGGGTGCAGGTACGCCTGCGCGACGTCGGGCTGGCCAGCGGCGAGCGCGAAGTAGGCCAGTCCGCATATGGCAAGGCAGCGCACCTGCAGATCGCCACTACGCGCCGTCTCATCCATGGCCTCCCGGAACAGCCGCTCGCCCTCGGCTGTCTCGCCGGTGGCCAGCGCGAGATACCCGCGGTAGATGAGGACGTACGGCGAGGCCCAGCACGGACCAAGATGCGCGATCAAGTCGGCCGCACCCGTGAGACCCTCGCATGCTTCCGTCCAGCGGCCCAAATCGTAGAGCACGCCCGCACGCCCGGCTTCGACAAACGCGATCGCGACCGGGTCGCCCACCCGCTTGCAGATCTCGAGCTGCTGGTCCATGTAGTGCTCGGCTAGCGCAAGCTCGCCGCGTGAGGCGTAGGCGCCTGACAGGACGTTCAGCCCCATGGTGAGGCTGGTTGGATCACCGCTCGCCTCGAGCTCCGGCAGCACCTCCTCGATGACCTGTTGTGCTTCCTCGAACTGGCCCAACATTGTGAGCGCGAGAGAGCGGTGCGCCTGAGCCTGGGCGATCAGGCCAGCATCATCGACCGAGCGCGCCAGCGCTACGATGCGCTCGTCAATTGCAAGCTGCTCATGATATCTTCCATTGACGAAGCTCAGGAACGCTTGAGCCGACAGCAGGCCGGCCAGCGTCGAGGGCGTGAGGGTTTCACTGGCGGGGGCATCGAGCAGACCCTGGATGTGCGCCAGGCCCGTCTCGGGCGTACCCACGTGCACCATCCCCCAACCGATCTGGGTCGCCACGCGCGCGAAACCTTCAACGTCGCCAAGTGCCCGGTAGGCCGTGTCCGCGGCTTCGAATACCTGAAACGCTTCGTCAAAGCGCCCACACGTCGTGAGTGCCAGCCCAAGCTTCTCACGCACAGCCGCGGCGCGGGCAGTGTGTCCGAGCTGGTCGAGCCGAGCGGCCGCATCGTGATAATGGCTGCATGCCTCGGCGGATGCAGCCAGTGCCGTAGCACGATCGCCCGCCTGCTCGAGATACAGGGCCGCACGCGTGATGTCGCCGCTGCGCGCGAAGTGGTATGCCAGCCGCTCGATTGGAGGGTCGCCACTGCGGCCTTCGAGGGCCTGCGCGATACGGCGGTGCAGGAGTGCACGGCGAGCCGCGCCCAGATCGGCCGCGATCACCTCACGAATGAGGTCGTGGGCGAATTCGTATTCGTCATCGCTCACCTCAACGAGCAGCCGCTCAACGGTCGCCTCGTGCAAGCTCGCGGCCAACGTATCTTCCGGCATCAAGGCGGCGGCCGTCAGCAGATCGAGCGATGCGGTACGGCCAATCATCGCGGCAACACCCAGCGCCTCAACGGCGGGCGCTGGAAGCCGCGCTATTCGCTGGCGGAGATGCTCCACCACATCCCACGGAATCGCCTCATCCATCTGAAAGGACGTGTCGCGCAGGAATTGTGCGTAGCTGACCAGAAATAAGGGGACGCCAGCGGCACGCTCGATGACACTCGCTTCGAGCGCGTGGTGTGCGGGCCCCCCGCGGGGCTCATGTGTGGCACCCTGCGCTGCCTCCGCCGCAACGAGCAGACGGCGCAGCAGACCGGCCGACGCAGCGGCATCCAGCGGTCCGAGCGCTACCCGTGTCATCAGTCCATCGCGCGCGAGCTCGGTGAGCAGCGAGGAAAGCGGTTCGCCAGCCCGGATCTCGGTGTCGCGGTAGGCGGCGAGGACTCGCACCGGCACCTGGGCGCCAGCGTGAATGAGATGTACCAGCAGATCGAGCGCATCCGGCGGCGCCCACTGCACATCGTCCAGGATCAGCGCAATGCCCTGCGCATCGGCAGCGGCAGCGGCGACGAAGCGGGCGACAGCCGCGAAGACGAGGCGGCGTTCTTGCTCTGGGGGGAGGGTCCAGGCGGGCGGTGCGATGCCATACGTCACGCTCAGCTCGGGGAGCAGGCGGGTGAGCCATTCGCAGCCGAGCAGGCAGGTCCGGCGGCGGGTGGGAGTCAGCGCGGCAAGATGGTGCTCGAGAGCGCTCAGGAGGGGGGCGTAGGGATGCTGGCCGCCGCGCCCAGAGCAGCCGGCTGCCATGACCTGGAATCCCACCTCAGCAGCGAGTGTAGCGGCCTCGGCGAGCAGGCGCGACTTACCGATGCCCGGCTCTCCAGCGAGCACGAGCAGAGGAGGCGCACCGCTGCCCAACCAACGATCGATATGCGCTAGCTCGCGTGCCCGCCCGACGATGGGTGGTTGCCTCTGCTGATGCTGTGCGTCCTGCCGCAGAATACCCGCCGAACGCCCCATGCGCGCCGCACGCTCGAACACTGCCCGTTGCGGGCCGGATAGACCTAGCGCATCTGCCAGAGCCCGCACCGTTTCGCGGCGAGCCGTGTGGTTGATGCCGCGCTCGAGATCGCTGATGCCACGAACGCTAAGGTTGGCACGCTCGGCCAGCTCCGCCTGCGTCAGCTCAGCATCCATTCGGTGGCGCTTGAGCAGGCTTCCAAACGCGGAGTATTGGGTAGCGCTCACCATGCGCCTCCCTACGCTGCACGGGATGAGTGTTCGCGGGACACCCACGGAGCCGCGGGCTGGGCGCCATTGTAGCATGGGCCGCCATATGTCGCTACACGAGCGTGTTGGCATATGCGTCTACGCAGGTGTATGCCAACGTGAGCTGCGTCTGGTTATGCCTGACGAGGCCGCGCACGCCCACGGTGGCGAACGGAACTCGCATCCTTCGCCGTCAGCACGTCAATGCCGCGCAGCTTCAATTGCTCGCCGATAGCCTCGGCCACGTGCTCGTCGAAGAAATAGCGCAGCACGCTATCGGACGTCCGGGCTGGCCTGCCGCTTATCCTATGGCTTCTGTACTACGGAAGATGTATCAGCGGCCGCTCGTGCTCGAATCTCGGCGTTCTCCGAGGCGATCTCGGCATCAATTACATCCTTGTGCTCATAGTAGTATGAGCAATGCCGCGTAGACCTCCGGCAGTCGAAGCGTGGGGGAGATCTCCTCATTGTTGCGGTCGGGGGTGTAGCCGGCGTTATGCCTCAGCGCGATAGCATGCACGGCGATGTGGTGGCCGACGATGCATGGCTTGCCGCCGTAGATATCGTCGTCGCGCTCGATGTACTTGATATCGGTTGCGATGCTCATCGGAGTGCTCTCTTGCCGGTCGCGCTCGCGCCACGCCGCCGCCCGCGCACTGATAACCTGCCCGCTCATCATCGCATTTCGTGTACTGCGCCGCGCGGTATGATGTACCCCAGCCGTGCGCACCTCCGGGGTGGCACGGTCTGCCGAGACAAGGGCAGGCGGGCGCTGAAGGAGCGCCGATACAGTCTATCGTGCTCTCCGTTGCCGTGTAGAAGTGAACGCATGATTATCTCCGCCAGCTACAAGACCGACATCCCCGCCTTCTACGGCGAGTGGTTTATGCGCCGCTTGCGAGCCGGCTGGTGCAGGACGGTCAATCCCTACGGCCGGCAGGTCTACACGGTCAATCTGCGGCGTGAGGCGGATGACGAGGGGCGCGAGGGCGTGGACGGCATCGTCTTCTGGACGAAGAATGTCGGCCCGTTCATGCCGCATCTGGCCGAGGTGGACGAGCGCGGCTATCCGTTTGTCGTGCAGCACTCCATCAACGGCTATCCGCGCGCACTGGAGAGCCGCGTAGTGGACGCCTCGCGCGCCGTCGGCAGCGTCCGCGAGATCGCCGAGGGCTACGGCTCTCGCGCGGTCGTCTGGCGCTACGATCCAATCGTCTTCACGTCGCTCACGCCGCTGGAATGGCACATGGCGACCTTCACGCGGCTGGCGGAGCAGCTCCACGGCGCCGTCAGGGAGGTCGTCGTCTCGGTCGCGCAGCTCTACCAGAAGACGCAGCGCAACATGGACGCCGCCGCTGCCGCCGAGGGCTTCGACTGGACGATGCACGAGCAGCAGAGCGAACAGGAAGGCCGCGAGCTGATCCGCGAGCTAGCCAAGATCGCGCGGGGACACGGCATCGCGCTGAAGGTCTGCGCGCAGGAGCGGTTCCTAATTCCCGGCCTGGTGGAGGAGGCGCACTGCATTGACGCGGCGTGGTTCGGCGGCGCGTACAAGCGGCACGGCAACCGCACGGAGTGCGCCTGCTCGGCCTCGCGCGACATCGGCGAGTACGACACCTGCCCGCATGGCTGCGTCTACTGCTACGCCGTCCAGCACCGCGAGAAGGCGCTCGCCCGCTATCACCGGCATAACCCCGACAGCGAGTTTCTCTTCGAGCCCGACTTCCCGACGATCCAAGTGGCCCCACGGGCGCCGCGCACGAAGAAGGCGCCGGCATCAATAGAGAACGCGGCCCCAGGAAGACGACAGGCAACGAGCGGAGGGACGCGCCGCAAGCGCGTGCGGGCGGAGGCGAGCGCGAGCCAGCCGCCGCTGCTATTGCCATAGTCGGCGACTGGCTCCCCGCGCCGCGCACGGAGAGGCGTTGCCGATGGGGGAAGGGGCATCTCCACTGGTTACGCGGACCGGGGGGTGAGGATCCCCTACAGCGCCAGCAGTACGCCCTCGTTGGGGCGCAGCATCAGCGCCGAGAGATCCTCGCTCCCTTCACGGTCCAGCTCCGTCGAGAGCAGCACGCGGCCCGC
>DASUBU010000288.1:0-10449 GCA_035763125.1 Ktedonobacterales bacterium
TAACATCCCGCAGCATCTGACGGCGCCGGCAACATGGTCTGCCGCGCGCCCACCCCCGCCGTCGGCTCGTGTAATGGCGCGAATACTGGTCAGCAGCTGACCTACGATGCCGAAGGCCGCTTTGGCTGGCCGCGCCAGCCGCCCCAGTGCCGCCCCTTGCCCCATAGTGCACGGGCGATACCATCTCTTCATTGTCCCTGGCCGCGGCAGAAGTCTCGCCGCGCTTGGCATCTCGCGTGCCCCCTGGGTACAATGATGCGCGCCCATTTCATCGGCGCAGCCATCCCGCAGCGAATAGGAGTCGCGCGTGAAAATCCTCGGCCGCATGGCCGTCTTCCCCTCGATCCCCGAACGCTTCCGCCGGCTGCACGAGCTGGCGTATAACCTGTGGTGGACCTGGCACCCCGAAGCCCAGGCGCTCTACGCCGCGATAGACCCGGACATCTGGGAGCGCGTCGAGCATAATGCCGTGCGGCTTCTGCTCGACGTGTCGCCCGCGCGCCTGCTCGCGCTCGCCGAGGACCGCGGTTTCATCGCGCACTACGAGCGCGTGATGGCTGCTTTTGATGCCTACATGCGCCCCGATAGCACCTGGTTCAGCCGCACATACCCTCAATACGTGGATAAGATCATCGCCTACTTCTCCGCCGAATTCGGGCTGCACGAGTCGCTGCCGATCTACTCCGGCGGCCTGGGCATTCTCGCCGGCGATCACTGCAAGCAGGCCAGCGACCTGGGTCTGCCCTTCGTCGGTATGGGCTTCCTCTATCCCCAGGGCTACTTCCGCCAGCGCATCGGCCGCGACGGCCAGCAAGAGGCTATCTACGAGAAGCTGCATTTCTCCCAGGTGGCGGCCGTCCCCGCGACTGATCCCGACGGCAACGAGGTGATCGTCCAGGTGGACCTGCCCGGACGCCAGGTCTTCGCCAAGGTCTGGCGCATTCAGGTCGGCCGGGTCCCGCTCTACCTCATGGATACCGATGTCGAGCCCAACGGCCCAGGCGACCGCACGCTCTCCGCGCGCCTCTATGGCGGCGACCACGAGATGCGCATCGCCCAGGAGGTCATGCTCGGCATTGGCGGCGTGCGGGCCTTGCGTGCACTCGGCATTGACGCGATGATCTGGCACATGAACGAAGGACACTCAGCGTTCCTGGGCCTGGAGCGCTGCCGCGAGCTGGTGGCGGGGCTGGGCGTCGGCTTCGATGTCGCCCGCGAGATCGCCGCCGCCAACGCCGTCTTCACCACTCACACGCCCGTCGCGGCCGGCAACGACGTCTTCGATTTCGACCTGATAGACCGCTACTTCGGCGATTTCTGGCCGCAGCTCGGCCTCGACCGCGAGCAGTTCCACGCGCTCGCCGCTGAGCGCACCTCGTGGGGCGTCGGCTTCAGCATGACGGTGCTGGCGATTCACCTGGCCGACTCGCGCAACGGCGTCAGTCGCCTGCACGGCGACGTCTCGCGTCGCATGTGGAGCTTCCTCTGGCCCGACCTCGACGCGGACGAAGTGCCGATCACCTCGATCACCAACGGCGTCCATACGGCCACCTGGCTCGCCCCAAGTCTCGGCGTGCTCTACGCTCGCTACCTCGGAGACGACTACGCCGACCGCCTCGATGACCCCGCGACGTGGGCCAACGTAAGCCAGATTCCCGATGGCGAGCTGTGGAAGACGCACCGCGCGCTGAAGGACCAGCTGATCACCTTTGCCCGCCGGCGGCTCGCCTCCCAGCGCACGCGCCTCGGCGAGTCGGCGGCTGCCGTCCGCGCGACCGAGGGCATCCTCGATCCCAACGCGCTGACGCTCGGCTTCGCGCGCCGCTTCGCTACCTACAAGCGCGCCACGCTGCTGTTTCACGATCCCGCGCGGCTGGCGCGCATTCTCAACAACTCCGAGCGCCCGGTGCAGGTCATCTTCGCCGGCAAGGCTCATCCCAACGACCGCCCCGGCCAGGATTTCATCAAGCGCGTCTACGAGCTCTCGCGCAGCCCCGAGTTCGCCGGCAGAATCGTCTTTCTCGAAGACTACGACATGGATATGGCGCGTCACCTCGTCGCGGGGTGCGACGTCTGGCTCAACAATCCGATTCGCCCGCACGAGGCCAGTGGCACCAGCGGCCAGAAGGCGTCGCTGAACGGCGTGCCGAATCTGAGCATCATAGATGGCTGGTGGGAAGAAGGCTACAACGGCCGCAACGGCTGGGCTTTCGGCGAGCGGCGCGACTACGCCGACGAGGCCGCACGCGACGAAGCCGACGCCGCCGCGCTCTACGACATCCTGGAGCGCGACGTCGTTCCGCTGTACTTCGAGGCTGGCCGCGACGGTGTGCCGCATCGGTGGGTAGCCGTCATGAAAGAGGCGATCATGAGCTGCGCGCCGCAGTTCAGCATGAGCCGGATGGTCAAAGAGTACGTCGAGCGGCTCTACGTCCCCGCGCTGCGCTTGGGCGCGCGGATAGACGCCGACCACTACGCTCTCGCGCGCGAGCTGGCTGAGTGGAAGCGCAATGTGCAGGCAGCCTGGTCCGACGTGGGACTACAGGTCGAGGCGCCGCGCGACGGACGCCTCGAGATCGGCCAGCCGGTCGCCGTGACGGCCGCGGTCCACCTTGGCGCGCTCACCCCGCAGGATGTCTCGGTTGAGCTGGTGGTGGCGCGCGACGAGGATGGCGTGATGCGCGAGCCGCGCATCATTCCGCTCGAACGCGAGGGGAAGCCCAGCGACGATAGCTACCGCTACACTGGACGGCTGGAGCCAGTCCGCACCGGCAGCCTGATCTTCGGCGTGCGCGTCGTCCCGCGCCACGCGGGCCTGCCCACTCCCTACGAGCTCGGCCTCGCGCGCTGGGCGTAATCTGGCTGCCGCGTCCCAGGCGCCTAAGCACGGCTACGGCGCACCGACCAGCGCGAAGCAATACAGGATGCCGCTGATGCTTCCGCCAACCAGGTGGCCGTTCGAGATTGCCACGCCGCCGTAGAACCCGCCCTTTGTCGAGGCCTGCCATGCTACTCGCCCGCTCGTCATCTCGTAGCCGACGATGACGCCATTCTGCGCGACGAAATACATGCCTCCGGCGATGGCGCCCGCGGAGAAGACGCGCCCTTTGGTGCAGGTATGCCACAGCGCGTTGCCTGTCGTCGCCTGGAACGCCCACAGCGATCCAGAGCAGCTCTTATCGGGTGTCGTGCCGCCGGCGACGAAGACGATTCCATCGTGGTAGGCCGGCGGCTGGAAGATGCCGCCGTAGAGGTTGCGGCTGACCGAGTCAATCGTGGCGATACGCTTGGTCCAGGCCAGCCGCGCCGAATTGCCGGTGACGACCAGTGCGTACACCGAGCCGTACTTGTTGCCGCCGACGACATACTGCTTACCATTCAGGACGAAATTGACCGCGCCCTCGCCGAAGTCACAGTCACAGCCTGGGAATAGGCCGGCATGGTACACCCAGCGCGTCGCTCCAGTATCCCAATTCAGGCCGACGATCGAGTCTTCCTGGTCGCTATCTACGTCCGTGAGGCAGGGATTGCCCGTCGTCGCTACGAGCGTCTTGAGGCTGGGAATCGCCGTCAGCGACGACCACACGCCGCCACCCGTCACGCCTGCCGCGGCGGTGTAGTGGGCCCAGATGGTCTTGCCGGTGGCTGGATTCAGCGCGAAGACGCTGCCGCGCACGCACGGATCGTCGTTGTGCGAGGCGAGGCCGATGTAGAGCTTGCCGTTGACGAGCAGCGGCGAGTCCCACACGTGCGCGCCCTGCGCCGGATCGCCGAGCTTGGCCCGCCAGACCAGCTTGCCGGTGTCAATGTTGATGGCCTTGACCAGTGCGTCCGGTGTGCCGAAGTACGCGCGGCGGGCGGCTGCATCCACGGCCACCGCCGAGCTATTGAGCGTGTAGCCAGACTTGGGGCCGTCGTAGTGCCAGAGCTGCACGCCACTGTGCAGATCGAACGCGTAGAGTGAGTCACCATGCGTGATGTAGATCACGCCTTTGACAATCGCGGGCGCGGCGGCGAAGGGGGAATGGAGATCCGTTGTCCAGCGGCGCGTGAGTCCGTTCAGGTTCTGCGAGGAGATCAGGCCTTCGGGGTTCTCCCCGGTGCCGTTCACATCGAACCGAAATTGGGTCCAGTCCTTGCCGGGCGGCAGCGGGGTTGCGCTGGCCTGCGGCGAGGCGGCCGTGGAAGGAGTCGCCGACGCTCGCTGGCCTGGGGAGCGCGCGGCATTGAGGACCAGGAAGGCCGAAACCATCACTAGCAGAAGGGCCAACACCGCCGCCATCACCACAGCCATCGCCGGCCGCCAGCGCTGCCGCACAAACCGCATCTCGCCGCCACCTCCCGCGCGCATCGCCGCCGCAACCGCTCAGGGGCGCGCTGTCCGGCGGCGACCATGGCACGCATGGGCGTGCGCATGCCGCAGTGGCGCCAGAAACATCCAGACAGCGCGACCGATTGTAGCATACACCCGGCGTCAACGGGCGGCGCGTCCGGAAGATGGGGATTCGGGGGGTGTGGGCGCGCGGGTGCGTTATTGGAAGCGGCGGGGGATGCGCTTTTTCCATGCCGTCGGCAAGATGACGTCAATCGCGTCGTCTACCGTCACGATGCCCAGCATGCGGCTCTCGTCATCTACCACGGGCAGCGCGACGAGGTCGTGATCGGCCATCAGATGCGCCGCGTCACGCTCGTTCTCTAGCGGATGCGCCACGCACGCCGGCGGTCGCATGATGCTCGTGATGAGCGCGCTCGGATCGGCCAGCAGCAGATCGCGCAGACTCACCACGCCCACCAGCCGGCCCTCCGCCTCCAGGTTCACGGGGCCGCGCTCCGTCTCGATGACCGCCGCCGCCGCATGGGGACCAGGGCGACCGCGGGGCTTGAGGCTGTTGGTGCGCACGGTCGGGCGTAGCGGAGGCGGTGTCTCCTCGGCTACGACGTAAATCTCCGGCAGCGCCTGCGGCAGCGGCTCTTCTTCGTCGTCGTGGGCGGCGGCACGTGTGCGGGCGCGCATCGCGGCGATCACCTCGCCCACCGTCACCCAGTCCGGCACCGAGATGTAGTCGGTGGTCATGATGCCGCCAGCGGTGTCCTCTGGATAGCCGAGCAGATCCTGCACGTCGGCGGCCTCCTCGCGGTCCATGCGGCCCAGCAGATCGGCCTGCTCGGCGGCGGGCAGCTCTTGCAGCGCGTCGGCGGCCTCGTCGGGCTCCATCTCTTCCAGCACATCGGCGGCGCGCTCGGGGTCCATCGCGCGCAGAATTTGCGCTTGCTGCTCGTCTTCGAGCTCTTCCAGCGTATCGGCGGCGGCCTCGTCGGGCAGCGCGTCGAGCAGATCGGCGCTCTGCTGCGGCGTGAGCTGCTCCAGCACGTGCGCCAGATCCGCGGGCCGCATCAGCGCGAGGCGGTCACGCGGGACCCGCAGCCGCAGCATCGTGCCTTCGCCCTGGCCGCTCTCGGCCACCGGTACGACCATCTTCCAGTCAATCAGCGGGGCATTGGCGCCGGCCTCGCGTCCCAGCATCCCCACAACGCGCTTGCCGAAGTTCTCCAGCCCCATGCCGCCCAGCCGCCGCATCGCCGCCGACGGGCTGACGTCTACCGCCACCAGCCGCCAGACGCCGTTGCGCTCGGCCAGGTCCAGGTCATTGATGCGCACGACGCGCCGCCCCTCCACGTCCAGCACCTGGCGATCCCACAGCCCGCGCAGCACCAGCTCGCCTTCGCGCTTGGCGAAGCGCTGCAAATTGACCGCCGGCGAGGCCAGCCGCACGCCGCGCACCCCCATCGTCTTGACCTTCTCGATGGGGATGAAGACATCGCGCTTGCCGTGCGGCCCGCTGAGGCGCGCGACGATGCCGATCACCGGCGGATACACGTCGGCTGGGCGCTTCGTGGTATCTTCCTCGGACGGCAGGCGCACGACGAGATCTTGCAGGCGCGCGATCTCGTCGCCCAGCGTGTCGCGCACGGGCTTGTCGAGCAGCTCGGTGAGCGAGGGCATCGCCGGCCTCCTTTCTCGGTCAGGCAGTTGGCAGGTGCACGCCGACCGCCACCAGCAGGGTGGTGACGATCATGACGGCCGAGAGCGCGCCAAGCATGATGGTCGTGCCCCAGGCAATCACGTTCTCGGGACGCGAGTTGACGTATTTGCCCATGATGCGGCGATCGTTGACGAGCTTCAAGATGAAGACCAGCAGGATCGGCAGCAGCGTGCCGTTGATGATCTGCGCCACGATGATCAGCGAGATCAGGGGCAGGCCTGGGATCAGCGCCACCAGCGCGCCGAAGGCGATCATGCCGGTGAAGAGCGTATGGAAGACCGGCGCCTCGGCGAACGAGTGCGAGATGCCACGCTCGAACCCGAACGACTCGCAGACCGCGTAAGCCGTCGAGAGCGGCACCACCGCCGCCGCCAGCAACGATGCGCCAATCAGGCCGACGCCGAAGAGCAGCGGGGCGAGCGACCCCAGGAACGGCTCCAGCGCGACGGCCGCCTGGCTGGCGTCGGTGATCACTGTAGCGCCATTGCCAGCGACGAAGATGGTGGCGCCGGTGGCGATCACGATGCTGCCGACGACGATCGCCGCAAAGACCGAGCCGAGGTAGGTCTCGGTGCGCTCGGAGGCATAGTGCTGCATGTCCACGCCCTTCTCTGCCACGCTCGACTGGATGAAGAGCTGCATGTAGGGCGTGATAGTGGTGCCAACCGTGGCGACCAGGAGCTGCAGGAAGGTCAGCGAGAGATGACCGGATGGCAGGATAGTGTGCAGGAGCACCTGGCGCCAATCCGGCTGCGCCATGATGGCTGCGATGGGGTAGGTCAGGAAGGCGAGCGTCATCACCAGGAAGATCTTCTCGACGCGCCCGTATGAGCCGCGCGTGATCAGCAGCCAGACGCCAACCGCGGCAATCGGCACGGTGATGTACTTGGAGATGCCGAACAGCTCGGAGGCCGCGGCGACCCCGGCGAACTCGGAAATGGTGACCAGCGCGTTAGCGATGAAGAGCGTGAGCATGGCGAACGTCGCGCCGCGCACGCCAAAGCGCTCGCGGATGAGGTCCGAGAGACCCTGGCCGGTGGCGGCGCCCATGCGCGCGCACATCTCCTGCACAACCGAGAGCGCGACGGTGATGATGACGAGCACCCACAGCAACTGGTAGCCGTATTGCGCGCCGACCTGCGACCAGGTGGCGACGGCGCCGGCGTCGTTGCCGGCGTTGGCGGTGATCAGGCCGGGGCCGAAGATGCCCAGGACGGCGAGCACCTTCGCCAGGCGCGACTTGCGAAGCTGACGCAGGCGGCGCGCCGGGCGCTCGAAGAGGGCGGCAAGCGTCTCGCGTGCGGCCGAAGCGCCGGAGCGAACGCGCAGAGGGCGGGTCACATCGGTCTCGCCGATCTCATCGATCTTGCGGACGTCTGGGGCAATAAGCTGCTCCATTGGGGTATCTCCCCTCGGATGGTGGCGCCGGTCGCACCGGCGCCAGACCCGCGGGAGCGCCCCGAAGCAGCGAGCGAGGGGGCAGGCTCAGGCGAGAGGCGCCAGCACACGCCGGCAGGGACGAATGACCGTGACGTTGGCACTGGTACTCGGACCAGCGTCCATACGTCCCTCCTCTCAGTGCCACGTCCGCTCGCCTGCCGCGCGCAATGCGGACGCGGAAAAACACGTGCCCCCACCCGAACGAGACGGGCGGGGGCAGCGGCAGCGCTGTCTGGACCGACACAACGCGCCCCGCGGCTGACTTCTGGCCGCGCGCGATGCGCCGGACGCCCCCTCCCTGGTCGAGCTTTGGCACCGCGTGACGTAGAGGGGCATCCCCACTGGGGACGGGTATTGCCCTCAGCCACTGGGGGTAGCGCCTTGTGCCGGCGATACCTGTCCTGACCGTCGGCGTCTCTCGACGTTTCCGGTCCGTGGCCTTTGTTCTGCGCGGACGCCTCACCTAACGAGTGGGCTTGTATGGCGGTGTGCGAGGCTACGCCCCGCTACTGCCGCCTAAGCATATGATATGCCGAGACGCGAGCGATGGTCAATAGCCTGGGAAGCAGGTCATCCGAGGGCGACCACAACGGAGACGACGGGAGATACAGGCTCAGGTGAGCGGGCACCCTAACTGGATGAACGCCCAGGGGATGCCGGCGCGCCGCCGGTCGCGAAGATGCTCTGCGGCAGGTATGCCCCGACGACCCAGTTTGGCGCATCCACCAGTTCGGAGATCTTCAGGTCGACGGCCACGCTGCATAGCATGTAGGCATCGGAGCGCGCGAGGCCGTGCGCGCGCTCCAGGTGGGCGATCATGTGGCGTATCGCCTGGCGGGCCGCCTCGTGCAGGTCAGGCCCGATGCCATCGGTCGCGTAATAGGCCGCCGTGTTCGTCCGCGCGGCGAGCGGCCCGCCGGTCAGAAACTGCGGCTCGTCCACCGCGAGGTCCTTGCGCACGGTGAGCCGCACCGTCGCGCGCATCGGCGTCTCGATGGCCGTTCCGCAGACCTCGCCGTCACCTTGCGCCGCATGGCCATCGCCCATCGAATAGAGCGCGCCCGGCGCCTCGACTGGGAGGTAGAGCGTGGCGCCGCGGGTCAAGTGCTTGGTGTCCATGTTGCCGCCGTGGCGATACGGCGGGATGGTCGAGAGCGCGCCCGGCGCGCCAGGAGCGAGACCGATCTCGCCGCAGAAGGGCTCCAGCGGAATGCGGATGCCGGGGGCGAACTGGGCCCAACCGTCGCGCAATTGCCAGATCTTGAGCGCGGGCTCGGGGAACTCATCGGCCAGCAGGCCGAAGCCAGGGATGATCGCCGTCCAGCCCCAGGTGGCTGGCTCGAGGTCCACAATCTCGACCTGAAGCGTGTCGCCCGGCTCCGCGCCTTCGACGTAGATGGGACCGTTGACCTGATCCACGCGGCTGAAATCGAGGCCAGCGATGGCCTCAACGGTGGAATCCGCCGCGATTTGACCGCAGGACGCGTCGAGCAGATCGAACGCGACGACCTCACCTGAAGCGATGCGCTGAACCGGGGGGAGCGCGTTATCCCACGCGAGGTGAAACTGATCGCGCCGCACATGAATCGTCGCCGTCACCGGTCGCATGGGGCCTCCTGTCGCGCTCGCGGCGTTCGCCGCCGAGCCGGTGGCAGGCCCCCTGCCCGCGCCTACGAGGCAGAGGACCTCAGCCGGTTACTCCGCTAGATATGGCAGTTTGAGAGGCCGCGCTTGGCGAGATATTGCTGGTGATACTCCTCGGCGCGGTAGAACGGCTGGGCTGGCACGATCTGCGTGACGATCGGTCGCTTCCACTTGCCCGACTGCTCCAGCGCGGCCTTGGAGGATTCAGCGGCTTCACGCTGCTCTGGCGTGTGGTAGAAGATCACCGAGCGGTACTGCGTGCCATAGTCCGGACCCTGGCGGTTGAGCTGCGTAGGGTTGTGATTGTTCCAGAAGACGTCGAGCAGCTGCTCGTAACTGGCTTCGGCCGGGTCGTAGGTCACTTCGACCACCTCGGCGTGGCCGGTGCGGTCGGTGCAGACGTCGCGATAGCTGGGCTGCTCCAGCGTGCCGCCCTCATAGCCGACCGCCGTCTCCACCACGCCCGGCACCTGCCGGAATGTCTCCTCTACCCCCCAGAAGCAGCCCGCACCAAATGTCGCCTTTTGCAGCGTCCTCACGTTCTCGATATTGGTCTCAGCGCTCATGAACTATATCCTTTCGCGGTCTGGCAAGCGCATGCGCTTGCCAGACACTAGTGAACGTCACGATGTCGTGCGCCCTCACTTATAATAGTATGCCATGCGATGCGGCACGTTACACGCCATTGGGTGGGCCGGCATCTACAGGCGCGAGCGACCTACTCCGCGCGCAGCCCAGCCAGCAGCAGGCGCACGGATGCCTCGACCTGCTCCGTCCAGTCCGCCGCGCTCGCGTCCACGACAGCCAGCAGCGCCAGCCCCTCATAGAGACCGGTGAGCGTCGTGGCAACCTCCGTGGCATTCCCCGGCCGGAGCTCGCCGCGAACCATACCGTCCTGGATCAGCTCAGCCACCGCCGTTCGATACTCCGCGAAATAGACCTTGAGATACTCGCGCACGACCTGCTGGCGCGCCGCGATAGCGTAGAACTCCCAGGCGAGCGAGACGACCGCCGTCATACGCCGCATCTCGCCCGCCAGGTGGCGGCTGTAGGCAATCAGCCGCTCGGCAACAGTACCCTCCTGCTCGCGCAGCTTGTGCAGATCGCGCATGCCGAGCTTGAAGAACTGGCGCATCAGCGCGGCGATGATCGCGTCTTTGCTCCTGTAATACAGGTAGAGCGCGCCTTTGCTCAGGCCGGACTTCTCCGCGATGTCGTCCATGCGCGCCTCGTGGAAGCCGCGTTCGGCGAAGACCGCCGTGGCGGCGTCCAGGATCTGGCTGCGGCGCTCCTCGCTCACATCGGGGCGTGGCATGGCATC
>DASUBU010000289.1:0-23222 GCA_035763125.1 Ktedonobacterales bacterium
CGGCCAGCCGGCGGGCGATGGCTTCGCGGTCCTCGGTCAGCCGGTCGTAGCGCACGATCTCGGCGCCGTATCCGCGCGTCGCCTCGACCTTCACGTCGGGCGCGTCGGTCGGCATGCAGATGACGGCCGGGACACTGAAGATGCGCGCGCTGAGGGCGACCGCCTGGGCATGGTTGCCGGACGAGAACGCGATCACGCCGCGCGCACGCTGCTCGTCGGGCAGCGAGGCGATCATATTGTAGGCGCCGCGGAACTTGAATGCGCCACCGCGCTGGAACTGCTCGCACTTGAAATACGTCTCGCCGCCGGCTGCCGCATCGAAGGCGCGCGAGTGGTGGACGGGCGTGCGATGCGCCTGGCCGCGCAGGCGCTCGGCGGCGGCGCGCACGTCGGCGATGGTAACGGACGGCTGGTCATCCGCGGCGTCGGCGGCATCGGCTGGCATCGGTGTGGGCATCAAGGATTCTCCGTAGCACTGCTAGTCGGCTCAGCGCAGTCGTCGCCGGCACGCGGCGGCCCGGCGAGACGTCACGTCGGGCCAGAGACACGCAGTCCGAAGCGTTCGTCGGCCCAGGCAAAGTAGCCCGGCAGATCGTCGGACGCGCCCGTCGCGACGCCTGCGGCAAGCCATTCGAGCGCCTGCGCCGCCTCGGTGGCACGCGGTCCGCCGCGCTGAATGAGCACGCTGAGGCGACGCCGGACGCGCTCGAAGCCAGCACGCAAGGCCTGCTCGGCGTCCACCCCCGCGCGGGTCTCAGGAGTCGCGTTGCGCGCTCGCCAGAGCAGCAGCACGTCGTCGGGATCGGCATAGCGAGCGACAGCGGCGATCAGCGTGTAGAGCGCCTCAGACGCGCCATGACCAGCAGCCTCGTGGGCGGCAGTCTCCTCTTCGAGGAGCCAGCAGGCGATATCGCGGTCGCTGGGGCGCAGAGTCGCGGCGAGCAGGCGGGCAACCTCGGCGCGCGACTCGGCGAAGGCATCGGCTGTGTTTAGCCTTGACTCAGAAAAGCGGATCTGGGCGCGGGCAGCCTCGGCAGGCTCGCCATCTGCGCGCAGAGTAGCGAGCAGCGCCGCGGGCGTCATTGCGGCTCGTCCTCGCCGTCGAGCGCGCGTACGTCGGCCAGCTCGATGCCATGGGTGCGGATGAGCGCCTGGATAACTGGGTCGGCGCGCACTTCGTCTTCCAGCGCGCGGCCGCTGCCAGAAGGCAACGCCCACACGGCGGCCGCTGGAGCCGAGACGGTGACCTGTGGGCGAATCGGCGTGACGTTGTCTGGCAGGGCGGCCATTACGACGGGCGCTGACGCGTACGGAGCGGCAGCATCGCGCAACGTGCCATTCTGAGGCGCGGACCGCTGGGAACGCGCGTCGAGTGCCGAGTCTGGGACACGCGCATCGGCGCCGAGATTGGCGGGCGCGGCGCCACGCGGCGCCACACCGTTCGCTCCGCCGGAAGGCGAGTGGCGCGCGGGCGGTGATCCGCCGGCAGGCCCTGAGGGCGCTGGCAGGCCGCCACTGCTATCGCCAGGGTTGCCGGGGCCGGAAGCGATGCGCACGCGCACGGCGGTTTCCAGCACCTGCTCCAGCGCCCACTCGACGGCTGCCTTGCGCTTGGGATCGCGCAGCTGCTCCATGTGGAAGCGGTGGTCGGCCTGCAATACCAGCACCGGCAGCTCGCCCGGCTCGACCAGCACGGGCCGCGCGGAGTGCAGCAATGCCGCCACGCTGGCGCTCTTCTGTTTGCAGACTTTCTTGACCAGCGCCCACTTCTCCTGGGCGCCGAAAAGCAGGTCGCGCTGATCGCCGTAGCCATTGTCAGGGTCCGCCGGCGCGTTGGCCGGCATCGGCACATCCTCTGTCGCTGCCGGCGCGCTGGCAGCCGGCGCGTACGAGGCGCCCTCAGTAGCGGGGGGAGCCTGCCAGATGTCGGGCGCGGGCTCTGCCTCGCCGCGGGCGATAGCATCGAGATCCAGCTCTTCGACAGGCGCATCTTCTCGCTGGCTCGCAGTCTGGCGCGGCGAGGGGGACGGCGAGCGTGGCGGGGCAGCGCGGCGGACCTCGGCGATAGCGCCATCGTCGGACGTAGGACCGTGCGCAGTCGCGCGTGCCGGCTGCCCTGGCCCGCCCGGCGCAACGGCAGACGAGGGGAGCGTGAGCCGCGCCGCCGTGTCCACTGACTGCGCAGAGGCACGGCCGCCTTGGATGGCAACGCAGTCGAGGAACGAGAGCTCCAGCGCGAGCTGTGGGACGGGCAGGGCGCGTGCGGGTGTCTCGTTGCGGGCGAAGACGCGCGTGCAGGCGGTGAGGGCGTCGAGCGTGAAACGAGAGGCGAGCGCGGCCAGCTCGCGCGCATCGTCGTCGCTGCGGTCGAGCAGCATGGCGACGTCGGCGCCTGCGCGGGCGAGGACGAGTGCGCGCCACTCGTCGCTGAGCTGAGTGTTGAGCTGGCGCAGATCGGCCCCACCACGCACGAGCTCGTCAATCAGGTGCAGGCCAGCGGCGGTATCCTGATCGGCGACATGCGCGATCAGCGTGCGCAGCAAGCCCGGATCGCCCAGGCCGAGCATGCGGCGCACACCATCGCGGTCAACCTGGGTGCCGCAGAACGCAACCGCCTGGTCGAGCAGACTGAGGGCATCACGCATGCCGCCCTGGGCGGCGCGCGCCAGCAGCTCGGCGGCACCCGGCTGAAGGTCGAGCCCTTCCCCTTCGGCGACGTGGCGCAGGCGGGCTGTCAGGTCACGCATGCTGAAGCGCGCGAAGTTGAAGCGCTGGCAGCGCGAGAGGATGGTGGGCAGGACTTTGTGGACCTCGGTGGTGGCGAGCACGAAGATGATATGCGGCGGCGGCTCTTCGAGCGTCTTCAGCAGCGCGTTGAAGGCCTGGGTGGAGAGCATGTGCGTCTCGTCCACGATGTACATCTTGTATTTGCCACCGCCGCCGAGCAGATTGGCGTTGCCGACCAGCTCGCGCATGTTGTCCACACTGTTATTGGAGGCGGCGTCAATCTCGATGACATCGGGCGAGGTGCCGGCGGTGATCTCACGGCACGAGATGCACTCGTTGCAGGGCTCGCCATCGTGGGGGTTGGCGCAATTGACGGCCTTCGCCAGCAGGCGCGCGGCGCTGGTCTTGCCGGTGCCGCGCGGGCCGCAGAAGAGGTAGGCGTGGGCGAGGCGACCCTCGCGCACGGCGTTGAGCAGGGTGCGGACGACCGCCTCCTGGCCGACGAGGTCCGAGAAGGACTGGGAGCGCCATTTGCGGTAGAGCGACTGCGATGCCATGCGACGGATGCCTCACTGCGAATCCTACAAGGACGAACGCCTAGCGTCTCTTATTGTAGCCTATTCTTGAGACGATCCGGAGGCGCGGAAGGGCGCTCTCGCACGAAAAAGCGCGCCTGGCAGGCGCGCCAAGAGAAAAGCGACCGTGCACCCGCCCTCGATCCGCACCGTCGGCCCGTTGGGACGTTCCAGCTCAGACCCGGCGATCCCGCGGCACCCGGAGAGGCCCCCTTACCGCTGCTTCCTTCCGGACCTGACGGGGTTCGCGGGCATCCGCCGCGCGGGGACCGAATCCTCATAACCTTCGCGTCCCGCGGAGCCGGCTAGCGCAAAACCTCAGGCGGGGATTCAGCCCCGCATCATGAGCATTTCGGGTACAGGGCAGCCCAAGCTCCCCACCTAGCACGATCTCCCAGTCATTGTATCCCCTGCCGTCGTGACAGTCAAATCCGGCGTGCCAAACGCAGGTGGGAGGACCCATGCGAGATACATCTGAAATGCAGGCACGATATTGTGCAAGGCGAGCGAGCATGATAGAATGGCGCTGCGTCTGCGCGCTGCGACTCTGGTGACAGGCGTGAGCAACGCAGACAGACACGTATGGGGGAGCGAAGGCGGCGACAGCGATGGCCAGTCCAGGAATCTCGGGCGTCTTCAACCGGCGACGACTGCCGGTCTACATCGTGATGGATCACTCGGCAGCAGTCAGCGGCACGGCGATAGTTAGTCTCAACGGAGGATTGCAGAACTTCAGGCAGACGCTTGGTAACAGCACGCTGGCGTCATTGACGTACCTCAGCCTGATTGCCTTTGCCGATGAGGTGGATCAAATCCCGTTGGGTCTCGCCGAGCACTTCATGCCGCCGCGTTTCAATGCTGACGGTGCTTGCCACCTCGGTGAAGCGCTCGGAGCGTTGCGGCAACGCCTCGACTTCGACCTGATCCCCGACCGCCCTGGACGACCAGGAGACTTGCGCCCGCTCGTTTTCGTGCTACTTGCCGGGCAGCCCACAGATGCATGGACCGCGCGAGCAGACTGGCTGCTCCAGCAGGCTCAAGCACGCGACTTGAATGTGGTGGGCGTCGCGCTCAGCGACGGCGCCATACAGCCGCTAAAGCGCTGCGCGCCCACCGTCCTGAAGATCGAGTCTGGCCGCGCAATCGCGATCACCGGCTTCTTTCATTGGATGAATGCACTCGCCGAGGCAGCATTGTTGCGCGCGGCGAGCCAGCCAGGGGGCTCAGGCATCACTGTCCCGCCGCCACCCGGCGTGATGCCCTGCTGAGCTTCAGTGCTCCGAGGGAACGTCCCACAATCGTCATGCCACTTTGGATGGTATCCGATTCTGAGGGGATGCTATAGTATCTCTAATCCGAGCAAGTGGGGATGTGCGCAGTTACCTGCCGGGCGGATATGCGTTATGCACACTGAAAGGTCTGCTTGGAGCCGAGGAACGCGCAAGGGTCGTTTAAGAACGGGCGCACGATGTGGTCGAGCGCCGGCAGCATACGGCGAGTGGTGTCTGACGGACAGCGGTCATAAAGGGAGCAGCAGATCGTGAGTGGTCCAGGAACGGGATCGTATCCCGTCATCAGCAAGAACAATAAGAAGCTGGCTGACAATCTGGTGCTGGTGAAGAAGCGGCTCGAACAAAGTGGAGCAAAGGCGGCGGCGAAGCGCATTGACACCGTTGCTAGCCAGCCCGACGTGATATACCCTGAACTCGTCCAGCAATGGATCGATCCGGGGCGGACGCTGAGCGAGTTGGAGGAGTCGCTCGGCAAGCGCGCCAGGCTGTTGTCTGCTATTCGCAATGCGCTGGCGCTGGCGCCGTTGATCGTGACCTGGCTTACACTGTCATGGGCGTCCGGTCAGTATCAGGCAGTAATCGCAGCGGCTCAACCATTGCTACAAAGCAACGACCCGGTCACCGCGCAGCGCGCACAAAATCTCATCACCACGCCCTTTCTCGTCCTGTGGGAGCGCGGGTTCAACACTGGCACCGTCTTCACCTTCAGCCATACCGCCTTCCTCGATTTCGCCCTGCTCTCCATGCTGGTGCTGCTCACCGTTGCGGCATCCGCTGCGGACGGCCGGGCGCACGCACGCGCTGAAGCGTTGGTCGCCGAGGTGGATGACGTGATCGTGCCGCTGGGCGAGGAAGTCCGCCGACACCGGATACCGGTCAACCCACAGGATTGGGCCCAGGTAGTGCGCGACACCATCAAGAGCGCCATGGACGATGTAGAGTCGGTGATGAATACGACTCAGTCGGTCGTGAAGGATGTAGGTACCTCGCTTCAGCCCGTCGCCGCCAAGTTCGATGGCAGTGTGGCGACGCTAGGCCAGGAGCTGAACAAATACCAGCAGAGCGTGGCGTCCTTCGGCACGACCGTCCAAGGGCTGAGCACCGCGGCGGGACAAGTGGGGCAGGCCACGGCATCGCTCGCGTCCACCTTCGGGCAGTACCAGAACACCGCCGACTCGATTGACCAGACCATCAAGGCCCTCGCCGCCGGCCAGCAGGCGACCGCGCAGACCTCGGCCCAGTTGGCCGGAGCGATTGCCCAGTCGGCGGCGAGCTCAGCCAAGACCGTCAAACAACTGGATGATGCGATCGTGCAGTTCCAGGCAACGCAGAACGCGCTCAGCCAGGCGACCGGGACGCTCAGCGATGCGGCTTCTCGGCTGCAAAAGGCGTCGATGAGACTGGGCCAAGCCACCAGAACCACCGGCGGGCCAGCGAGCAGCGGCGGAATCATCGGCTTCTTCCGGACGCTCTTCGGATAGGGCAGACGGGCTATTCAGAGGTGCGACGAGGGGAGCGGGGCGATGAGACGACGTGAGCACGACGAGCGGCCCTCACCGGCATTCTTCGGCGCGGCGGGCTGGCTCTTCGCCGATCTGCTGCTGGCGCTGGCGATGATCTTTCTGGTGGCAAACTCGCCGCCCAACATCAAGCCACTGCCAACCCCGGTGGTATCGCCCACCATCACTCCGTCGCCCACTCCGCTGCCAAAGCCTCCGGTGCTGGATCTGCATTACATCACCGTCACCATCCAGGTGGACTATGGGGCGCTGAATAGTGGTGACACAGCAACCGTTGCGAAAGTCGAGCACCAGATCCGTACGGACTCCAGACTTCGCGGACGTCGTGCCGGCCTGGTGCTGACCTTTGGCGGGTCGCAGAACGGCTCGAACGCAACGGCATTGCAGGCAGCCAAAGACATGGACAAACAGGTACTCCAAGATCTCGGCGGCCAAAACTACGTCTTCAACGGGACCGTCTATCGCGAGTTCTTCGCCACCGACAAACCCGCGGGAACGATAGAGCTCGACGTATACGTGTTCAAGCTGTAGGCAGGTGGCGCCGTTGGTACGTCGCCCTGGCGCGAGATAGCACGCGATGAGGAGGAGAGCATGGCACACGATCGCAACATAAGCGACCACGCCGGTTCGCTGTATGACCCAAGCGCGACAGCCGAGATCGAGTGGGACACCAGTGAGTTTCGCCGTCTGCCAGTGTACCTGCTCCTCGATTGTTCATCATCTATGAGTGGCATGAAAATTCAGCAGGTCAACGACGGCGTGCAAACCCTCTATCGGGAGCTGATGAACGACCCACGGGCGGTGGAGACAGTTCACATGTGCGTCATCCATTTCGCCTCGACTGCTGCCAAGACCGCGTTGGTGCCGATTGCGTCTTTTCAACCGCCGCAGTTCGCGGCCAACGGCTCGACCGCGCTTGGGGAGGCGCTGCGGCTGCTAAATCAGTCACTCGATACCGATCTGAAGGCCGTCAATGTGGGGCAACGAAGCAAGGGCGACTACAAGCCACTGATCTTCCTGCTGACAGACGGCCAGCCAACGGATGCGTGGCAGGCCGAGGCACAGAAGCTCAAATCGCGATCGAGTGTGAAGTCGGCCAACGTGATCGCGCTGGCCATTGGCACCGATGCCGATCCAGATATGCTCACGCAGGTCACGCCCAAAGTGCTCAAGATGGACACGGTGACGCCTGAGCTGCTTCATGAGTTCTTCGTCTGGGTATCGCAGTCGGTGAAGCAGGCGTCGAAGTCCATCGCGCGTGCAGGCGAATCAGGACAGGACGCCTCGGGCGAGGCTCAGGCGGCTACGCCGCCACCACCGCTAGGCATAGATCTGTACCTGTGATTGATATCTTCCAAGTGGAAGGTCGTGCGAGCTGACGTGTGCCCATGAACGCAAGTCACGCAACTGCGCAGGCACACCTTGTTTCCATGCTAGCAGGCGGCGATATATGCAGGTCACCTTTGCCGACGGGAGCAGCGAGGACTACGAGGACACCGCGTTTTCGCGCGGGGCACAGGGGGGCGTTTACCGGTCACGTGGCGGTCAGTCCATCGTGAAGCTCTTCAACCAGATCACCGATCCAGCGCAGCTAGACGCACGCAGGGAACAAGTTGACCAAATCATCGGCCAATACAATGTCGTGGGCAACGATCCCCTGTGGGCTGAGCTGTTTAGCTGGCCGGATAGGCGGGTAGACGCACCATCTCTCGGCGTGCGCATGCGGCTCGTCACGGGACTGATCCCGCTGACGCATTACAACTTTCCGACGTCCTTTAAGAAGTTGTCGCGAGAGCAACAGGGATGGTGGATCGGCCGCGTGGCGGCGGCTATCAAGCTGGCAAGAGCCGTACGGCGACTGGCCGACGCTGGGCTGTGTCACTCGGATCTCTCTGAGAAGAATGTCATGGTAGATCCGCTGCTTGGCCTCGCCACTGTGATTGACTGCGACAGCCTGGTTGTGCCCGGTCCCAGGGGCCTAAAGGCAGAGGTCCTGGGAACACCCGGCTACATGGCGCCAGAGCTCGTCTCCGGTGATGAGATCTCGCCGACGGTTGAGTCGGACCGTCACTCCCTGGCAGTGCTGTTGTATCAGTGGCTGCTCTTCCGCCATCCTCTCGATGGCAGGCTGGTTCATGATCCTGACCAAGCCAAAGACGACGCGCTTCGCTATGGCAAGCGCGCGCTCTACTGTGAGCATCCCTTCGACCGCTCCAACCGCCCGGCCAACATGTCGAAGATGCAGCTGACCGCAGGCACCATCGAGAACGAGGGGCGCCGCCTTGGCGAGACCCGCATCGTGAGCGCGCTGACGCCGCTGCTCGCGCAGCTTTTCCACGAGGCGTTCGTCACGCAGTTGCACAACCCGGCGGGGCGGCCGCTTCCGGCGCGCTGGGAGCATGCCTTGATCGAGATGTACGACCGCATCATCCCCTGTTCGAATCCGCGGTGCATGCTCAAATACTTCGCCGCCTCCGACGTCGAAGAGCTGCGCTGCCCACTGTGTTTCGCTTGGGCCGAGATTCCGGGGAAGCTTCCGCTGCTGCGGCTGAAAGTGCCCGTGCCAGATGGGAACGGCGGCATCGAGTTCGAGGACGAGGATCGGCGTTTCCCACACTTCATCGTCGGCTGGCGCGAGCGGCCGATCTTCGGCTGGCACGCGTATCGCTCGCTGAAGGCGGTGCCGGACTCGACTCAGCCGCCGGCAGATAGCGACCCGGTAGCAGTGGTGCGGTACGACGATTCGGCGGGGATGTGGCTGTTGGAGAATCGGCGCCTGCCTGAGATGTCAGTGGATGCCGGGAGCGATCCCGACGTGCCTCAGTGGCAGCCTGTTCCGTCGGGCAGTTACATCGAGCTGAGAGACGATCTTCGGCTGCTGTTGGCCTCCCAGGATGGCCGGTGCATTGAGGTCGAGATGCGGCAGGTGTATAAGACCGATGAGTGACCAGATGATTCCATTGCCCGGGGCCGCTGGACCACCGAGCGCCAATACGCAGTGGCCGAGGCTCGTGGTAAACGATGCGCGGGTGCTCGCTGTGTGGTGGCAGGGCCACGGGACACGCTCGACACAGCCGCCAGACAAGCGTCCGCGTTCGGACGCCGCGCCGAGGGTGCCACTGCCGACGCGCCTGCTGCGGGCGCCGATCTACGGCGCGGTGTTGGGCCTCCTGGCCGCATCGGCGGTATACGGCGTCTGGCCGGCGCGGCACTGGTGGCTGGCGGACTGGCATTGGGCGATCGCGCTGGGGGCGGTGCTGCTGTTGGCGCTGGTGAGCTTCAACGCGGCCGCGCTGGCGGCGGCCGGCATTGCACTGGTGCAAGGCGCGAGCGTGGGGGTGCAAGACATCGTGCTTGGCGGTCTGCCCGCGCTGACCGCGGATCTACGTGATGTGGGCAAGGCGATCCTCATCCTGATTGCCGTGCGAGTGGCATGGGAAATCCTTCTATCGCCGCTACGGCCGCGGCGGCCGTAGCGCATACTGGCGATTGCGATGCGCGTATCCTGTTGCTACAATCGCCGCACTGCTGGCAAGTATCTGACGCATGCCGGCCACCGGCGAGGAGATGCGACACGACCCGGCGAAGGAGGCAGATCAGCGAGTTGAACGGATGAATAGATGGCCGCTCGCAGTGCGCTGCACAACGAGTGGCTGGTGTGCGATACTATCGCGGAAGCGGAGCCGTTCACGAGGGCGGCGCCAAGCCGGCGCGCGAGGCGCGCGAGATGAGCGGGAGAATTGGGAAGGGAGCTTTGGTGTGGCGATTGAATGGGATGGCACACAGAACCGGCGCCTGCCGGTCTATTTGCTGCTGGACTGCTCCTCTTCGATGTCGGGCGTCAAGATCCAGCAGGTCAACACTGGCGTGCAGATGCTCTATCAGGAGCTGATGGCCGACCCGCGCAGCGCTGATACGGTCTACATCAGCATTATTCCGTTCGCCAGCAGCGCGTATCAGATGGACCTGGTGCCCATCGCGCAGTTCACCCCGCCGCAGCTCACTGCCAACGGCCAGACGGCGCTGGGCTCCGCGTTGAGCCTGCTGAATCAATCGCTCGACAGCGATCTGATCATCAACCAGCCGGGCAAGAAGGGCGACTACAAGCCGCTGGTCTTCATCCTCACCGACGGCCAGCCGACGGATACCTGGGATGCCGAGGCCGGCAAGCTGAAGTTGCGCACGACCAATAAAGCCGCCAACATCATCGCGCTGGCGATCGGCAATGACGCTGATAGCGCCATGCTCAAGCAGGTCACCAATGAGGTGCTGAAGATGGAGAACGTGACCGGCGACAACCTGCGCGCCTTCTTCCAGTGGGTGTCGCAGTCGGTGCAGACGGCCAGCAAGGCCGCGCAGGGCGCCGCGCAGAACGTGCAAGCCCCGCCGCCGCCGCCAGGCATCCAGTTCGAGCTGTAGCGGTTGGCAGATCGTTCGCGCCGGTCCCGTTGAGAGGGGGAGAGGCAGCATGAGTGGTCCCCATTCGACGCCCACGCCCACGCCTGGCCCCTTGGGCCAGGACGACCAGCCGACCCTGCCGGCACCGGGCGCGCCGCCGGGCGCTTTGCGGCAGAGTGGGCCGGCGGACTTCCGGCATCCCTCGACGCAAGCGCCTCAGCCGGGCGCGGCTGGTGCCCCCATCCAACAGCCGCCGAGCGCACCCGCGGGGGGACCGGCGAGCGGGTCACCGCTTGGCTCTGCCGGCCAAGCGGTAAGCGGCCCGGCGCCGACGCCATCTCCGGCCGGCGCGGCTGGAAGTGGGCAGCCGGCGCCACCGCCGCTCGGGCCCATGCAAGCGTCCCCTGTGCGCTCCATAGCGGCTGAACCCTCACCACCGCTGCCTGCAGCGGCCCCTGTGCGCTCCGCCACGCCATCTGTTGTTCCATCGCCCGCACCACCGCCGCCGGCGCCCACCCAGTCGTCCGCGCAGCCACAGCTACCGCCGCTCCCGCAAGTGCCGGCGCAGGCACTTGTTCCGGCGCCCCTGCAGATGCCGCCTGTTCCATCCATGCCCAACGCCTATACTCCGGGTGCCCCGGCGCAGGCCCAGGTCACCGCTCCGCAGATGGCGGCTGTGCAGGGCACCGCGCCGATACGCACCGCGGTTCCTCCACAGCAACCGCCGGCTGTTCAGGCGGTTCATGCCACGCCGACGGGCACACCGGCGATGAAGCGTGGCGTGCCGTTTGCCAAGCGCTTCGCGGCCCCGTCCACCACTGCGCAGGCCGCTCCGTCTCGCGGCGACTTGCCCTGGAGCTTGATGACGATCGCATTGTCGTCCATCGTATGCGTGACGAGCTTCGGACTGCTATTGCCATTCGGTCTCGTAGCAGCGCTGAGAGAGAGTGATCGTACTCTTCACGCACTGGTATTCACGATCGGCATCATCATGCTGGTTGCACTGGGCATGGTAGCCTACGAGTTCTATCACCTGGTGAAGCTGTCTGTGAGCGGATTCGAACGCCTCTTTCCGCGTCACCAGCCGCAGTCTGGATTGGCGCTGGCGCCATTGGCGGTCCCTGCCTCGCCGAATGGTCAGGCCTCGGCGGCCTATGTGGGGCCAAGTGATTCGGGTAATATGGCTGGCAGCTTGGGAGAAAAGTCGCCCGATGTCACAGGTGACGACGCTACGCCTGGTGGCGAGAGCACTCCTACGCCAGCCGAGACGCCTCCGCCGGTGCCCGCCGTTCCTGGCGGCACCATCGTCGGCTACGGCCAGCGCGTCGAGGCGGCGGCCTGGATAACGAAGGAACGCAAGAAAGATGGCTTTGAGGAGGTGGCTGATTTCGATCAGGTGAAGCTGGCCGAGAAGGGCTGGGCCATCGTCGGCAGCAGCCGCATCGGTCGTGGGCACCTGCAGGACGGCAAGTATCGCGAAGACGCCATCGCGGCCGAGATGGTGGACGGCAAGTGGCACCTGGCGGCCGTCGCCGACGGCGGCGGATCGTACAAGCTGGCGCGGCTTGGCGCAGCTCTGGCCGTACGGACCGCGATCGAGGCGATGCAGCGCGGACTCCCGAAGATGGCGGGCGAGCCAGGCAGCCATGAGGCGAAGGTCCAACGGGTGGTCGAGCACGGCCTGCGCACCGCCTTCGATGCCTTGCACGAGGAGGCGCAGCGGCTGCAGGAGGAGGAAGAGCGCAAGCAATCGGGCGTCACCGTGACAGTGAAGGACCTGCGGACGACGCTGCTGCTGGTGTTGCATCGCGAGTTCCCCAATGGCGTGCATCTGGTGGCTGGCGGGCAGGTGGGCGACGGCGCGGTGGTGGTGCGCATGATCGACGGCGATGAGACGAAGCTGGAGTGGCTTTCGGAGCCGGATACCGGTCCGCAGGGCAACGAGACGACTTTCCTGACGGATGTGCCCAACACCGACGAGGATTGGGCGCGGCGCGTCAAGGCCCGGCTGATCGGCAGCAGCATCGTCTATTGCCTGGCGATGACCGATGGCATCTCGGACGACTTCGTGCCACTGGAAGATAACCTCGAGCGGCTGGAGAAGCCGATGTTCCAGGCGGCACTCGGCGAGAAAGATCCAGCCAGGGCGGCGGAGGAGCTCAACGATCTGCTGGGCTATGAGCGACAAGCCTCGTTCGACGACCGCTCGCTGGTCTGCATCTACAAGCAAGGCATGGCCCCATGGAAGTAGTCTTCAGCGACGGCACCCGCCAGCAGTATGAGGATATGCCCTTCGCGCGCGGCGGCCAGGGTGCGCTGCACTATTCCAAAGATAACCAGCACGTCCTCAAGCTCTTCACCAATCTCGCGCCCAACCGTGTGGCGGCACGCGTGCAGCAGGTGGACAAGATCATCGGCGACTACAACGTCGTCGGCAACGATCCCTATTGGAACGATCTCTACAGTTGGCCAGATAAGCGAGCGACCACGCCGAGTTTGGGCGTGCGCATGAGGAGAGTGGATGGCCTGACCCGCATGGACAGCTACTTCTATCGCGTGTCATCGGCACGGCTGCCGGCCGACAAACGCGGCTGGTGGCTGGGGCGCGTAGCCAGTGGGGTGAAGCTGGCACGGGCGATGTGGCGCTTGCAGCAGCGCGGCCTGTGCCACTCCGACCTCTCCGAGAAGAACCTAATGGTGGACCCTTTCAGCGGGCGGCTGACGATCTTGGACTGCGACAGTCTGGTGGTGCCAGGGGTGTTGGCGGCGGACGTAGATGGCACCCCGGACTACATGGCGCCGGAGATCGTGGCGGGCAAGGCCACGCCGACGACGCAAACCGATCTGCACGCGCTGGCGGTGCTGCTCTATCGCTGGCTGCTCTACCGCCATCCCCTCAAGGGCCCCAAGCAGCACGCGGCGCAGGCGGACCTCGACGACCTGCTGATGCTGGGCGAGCGGGCGCTCTACATCGAGCATCCGGTTGACCACTCAAACCGGCCGCAGAAGCTGCAATTCACCGCCGACGATGTGCTGACGCCGCGCATGGCCGACCTCTTCCGGCAGGCGTTCGTGGATGGGCTGCACACCCCGGCGAAGCGCCCGCTGCCTAATCGCTGGGAAGAAGCGCTGATCGAGCTACTCGACCATCTGGTGCCCTGCCCTAACGGCAAGTGCGAGTTCAAGTTCTTCGTCGCCCGCGACGGCCGGCCGCTGCAGTGCCCGATCTGCAAGAGCTATGCGGACTTCCCCGACCGGCTGCCCTTCGTCAAGCTCCAGTCGCCGCGCCAGCTGCACGGCAAGCTCACCTTCGCCAACGAGGGCCAGTATCCGCGCTACGTGGTGGGCTGGCCGGAGCGGCCGCTGTATGGTTGGCACGCCGACACGACGCTGAAGTCGTCGCCGGATGGCTCGGGCAAGCCGCCTGACACACGGCCGGTGGCGCTGCTGCGCTTCGATGCCGCCCAGCGCGAGTGGTACGTCGAGAATCTGGCGCTGCCACAGCTCCAGCTCGGGATCGGCAGCGGCACGCAAGTGCAGTGGCAGCCGGTGGCGGTGGGCAGCCGCGCGCCGCTCAAGCACGGCACCGAGCTGCTGCTTGGTGCATCGGATCATGCGCGCAAAGCATTTGTGGAGCTGCGGCGGGTGCGCTAGGCGCGGCCGGAAAGAGAAAGGCGAGGGGTCTGATGGGGGCGCCTTCGGGGGGATCGTTGGTAGGCAAGCAGGTGGCGAAGCTGCCGGTTCCGGAGCACAACGATCGCTTGCCCTGGCCGTACTATGCCGTCGAGCCGGCGGCACGTGCGATGGCTGTCACCGCCCAGCGCGTGCAGACGATCACGCTCGGGCCGTTGGGCGCGACAGCGCCCGTCGTGTCCGCAGCGCCACGACCCGCGCCGCCGATGGCGATTCCCACTAGCGCCAGGCGCGTCGCTGGTCCCTCCAGCACCAGTACGAGCGCGGCGGCCCATGCCGCACCCTCTGCCATGCCACCCAATCCTCGCCCTCCAGCGGTGGCCGCAGCCGGACAGGCGAAGGCGCCCGCAGCTCTCGCTATCTCCCCGCAGATGGCCCCGCGGCGCACGGCCGGTCCGATGACGGCGAGCGGCGCATCCTCTCCCGCGGCCTCGGCGCCCAGCATGCCGCTGGTGTCGTATCCGTCGAGCGCGGCCAGTCAGGCGCCCGCACCATACTCGGCGCTCGGCAATGGTGCTCCCGCTCTGGTGCGCGGCGCGGCCGGCGGATCGCTGGCGACGCAGCGCACCGCCCAGGGCGTCCATCGGCTGGGGACCGCATCACTGGTGCTGGGGCTACTGGGCATCTTGCTCCCTCTGGTGGCAGGCGTACCGGCGATCATCTGCGGCCACCTGGCGCTCCGCCGGGCCGATCCTGTTTGGACTCCAGAGCGGCTGAAGCGGCGGGCACAGTGGGGCCTCGCGCTGGGCTATCTGACGTCGCTCGCCTGGCTGGGCTATTTCCTGGTGATACGCTGAGCCGCCCGTCAACCGCAGAAGAAGGCGGGCGGGCCTGGCGAGATCGGAGGCCCCCATGCGCGAGGAGATGGTGACGCCCGTAACGGCACGGCGGCTGGCGGCGGCGGGCTTCGCGTGGGCGCCGCAGATCGGAGACTGGTGCACTGTGCTGGGCGCGGAGCATGTCAGCGAGACGCAGGCGGGTTTGTGGCTGGTGACAGGCGCCTGGCCGGAGGCGGGGCTGGTGGGATTGGTGGACGCCAGTGGGAAGTGGCCCGCGGCGCGCGTATCGGCGCGCGACTGCCTGATCGTGCCGACAATCGGGCAGCTCAAGACGTGGCTACGCGCACGCGGCTACCGCGTAGCAACCGGCGAGGCGCCAGGGATCGCGCTCGGCGCGAGCCTGCCGGCGCTGCGCCACGTTTGCCGGCTGACGCGCGTCGCGGATCAGGCGCCCATTGACGGCGAGGGCGCCAGCGAAGCGGAGGCGCTGGCCGACGCCATCCTACGCACGCTCGGCGCCGGGACAGCGGACGGGCGCTAAAACAACGACATCTGCTGTGGCGGGGCCTCATCTTCGTCGTCCGACTTCTGCTCCTGCGCCGGCTGCTGACTGGCGAGCTTGCCCGCGGTGGCCAACCTGTTGGCCTCGGCCAACGCGGCAGGAATGGCGCGCGTGAAGTCGTCAATCAGCGTCTGTTTGAGGGCCATCTGGTGCAGCGCGGCGGCCGGGTGATACATGGCCAGCACGACGCGCCCGCCGATGACCTTGGCCTGGCCGTGGATGCGGCTGATCTTGGCGTCGGGGAAGAAGCGAGCCATCGAGTAGCGCCCCAGCGTGACGATTACCTTGGGATTGATCGCCGCGATCTGCCGATCCAGATAGCCGGAGCACGCCTTGATCTCTTCGGGCAGCGGGTCGCGGTTGTCGGGTGGGCGGTGCTTGACGACGTTGGTGATGAAGGCGGTCGAGCGATCCAGGCCAGCGGCGGCGAGCAGCTCGTTCAAGAACTGGCCGGCAGGGCCGACGAACGGGCGGCCGAGCGCATCCTCGCGCCCGCCCGGCGCCTCGCCGATGAACATTACCTCAGCGTGCGGATGGCCCTCGCCCGGCACCCCATGCTTGGTGCCTTTATAGAGGTCGCACTTGGTGCAGACCCGCACCTCCGCCGCCACCTGTTCGAGGACTTCCTCGGTCGTCATGCCGCGCCCTCCTGTCGCTCCCCTCGCTCACCAATCTATCGCCCAGGGAAGGGCGTCCACCCGATGCCCCTCCGAAATGGACGGCGATCCACATGCGCTGGACGCCCAGCGAGCACCCTTACTGTATTCCGTTCTCCGCGCGAGGCGTTCAGCCGGAGATGCTGCGCTGCGCTACGCTCGGCATGACAAGGATAGCACACGGGCGGAGAGTAGCAACCCTCCGCCCGCTTGCGCCTGCCACCCGCCCGCAGGCGGCCATCGGCTAGTAGGGGCGCCCAGGGCGACCCCGGCCACCTTGCGGTGGGCCGCCACGCGGGCCGCCGGGACCGCCGCCGGGACCGCCGCGCTGACCACCGTAGCCGCCGCCACGCGGGCCGCCATAGCCACCGCCGCCGCCACCGCCGAAGCCGCGCGGGCCACCGGGCCCTCGCCCGCGCGTGGCGCGCTCTGCCTCCAGCTCATCGGCGCTTGGCATCTCGCCGCTAAGGGCCGCCTTACGCGAGAGGTTGACGCGCCCCTGCGGATCAACTTCGATCACCATCACCGTGATCTCGTCGCCAACCGCGACGACATCCTCAGGGCGGGTGACGGGGTAATCGGCGAGCTGCGAGAGGCGAACGAGCCCCTCCTTGCCGGGCAAGACCTCCACGAAGGCGCCGAAGTCTACCAGACGGCGGACGACGCCCGTATAGATTTTGCCAAGCTCCACCTCCTCGGTGAGGGCGCGGATGGCCTCCATCGCGCGCTGCATGCCCTCGCCGCTGGTTGCCGAGATGTGGACGGTGCCGTCGTCGTCAATGTCAATCTTGGCGCCAGACTCGTCCTGGATACGGCGGATGGTCTTGCCGCCGGGGCCGATCACGAGGCCGATCTTGTCGGTATTGATGCGGACCGACTGGATCTGCGGCGCATAGGGCGAAAGCTGCTCGCGCGGCTCGCCCAGCGTATCCAGCATGCGATCCATGATGAACATGCGGCCGACTTTGGCCTGCGCCATCGCCTGCGCCAGCACCTCGGGCGTCAAGCCCTTGATCTTGATGTCCATCTGGAGCGCGGTGATGCCGTCGGCGGTGCCGGCGACCTTGAAGTCCATGTCGCCCATCGCGTCCTCGAGGCCCTGGATGTCGCTGAGGATCGCGTACTTGTCCAGCGTCTCGCCCGAAGCGGTGATCAGGCCCATCGCCACGCCGGCTACCGGCGCTCTCAGCGGCACGCCGGCATCCATCAGTGCGAGCGTGCTGCCGCAGGTCGAACCCATCGAGGTCGAACCGTTGGAGCTGAGCACCTCGGAGACCACGCGAATCGTGTACGGGAATTCTTCCTTGCTCGGCAGCACCGGCAGCAGCGCGCGCTCGGCCAGCGCGCCGTGGCCAATCTCACGGCGGCCGGGGCCGCGGGAGGGGCGGGTCTCGCCGACGCTGAACGAGGGGAAGTTGTAGTGGTGGATGTAGCGTTTGCTCTCTTCGAGGCCCAGCCCGTCGAGCATCTGCTCCTCACCCGGCGAGCCGAGGGTGACGATGCTCAGCACCTGGGTCTGGCCGCGCGTGAAGATGGCCGAGCCGTGGGGGCGCGGCAGTACACCCACCTGACACCAGATCGGGCGGATGTCGGTCGGTCCGCGGCCGTCGGGGCGGATACCCTTCTCGAGGATCTGCTGGCGGACGAACTTCTTCTCTTCCTTGTCGAAGGCGTTGCCCAGCTCCTTGAGCTTGTCGGGCCACTTCGGGCCAAGCTCGTCGAGCATGGCGCGCTGGATCTCGGCGACCGCCGTCTCGCGCTCGGCCTTGGTCTTCTGGCCAAAGGCGCCAGGGAAGCGAGACGAGACGAAGGTGGCGACGGCCTGCTCGAGCTCGGCATCGGGCGCGGGCGCCATGAAGGACCGCTTGGGCTTGCCGGCCTGCGAGACGAGCTGCTGCTGAAGCTGGCAGAGCTGCTTGATGACCTCGTGGCCCTGCTTGATGGCCTCGACCATCGTCTCCTCGGGCAGCTCCTTGGCGCCCGCCTCGACCATCACCACGGCATCCTCAGTGCCCGCCAGCGCCAGATCCAGCGCGCTCTCGGCCATCTGCGAAGCGAGCGGATTGACGACGATCTGGCCGTCAATGTAGCCGACGCGCACCGCGCCTACCGGTCCGGCCCAGGGGACATCGGAGATCGAGAGCGCGGCCGAAGCGCCGACCACGCCGAGGATGTCCGCGTCGTTCTCCATGTCCACCGAGAGCACGGTGATGACGACCTGGACGTCGTTGCGGTAGCCCTTGGGGAAGAGCGGGCGAATCGGGCGATCCACCAGTCGTGAGGCCAGGATGGAGTGTTCGGTGGGGCGGCCCTCGCGCTTGATGAAGCCGCCAGGGATCTTGCCGGCGGCGTAGAGGCGCTCTTCGACGTCCACCGTCAGCGGCAGGAAGTCAATGCCCTCGCGCGGGGCGGCACTGCTGGTGGCAGTGGCGAGCAGGACCGTCTCGCCGTAGCGGCAGATGACGGCGCCGCCAGCCTGTTCGGCGACACGCCCGGTTTCGATACTGAGCGTGCGCCCGTTGAGGATAATCTCAACGGTATGGGTTTGTGGCATCATAGGTATTCTCCCGGCGGCCCGCTATACGTCTCTGCTAGGGTCCGCCGTGCCGGTCTACGGCTGTAATGGGAATGGGCGGCATCGGTACCTCCGCACCGATGCCAGTTGGCGGCTGTGCGCTGCCAGACATCCGCTGTACCGCCGAACGCGTGCGGCCGGAGTGGCGTGCGGCGATTCGTGCGTGTGTATAAGCGCACGTGCGAGCCCGACCATCCAGCACAGGCGGAGTGCGGAACGGTTGCGGCTCGCACGTGCGACGATGATCCGGACGGCACGTGATGGCGCGGCTACCGGCGCAGGCCGAGCGAGGCGATGAGCTCGCGGTAGCGCTCGGGGTTGGTGCGGTTCAGGTACTTCAGCATGCGACGGCGCTGGCCCACCATCTTCAAGAGGCCGCGGCGCGAGTGGTTGTCGTGCTTGTGCTCGGCCAGGTGGCCGGTCAGATCCTGAATGCGCCGGGTCAGCAGGGCAATCTGTACCTCCGCCGAGCCCGTGTCTCCTTCGTGCTGCTGGTACTGGCCAATGATGTTCGCCTTTTCGTCGATCTGCAATGTCATGCGTGCGAGCCGCGCTCCCGTCCCTACTCACTCACATCTCACGCATCGGGGGGAGCCGGCCTCCTCCTTTGTTGGTGTTGGGTTGCGGAGCGCGCGCCGGCGCTCCTGATGGCTTCTCAACCTTGGATTGCCCCACTCGTGCGCGTGTCCATCCCGCGTGCAGGTGCCGGCACGTGCTGAGTGGGTGAGTCGTTTGTCTGGCTCGTGGCCCACGTCGGGAAGAAGTGGAGTGTCCGCCAGTGGGCATGTGGGCGAACCATCCCAACGCAACCTGCCCGCTCACCCGCCTGTGAGCAGACCCTTCGTGATCTCACAAGTATTAGACGAACGAGAGTATACCATAGCTGCCCTCTAACCCGCAACGGGGCGGGAGCGGCGGATGGTGACATGCGCCGTGTGTCGCGCTATCTCGCGTCGCGAAGCTCTTGACAGTCGCCCGTTCTTCGGCTACACTCGCATTAGTGACTGACCGGTCAGTTACCAATGCCGGCGGACGGTGCGCGCGGCCCGCTGGCCCCGGAAGATGGCGTATTGCCCAGGCGCTAGACGCGCGACGCAGGCCGCGCCAGCGCCACGTGGAAGGGGCTTCCTATGCCCGCTGACCTCCTGCTCCAGGCACGCGACCTCACACGCTCCTTTGGCCGCCGCCGCGTGCTGCGCGGCGTCAGCTTCGATCTCGCACCCGGCCAACTTGCTGGCATCGTCGGCGAGAACGGCGCCGGCAAATCAACATTGCTCAAGATTCTGGCGGGCGAGCTGCGTCCCTCCGGCGGGTCGGTGGTGCTGCGCGGCGCGCTCGGCTACTGCCCGCAGGCGGTCGTCCTGAACGACGAGCTGACCGTCGAACAGCACCTCGACTACTTCCGTGCCGCCTACGGCATCGCCGGTCTCGAGCGCGCTCACGAGCTGGTCGCGCGGCTGGGCTACGAGCGGTATCTCCGGTCCACCGTTGGCACGCTGAGCGGCGGCACCAAGCAGAAGCTCAACCTCACGCTGGCGCTGATGCACGATCCCACCGTGCTGCTACTCGACGAGCCCTACCAGGGCTTCGACTGGGAGACCTACCTACGCTTCTGGGATCTGGCGGCTGAGCTGCGCGACCGCGGTCGCGCCGTACTCGTCATCTCGCATCTGGTCTTCGACCGCGACCGCTTCGACCAGCTCTACACGCTGCGCGATGGCTTGCTGCAAGCCGACGTCGTACCGGTCGCCAGCCGATAAGGAGATGACGATGAGCGCCTATCTCGCCGCTACCCGCTACACCTTGATCGAGCAGGCGCGCAACCGGCTCGCGCTGGGGCTGCTCGCGGTCTTCTTGCCGGTGTGGTATTTTCTGCTCGGCGCGGCCATCGAGCGCGGACCCGCCGCCTTCAAGCTCAGCGCGACGGGGCAGTTCCTGACGGTGGATGCCCACAATGTGACGGTACTCACCTCCGGGGCTAATGCCATCGCGCTGATCTGCGGCTTCACGATCTTCGCCGCCACCCGCAAAGGCGCCGCATTCGATCGCCGGCTGGTGCTCTGCGGGCTGCACCAGCCCGTCTTGCTGGCCGCCAAGCTGACCGCGCTGGCCGGCGTCGCGCTGGCGGTGTCGGCCTACTCGACGCTCGTGCTGCTGGCGTTCTGGCGGCCGGAGAGCCTTGTGCTGGTCTGGCTGGGCTACTTTCTCGTCGCGCTGGTCTACGGCGCCTTTGGGCTGCTGCTGGGCGTGCTGGTGCAGAGCGAGCTGGCCGGCTTCTTCCTGATTATCATGGTCGGCCTGCTTGACACCGCTTTCCAGATTCCGGTCGAGAACCCGGCGGGGAACAAGGATTTCCTGCACTTCTTTCCCGCTCACGGCCCAATACAGCTCGCCGTCGCCGGCGGCTTCGCCGAGCAGTTGCCGTTCTCGATGGTGCTGCTGTCGCTCGCCTGGGTCGCCGGCTTTAGTCTGCTGGGGCTTGCGATCTTCTGGCGGCGCACGCGCGCCTGGAATGCGCGCGGGCGGCTCACGTCTCGCCAGCTCGCGGCAGCAAAGTAGAGGCGTAATGGGCATAGTGCAGGTAGGGCGCATGGGAAAGGCGGCTGGCATGGCGGAGTACACCAACGACATCATCGTCGAATGCCCGGTCGCGGAGGTCTGGGCCTTCATGACGGAGCCGACCAACGCGCCGACCTGGGATACGGGGATCCTGACCTGACGCCAGACCTCGCCGGGGCCGATGGATGTCGGGGCGGCCATCGAAGCAACACGCGCGCGGATGGAGGCGCATCTCGTCCTCGTCACGGTGGCCCAACGCTATCGCCTACGCCTGACAAGTGACCGGCCGGTCGAACCGGAGCCGCTGATCACGCTGCGGCCGCGCGGCGGAGTGCCGCTGCTGCTGGAGCGACGCTAGGCCGTGGGCAGCGTATGCGACGGTGTCTGGCGCCGGTCTCTCTGCCGGGCTACAATGGATTGTCGGCAGAGATGGGAGGCGGGAGGAGCGGATGCCATGCCACGCCCCGATGTGAGCGAGGAGCGCCGCAGCCAGATCCTGGACGCCGCCACGGCGGTCTTCGCCGAGCGCGGCTTCCACGAGGCGCGCATGGACGACATCGCCGAGCGGTCCGGCCTGAGCAAAGGCGCGCTCTATCTGTATTACAAGAGCAAAGACGCGATCATTGCCGCGTTGATGCACCAGTTCTTCAAGCTCGGCATGCGCGATCTGCGCAAGCTGCGCGAGCAAGAGGGTACCGTCTCTGAGCGGTTGATTGCTTACAGCCGCCATCTGGCTGTCGAGATGCGACGCATGACGGCGGTGGTCTCGCTCGCCTGGGAGTTCTACGCCATCGCGGCGCGGCAGAAGGTTGTCCGCGACTATCTCAAGGTCTACTTTGCGGAGTATCGCACGGCGCTGGCCGAGCTAGTCCAGGATGGCATGGATCGCGGTGAGCTCCGGCTGGGGAATGCCACGGAGGTGGCCACGACGCTCACCGGTCTCTATGAGGGGCTGGCGCTGCTGGCTGTCGTGGACGCGAGCGCGGCGGACTGGACGGAGCAGGTCGAGGCATCCGTGCGCCTGCTGCTGGCTGGGCTGCGCGCGGAGTAAGCGGAGTAGGCCGCTCGCGTCCGCGCATGCGCCGGCACACACTTGGCGTGTAACGTGCCGCATCTCTTGGCGTACTATATAGAGGGCGCACAACATCGTGGCGACCAATGAGATCAATGATGGGCGATAATCGCTTGCATCCGCCCGACCGCGAAAGGATATGCAGAATGAGCGCTGAGACCAATATCGAGAAGGTGAAGACGCTGCAGAAGGCGACGTTTGGTGCGGGCTGCTTCTGGGGGGTAGAGGAGACATTCCGGCAGGTGCCGGGCGTGGTGGAGACGGCGGTCGGCTATGAGGGCGGCACGTTGACGGATCCCACGTATCGCGACGTCTGCACCGACCGCACCGGCCACGCTGAGGTGGTCGAAGTGACCTTCGATCCAGCCGAAGCGAGCTACGAACAGCTCCTCGACGTCTTCTGGAATAACCACAACCCTACGCAGCTCAACCGCCAGGGCCCGGACTTCGGCACGCAGTATCGCTCGGTAATCTTCTATCACACGCCCGAGCAGCGTGAAGCCGCCGAGGCCTCCAAGGCCGCGCTGGAGCAGTCCGGCAAGTGGAAGCGACCGATCGTCACGCAGATCGTGCCGGCAGAGCCGTTCTACCGCGCCGAGGAGTACCACCAGCAGTATCTGGCGAAGCGCGGCCTCTCGAACTGCCATATCTAGCGGAGAAACCGGCTGAGGTCCTCTGCGCTTGTAGGTGCGGGCAGGGGGCCGATCACCGCCTCGGCGGCGAACGCCGCGAGCGCGATAGGAGGCCCCATGCGACCGATGACGGCGACGATTCACGTACGTCGCGATCAGTTTCACCTCGCGTGGGATAACGC
>DASUBU010000290.1:0-23003 GCA_035763125.1 Ktedonobacterales bacterium
CAGAGCGTACCACAGCGCCATCGCCGGGATCGGCTCGCCCAAGATTGCGCGCCATCCCTGCCGCCGCAGCGCCCACACGGCCAGCATCGCCCCGGCCACCAGCGGCACGGCGACGACCAGCACCTCCAGCTTGAAATCGCCCGCCCCACGCTGCGGCCAGAGGCCACCGAACGGCAGCGGAGTCACGCTTGCGGCGCGGGTATCGCCGGCCAACAGCGGCCACACGCCGTAGAGCGCGCGCAGCACGAGCTGCCAGGCCACGAACGGCCCAAGCCCGAGCGCCACGAAGCCGCTCAGTAGCCGCCAGCGCCGCTCGGCCAGCAGCGGCAGCCCGATGAGCGGGGCAACGAGGAGTAACTGCTCGCGTGCTAGCAGCGCTGCCGCCACCGCCATCGCCGCCCAGAGCCAGCGCCCTCGCTGGGCGAGGAAGACGGCCAGCACCAGCCACATCGTCGCGAAGGGATCGGCCAGGTCGCGCGCGAAGGCCAGCGTCTCGCCGGCATAGAGCGCGGCCGCGGCACCCAGCCAGCGCGATGCCCCCGCCTCCACGCTCAGGCGCCCCAGCAGCGCCGCCGTCACCAGGATCGCCAGGAAGTTGACCAGCAAGAGGCTGAGCGGGATCAGTCCCGGCTGGCCGAGCGCCAGCAATCGCGCCGTCATCGGGTAGAGGATGCGCTCCAGGCGCACGAGGGGCTGGTAGTCCAGCGGGCAGGTAGAGGCGGTGTGGGCGCAGGTGACGACCAAGCCGGGATCGAGCGCGAGATAGTAGAAGAACTGGCCGTCATAGCCGACATCGCTCACAAAGCCATGCGTGATGCCGATGTGCTGCGAGTAGTTTGAGCCAAGGGCCGCGAAGCCGAGCAAATCCTGGTAGCCATGCTTGTAGTATTCGGCGCGTCCAACTAGCAGCAGCGTTAGCGCGACCACCGCCAGTGGCGCCACGGCCAGCAGCCGCGGGCGCCATCCCGCCGCCCTGGGGACGTTGCGCATTGCTCGCCGCGTCGCCGTCTGGGCGCTCTGCGCCATCGCTCACTCCATCGCTGTTGCCGCTCGCGGTGCTCCGTTCCAGTCTAGCCGCTGTGGCTACGAGGGGCAATGCAAGGCTGACCATCGGACGGACACCTGTGCCGGTACGGCTGCGTTTGACGCTTGCGCCGGGCGCCCGCTACACTACCCTCGCAGGTCGGCATGAGGCGTGAGAGCGGAGGTGGGGCAGCATGCAGCGCGATGAGGCAGCCGAGAGCAGCCGTCTGCCGCTCGTCGAAGGCGCCGCAGCTACAGTCAGCGTCACCGTGCCCGTCTCGGCGTGCTTCGTTTGCTCGCTCGCCCCGCAGCCGTGTGAGGTCGCCCAGCTCGATGGCCGGCTGCTGCGTGTGCATGTGCCCGCCGAGCGTGGTCGTTTCCCGGTCGCCTTGCTCGAAACCACCGGCGGGGAGCAGGTGCGCCTGGCGCTGCCGGCGCGGGTGCGGGCGTTCGCACAGACTCTGGCGGCGCTGCCGGCCGAGACGGCGAGCCGGCTTCACCTGCGCGCCTTCCATCTGCGCCGTGGGCAGCCTCGCGGTGACCGGTCGACGCTGATCGCCGGCGAGGGCAGCGTGCTGGTGCTTGAACCCGATCTGCTACTCAATATTACCGACCTCAATAACGCGGAATACTGTGTCCGCCAGTATCCGCTACGGCGGCTGGTGCCCTCGCCGCCCTCGGCCGCATCGCTGCGCGGCACGATCGTGCATGCCGCGTTCAAGGAGCTGCTCAAGGGCGGCGACGAGCCGGCGGAGGTATACCTCACGCGGGCGATTGCCGCGCGGGCCAGCGATCTGGCATTCCATCACATCCCGCGCGAGGCGCTGACCGCCGACGCACGCCCGCACCTGGCAGCACTGCAAGCCTGGTACCATCAGCAGCGCGCGAGTCTATGGGGCAACGCGCCCGACGTGCGCGCTGAAACGTTCTTGCTCGGTCCGCCCATCGGTCTGAAGGGCCGGCTGGACTTCCTGATCCGCGACAGCCTCGGCGCGGCGCTGCTGGAGCTCAAGAGCGGGGCAGCGCATGGACCGTTGCCCAGGCGGGAGCATCGCTGGCAAGTCTACGGCTACCAGACGCTGCTCGCCGCGCTCCGTCCCCACGGCGATGCGCGCCCTGGCGCAACACTACTCTATAGCGGGACGCCTGGCCATGCCGAGACCCACGGCGTGCCGTTTACGCTGCGTGATCTTGTGCGTGTGCTTGATCTGCGCAATGCGCTGGCGTTGACGCATGTCACCGGCGAGGTGCCGCCGCCGCCCGGCGGCAAGAAGTGCGCGCGTTGCGCGCTGCGACCGGCCTGCCAGCAGATATCGCCCGCCCTTGGTTGGCTGCCGCCCGATGGCGAGGAGGGAGACGGCGGGCCGCCGATGCTGGAAGCCCGCGACTTGTCGTGGCTCGGCGCGCAGTACGGCCTCTTGCGGGCTGAGACGTTGGCTGCCGAGCGCCAGGCGGCGACGCTCTGGCGGCTGCCCCGTGCGGCGCGAGTGGCAGCCGGCATCGCTCTGGACGGCCTGGCACTCGACGGCGAGCCATTGCGCACGCCTGCAGGCGAGTGGGAGTACACGTTTCGCTGCCGGAATCGCTCGGAGCTGCGCGAGGGCGACGAGGTGCTGCTCAGCGACGGTGATCCGATCCACGGCGAAGTGGTCTCCGGCACCATCCTCGCGCTCTCCGATACGGGTGTGACGGTCTGGACGCCGGAGCGCATCGCGCGTCCCGCCGCGCTCGACCGCTACAGCAGCGATATCGTTGGCACGCGCACGCTGCGTAATCTGTGGCGCTGGCTCGACGCCGATCCGCGATTGCGCCTGCTGGTTGCCGGAGAGCGCGCGCCGCACTTTCGCTCGCTCCCCGCGCTCGACGACCTGCCCGCGGTCTTCAACGTCGAGCAGCGCACCGCCATTGCTCGCGCGCTGGCCGCGGAGGACTTCCTGTGCGTGCAGGGGCCGCCTGGCACCGGCAAGACGCGGGTGGTGGCTGAGATTGCGCGGCGGGCCGTGGCACGCGGCGAGCGCGTGTTGGTCGCCGCCTTCACCAACCAGGCGGTTGACAACGTGCTGGCGCGACTCCTAGCCGACGGCTACGACGACTTCATTCGGCTGGGTCACGCGCTGGCCGTCGCGCCGGCCATGCAGCCCTATCGCCTGGAGCCGGGCACCCGCGCTCGTGTGGCGACGGCGCTCGCACCGGATGAGTCGGTGGATCCGGCCGCCTTGCGCGAGACATTCCTGCGCGCGCCGCTGGCCGCAGCCACCACCGCCATGTTGTCGTCGGAGCGCTTCGACGATGCCGGTGAGGCGCTGCGCTTCGACCTGGTACTCGTAGACGAGGCCAGCCAGTTGACCGTGCCAGCCGTACTGGGCGCGCTGCGCTTCGCGCGCCGGTTCGTGCTGGTGGGCGACGAGCGGCAGCTTCCGCCACTGGTGGTCAGCGAAGAGGCCGCGAAAGGCGGATTGAGCCGCTCGCTCTTTGGGATGCTGCTCGCCCGCTGGAGCGAGGCAGCGGTGGTCTCGTTGATTCGCCAGTATCGCATGCATCCCACCATCTGCGCGTTTCCGGCGGAAGCCTTCTATGATGGGCAGCTGATCGCCGATGGCGACGCTCAGTTCGCTACGCTCGATCTTGCGCTCTCGCCGGGTGATCCAGCCAGCGCCGTGCTCGACCCCGCGCGCCCGCTCGTCTTCGTGGATGTCCCCGCGGACCGTGAGCCTGGCGGCAAGCTGAGTGCCACGCAGGCCAACCTCATCCGCCAGCTCGTGCTCGCACTGCGCGCAGGCGGCCTGGCCGCGTCGGAGATCGGCGTGGTCGCTCCCTATCGGGCGCAGGTCGCGCTCATTCGCCAGCGGTTGGCGGCGCATGGCGAGTGCGCGGTGATGGTGGATACCGTGGACCGCTTTCAGGGCGGCGAGCGCCGCGCTATCCTCTTCTCGTTCGGCGGCCGCGCGGGCGGTGCGGCAGCGTCCCTCGCGCGGGCCGATTTCCTGGCCGACCCGCGCCGGCTGAACGTGGCCCTCACGCGCGCCCAGCGCAAGCTCATCCTCGTGGGCGACGCCGGCTGGCTCGCGGACTCCTCGCCGCTGCTGGACCGCCTGATCGCGCACTGCGCCGCGCTTTATGGCGGCCACGGGGGGAAGCTGCGGGCCGGCGCCAGCAGCCAGCCATCGTAAGCTGAAGCGCGATGTGCCAGCATCGGGAGGCAGGCGGGCTAGCGGGCCGGCGAGCGCTCGCAGGGGCGCTGGCAAGCGCGGGGCAGGTCAGGGAGAAGAGAGGGGGTGCTAGGCGCTCAGGCGCTCGACGATTACCTGCACCTCGGCCGCCATGACCAGCGCATGGATGCGCCTGCGTGCAGTCTCCACCGCCGTGGCATTGGCCAGCGACACGTCGCATAGCAGCTCGATCGCCTCGTCCAGCGCCCCGCTGGCGCGCAGAAAGCTTTCGTACGCGGCCTCGTCGAGCGCAAGCGTCGAGCAGATCGGCACGACGAGCACCTGTGCGATGCCTACCCGTGCGCGCCTCCCGCTCCGGCTGTTCCGCACTCTGTTCGTGCCGAGCGCTGGCCGTGCGACGGTCCACCGCGCACGCGCGCCGTTCTCCTCTTTGGCGAGCCGCCGGAACACCAGCGTGTACTCGCGCACCGCGAATTCCAACAGACTCCCACCTCTCCACCTGCGGGCCACTGCCGCGCAACTGTGTCACATGCCTCCCCTGAGCAGTGACGAGACACAGCAGAGCAGGTAACGGCCCGCGTCCAGTCCTAGCCCGACCAGCGCCCAGCAGTACACTCTCATGCTACCCTGCTTACGGCGCGCACCGCCTGCTGGCGGCACAGTGCGGACTGATTGGCTAGCCTGCCCGGCCACGCGCATATCTCGCAATCGCAATGCCAGGGTGAGAGGGTTCGGAAACGCCGTTTGTACGCCGCGACAGAAGAATTAGGCAAATGAGTGATACACTGTGTGGCGACTGCTACACGCGAGCGCGCGACGCCGGGTGACGTGGAGGGGATGACCGGATGGTGAGGGCACGGACAGCGACCACCACGCGCAGCGCGACAGGTGCGCGCGCAGCGGCCAGCGTGGGGCAGGCAGGCGTAGTGAGCAGCGCGCCGGGCGCCATCCCTGGCGCGTCGGGGCGGGTGCGCATCGAGGCGATCATTCAGCATCAGCTCGACAACCAGGGCGCACAGCTTGTCCTGGCGCAAGAGGCTGGCCTGCTCACCGCGGAGGCGCACGAGCTATTCGCCTCGTACATTGCCGCGACTGCTGCTCGTTCTGACTGGACCGGCCGCTTTGCCGAGTCTGACGGCGACGTGGTCGCGCTGTGCGCTGCGCTGCTCGGTCCCGAGCAGGCGTTTGTCGAAGCGTCGCAGCAGCTCGCGCAGCTGCTCTTCCACCAGATGCGGCCGCGCACCATCTCGGCTGGCGACCTTGCCGCGCTGATCTACAGTGCTGACGGCGATCCACAGCGGCATATCGCGCTGCTCAAGCTCGATCCGCAGTCCCGCCCAATCCGGGCCTTCCAGCGAGTGAATGGCCGCCTGCGCGTAGTGTACGGCCGTGCCGACAACCTGCTGCCCGACGAGCGCCACCTCCAGAAGTGCGCTCTGCTGACGGCTGCCGCACCCGGCGCATCGTTCGACATTACGCTGCTCGACACGCAGGCCGGCCCGACCGCTGCAGGGGTTGCCGCGTTCTTTTATCGTGGGTTCCTCGGCGTTGCGTTGGCCCCCTCACCGCGCCGGCTCACGCGCCGCTTCGTGGACCTGTGTGATGCCTGGCTCGACGCGCACCGTGCCGCGCTCGATCCCGCGGCGCTCTTCGCATTCTACGCCGCTCGCCGTGCCGCGCTCGATCAGTCGGACGTAGAAGTTGCCCCCTTTGCCGAGCGCGCGTTGCCCGGACACCCTGAGCTGCGATACGACCTCGCCGAGACGCTCGCGCTCAATCTGGTCGAGGGCGAGCCGCCCGCGCGCCTCGAACAATTCTCGGTGGATCGTGCGGTCGTCTCGTCGTTGCTGCGCTACGTGACGCTGGAGCTGGACGGCGGCGCACGCCTGCGTGTGCGCGCCGACCGCTTCGCCTCACTGCTCGATCCCACCCGCATCCGGCGCACCGGCAACCGCTACGAGCTGACCATCTCGACGCTGACCCTGCGGGAAGTGAGTGATTGACGTGTCGAGTCCCTCGCGCCGGCATCCGACCGGCCCTGCGCGCGCCGCTCCGAGTTCCCCGGCTGAGCCTCTCGCAGCGTACGCCGAGACACTGGCGGCCATCGGGGCCGCGTTTGGGCTCGACGCCGAGCGCCTGGCCGCGGCGGAGGATCTCGAACGTCTGGAGGCCCTCACTCGACTCCCTTTCGAGCGTCTCACCGCGATCGCCGCCGCTGAGGTCGGCAAGTGGTTCGCCCGCTTCGGCATTGATCTCGAGCTGGACCTGCAGTTGACTGGCCTGGGGCTGCCTGAGCCGGCCGAACCAGTTACTCTGCACGCCGAAGGCGCCCCTGAGGGCGCCTTCGCCCACTTTCTGCGCGACGCGGAGCACGCCGCAAGCGACTCCGGCAGCCCGGTGGAGGTGCAGGTGCGCCTCGCCCTCGGCAAGACCCAGGCGCTCGCCGCCGCACATGCGACGCTTGCGGGCCGGCCGGGCTACCTTGGCTCGGCCGAGGCGTTGGAGGTGACGACTGTCGCCGTCTTCTACTCTGCCGATGCCTTCGTGCCGCTGCTCTCGCCAGACCAGCTTCCCGCCTGGCAGGCAAGTGCGCTTGCCCGTGACGATGGCCGGGCGGTCGTCTTTCTGCTGGATATCGCTGGCGCGCTCGTCGGCCCCGCGCTGGAGGTCATCGGCGCGTGTGAGCTGGCCACCCTGCCCTGGCTGGAGCTGACGCAGGCCGGGTGGCACGCCTTCCAGCAGCAGACCGCTGACGCCCGTGCGCTGCGCGAGGCCGAGTCCATCTGGACGCTGCCTGCCTCTGCGCTCACCAGCGTCGCGCTCGATCTCGCCACGCGCTCAGAGGGGCTGGAAGCGATAGACCAGCGTGTGGCCGCGTTGCGCGAGCAGATCGCCGCGATGGAGCTTGCTACGGCCGTGCAGTCCCGCGACGACGAGCGGTTGGTGCTGCGCTTCGCCGGCCAGCCAGTGCGTGTGTGCGTGCTGCCAGCGCCCGATACGGGCGGCGGACGCGGGGCCGTCTCGCGCCTTTCGGGCTGGGCCTATGCCAGCGCAACGCCCGACCGGCTCTACATCGCGCGTGATTGCCTCGCCCGCCAGTTCCCCGCCGGCCCGCATATTACCGTCGCCGACTTGGCTGGCGCTGCCCGTCTGGCGCTGCCCGCGGCCCTGGCCACCTTTGATCTCTACCTCAAGCGCCAGGCTGACACATATTTCGCCGCCCGGCAGCAAGCGCGGGATGCCGTGGCGAGCTATGCCGCCGACGTCCGCAAGGCCTTCGCGGACCTTGCCTCCGATGTAACGGATAACGTCTACCGTACGGTGGTGCTGGCGCTCGGCGTGGTGATTGCCAGCATTGTCGAGCCGGCGGCGAGTGTCTTCGTCGCCGCGCTGGGGGCGTTGCTCTTTGGCGGCTATTTGATTGGCTTCTGCTGGTACTTCCTTATGAGGTCGCGTCAGACGCGCTTCGAGCGTGAGCGGGCGCAGTTCGAGCAGCGGTTGGCGGATGTGCCAGGGCTAACGGAGGACGAGCGCGCAACGTACCTCGGCCGGCCGGAGGGCGACGAGGCGGAGTTCTGGCGCTCGTATCATGCGGCGCGCCGCATCTATCTCTGGCTTGGCGTGGCCTCGGTGGTCGTCTTCGGCGTGCTGCTGCTTGGCCACGCGCTGGGGGTGCCACCGCTCGCCGCCACTGGCGCCCCGGTGCCCTCCGCGACCGCCGCGCCAGAGCCCTAGCCCATCGGCCGCAACGTCAATATCGGCCTTGCGGTCGCGGCCCTGGCGTGCTATACTACTCAGCGCCTGGGGGTGTAGCTCAGTTGGGAGAGCGCGACGTTCGCAATGTCGAGGCCAGGGGTTCGAGCCCCCTCACCTCCACCTCAGCAAGCGGAAGCACAACACGTGCTTCCGCTCTTTCGTCATCTGTGGTGGAGTGGGGGAGCTATGAGCGTTCGAGGCGGCGCAGCGTGGAGTTGACCGCCACGCGCAGGCTCTCGATCACCCCGCGGCCCCTCACCGCGATGGCCTCGAAGCTCGGCGCGCGGTAGGGATTCAGATATTGCTCGAGGACGTTCACTGGCAGCACATTAGGCAGATCGCGCTTGTTCCATTGCATCACCAGGGGGAATTCACCAGGATTGCGACCCATCTGACGAAGATGCTCATTCAGCTCGTTCCAGCTCTCGACATTCTCTTGTAGCTTATTGGCCTGTGAATCGGCTACGAAGACTACGCAATCCGCCCCTTTCAGCACCGAGTGGCGCGTCTTTTCGTAGAGCTTCTGCCCCGGCACAGTGTAAAGCTGAAAGTGGACCTGGAAGCCATGCACGGGCCCGAGGTTCAGCCCCAACAGGTCGAAGTAGAGGGTACGCTCCGTCTCCGTGTCGATCGAAACCATCTCGCCTACGTCGCGCGGATCCACCTTCTTGTAGATGTAATGCAGATTTGTCGTCTTGCCGCTCAGTCCGATTCCGTAGTAGACGACTTTACAGCTGATCTCACGTTTGGCCATATTGATGAGTGACATACCGGCTCCCGCCCCACTTGCGCGAACAGCGCGCCTCTTCTGACCGGCAGCCTTCTGCGCGGCGCTCCGGTAACGCATCGAAGCAGTGGTATTGTATCGCACAAGGCTGAAACTGCAAGCGCAGAAGTAGCCAATTCGCCCGCGCGGGTCACTGCCTACGTCGGCGCATCCTGTGCCGAAAGGGCACCAGCCTGGCCCCGCGACGCCCGCCTCGCTTGGATAAGTGCGTAGCCGAACGTGATCGCAATACTGGCGAACAGGCAGCCGGTGCCGATGGACATGAGGTTCAGCGCCGTTGCCTGTGCCGCACCATACTGCGTGTTGAGTGCGGACAGTGAGCAGCCATGCGATGCAAGCCTGGCGCGCTCGGCGCCTTCCCACAAATTCACCCGCCTCTGCAGCGACGAGGCCAGTCCCAGGAACAGCGTCACGTACATCTCGAGCGCGACTGCTGATACGAGCCCGGCGATAAGTCCGCTCGTGGGTAGCCTGAATCGCACCCTCAAGCCGACCGAGGCGAGCGCAAGGAGTACGGGCAATGCCATGGCAACCCAAGTAGCCAGCGACTCAGTGGGAGCTGGCAGCCGCAGTGATGGCACGGGACTGAGAGTGCACGGATTCATGATTGTTGCTCTTCACCTGCCACACGCGCCATGAAGCGCTCCAGCAGCACCCGCGCGCGCTCGTGCGTGCCCTCGCCGATGAGCTGGCGGCTGTCACGCGCTTCGACGTGGAAGACCAGCCGCCGCCCGTCAATCTGCACCAGCTCGGCGGTCGCCGTCACCGTGTCGCCCACCGGCGTCGCCGCCAGGTGCCGCACGTCCACGTGGATGCCCACCGTCGTCTCGCCCTTGGCCATCTCCGGCTGGACCAGCCGCCAGGCCGCGTTCTCCATCAGGCCGATCATCACCGGTGTGCCGAAGACACGAACGCCACCCGCGCCAAAGGCCGCCGCCGTCTCGGCTTCGCCTACCACCAGCCGCGCCTCGCCGCGCAGGCCAACTTCAATCGCCATCCCGTCGCCCCTCTCCTCGTCGCCGCCGATCGTGGCGACCGCCGCTGGTTCGTTTGGCCGCCGCGCTGAGGATTCTAGCACGCCACGCTCGTTTTGCGCCCTCTCCGCCGTCAGCGTGCGGCTAATAGCGGGCTGTGAAGACAAACGTTGCCGCGAATGGTGAGCCGCCTGCTGGTGTCACCGTCACCACTGCCTGCCAGCGGCCAACCATCGAGAGCACGCCCTGGGCCTGATAGGTGCCTGGCACCGGCGGCGAGAGCGGCGAGAGTGTCACCTTGACGGGCGCCATCGCCATATCGGGCATCGCCAGATCCATCGTGACATGAGCGCCCTGGACAGGTACGCCCTGGGCGTCCTCGACCGTCACGGTGAACGTGTAGGTGCCGAACGCGGCGGGCGAGGCGGTCAGCGCCACCGTCTGGCCGCCGACACGCTGCGACTGGATGACGGTGCCATTGGGGGTACCGGCTGGCGTGGCCGCCGCTGATCCAACCGGCGCGACGCCCGATTGTGTGCGCAACTGCTGGAGATAGGCACTCAGCGCGGCAGGATCAAAGCCCTCCTCCAGAAAGGCGCGCTCGCGGCCGGTCGCGTCAATCACGTAGACGCCGGTCGTGTGGATTACCACGCCGTCGGATTGGAGGATAGCCTGCATGTGGTAATCCTTCCAGACCGGAGCAAGCTGATCGGGTGAGCCGAGTAGATAGTGGAGCGGGAGCGTGACCTGCCGCGAGTGCAAGAACGCCGAGGCGGAGTCCGGCGTGTCGTGCCAGGGATTGACGCTGATGGCGACCCAGCCGAACTGGCTGCTCTGCGCGCCGAGGTCGCGGCCGGTGACGTTGATGTACTGCGCCATCAGTGAGCAATCGGCGTGAGGACAGATCGAATCGAAGAAGGTCAGGACGACAACTCGGCCGCGAAATTGATCGAGCGTGACGGTCGCGCCGTTTTGGTCCTTGAGGCTGAAGTTGGGCGCGGGGATGCCTCCGAGGTCCGCGCCGCCGGCCTGGAAGATGGAGGGTACTGCCGGCCGTGTCGGCTGGCTGGTCTCCGCCCGCCCGCTTGCCACCAGGGCGCCCAGCAGCGCGACCATGCAGACCGCTGCCGCGCCGGTCACGAGCACCATCCGGCGCTGGGGCTGAGCCGCGAGCAGTGCCGCTGCCCGCAAGCGCAGCTGAGCGAAGAAGCGGTCCAGAGACATCACGTACCTCCTGTGCCTGACATACGCTGGACGGATCGAAACGGATGGCGGTGATCGCGCACTCCGTTATGATGCATGAGTGCGCACTCATCACCTCATCGCGCGTCACTTGAGCCTGTAGCACATCCGCCGGCACCTGGCAAGGTGCGCTCGCACCTGATGGCTCAGTGTCTTTCAATGGTCGCCTGTGCTCCTGGTCCGCGCTGGCGGACTTCGTGGCCCAGGGGACTCCCCACCGGGCACGGGCCGTCCAGGCGCGGTTTTCACCGCTGGGGAGGTGATCGCGGAGCGACTTGTGAAAGACCCTGCCTGATGCCTGCGACCAGTATTGGCCGATTCGGGCGCGCTGCGCTATGGTCTGCTCAGCAGTGCCGGTGTGTCGTTGGCGGCGCGCTGCCTGAGTTGCGCTCACTCGTGCGGCCAGGCGGCGTCCTGCCTGCCATTCGTCGTGAGGACGTCCTGCTGCGTCGTTACTCCCTGGAGATGAGCAAATGCACCCCCACCGATCGCTCGTGATTGCGGGAGCGGGCGGCGGCTCGCCGGAGGCGTCCCGCGCACGCGGCCACCGTGCATGCGGCCTGCTACTCGCCTGGCTGCTGGCGCTCGCCGTCGCGCTGCTGGTTCCCGCCACCGCATCGGCGCATGCCACGCCCGATCACTCGACTCCGGCACCCAACGCGACCGTCCAGACCGCGCCTGCCATCGTCACCATCCACTTCCTCGAGGATGTCAACCCCAATGGAAGCGGCATCACCGTCTACGACGCGCATGGCAAGGTGGTGAGCAGCGGCCCTGCGCAGGTCTCGGCAACCGACGCCAAGGCGATGAGCGTCTCGATGAAGGGCGACGACTCGGAGGCCTACCTCGTCGTCTGGCACACGGTCTCTGCCGATGATGGCGATCCCGATATCGGATCGTACAGCTTCTTTGTCGGCGCCGCCACGGCGACTTCCACCACCCAGCCCGGGGCAGGCTCAGCATCGAGCGGCATGCCCATCTGGCTCGGCATCTTGCTCGGCATTGCGGGGCTGGCAGCCGGCGCGGCCGGCGGCGTCGTGTTTGCCCGCCGCACCCTCGGGGGCGCCGGCGGCCGCTGAGCACGTCGCCCTCTTGCGCGCCTCTGGCTTCCCGCCAGCCAGCACGCGAGTGTGTTGGCGCGGACAGGACCGAGTGCGACAGGCGCGCGTATACTGTCTTGATAAGAGCAGGACGTCGAAGGTGAGGATGGACGATCAGTATGCACGGACGGGCACACGCGATCCCACATGCTCCAGCGCGCCGCGGTGGGCTGCGCCGCTGGCGGCTCTTTGCACTGCCCGCGCTGTTTCTGGCGTCGCTGGCGCTTGCTCTGCTGCCGGTTGGGCCTGGACGTAGTACGACACCGAGCGCCCAGGCGCATGCCCGTCTCCCCGCCATCCCATTACACGCGCTGCCGGTGCGCTCCGATCCGCCCGCCGACGCGATCTTGCAGGCCCCGCCCTCGCACGTCCGCATCTGGTTCAGCGAGGGCCTCAATGGCCTCACCTCGCGCATCGTGGTCGTCAACACGGCCAACCGCGAGGTGGACAGCAAGGATAGCCACGTCAGCAGCTCCGATGCGCGCGAGCTGGATGTCAGCCTGCCGCTGCTGCCCGCCGGCACCTACGTCGTGGTGTGGCAGTCGCAGTCGGCGGAGGATGGGCACGTCGCGCGCGGCTCGTACATCTTCCGTATCGCGCGGCCCGATGGCTCCGTGCCGCCGATTCCGGCGGTGCTGCCCACCGGAAACGTCCCTGGCGCGGGTGGGACGGGCGCCGCAAGTGGCACACTCGATGGGCCCGGCGTCGCGCAGGCGCTTTTCACCTGGCTGGCGCTGCTTCTGCTGGCCTTCTGGGTCGGCGGTGTGATCTGGGAGACCTGGATTCTGGTCCCAGGTTGCCCGCGCGATCCTGAGCTGCGCGCCGCTGCCGCGCGGGCCGCCATCCGCTTCGGCCGGCTTGCCCCGGTCGCGCTCAGTCTTCTGCTGATCGTTGATGTCGGCGTGGTCCTGTCTGAGGGAGCCGCTCTCGCGGGTGATTGGTCCGGTGCGTTCTCGCCGGCGCTGCTGCGCGCGGTGGTTTTTGGCAGTCGCTTCGGCGCGTTCTGGTGGCTGCGCCAGTTGGTGGCCGCCGCCGCGCTGGCGTTGATGCTGCTTGGGAACGCCCGCGGCTGGGTCCCCTGGCGCGACCAGGCAGAGCCAATCGGCGATGCGGAGTCGCTCGCTAGACTGAGTTCCGGCAGCGCTGGGCTGACTAGCTCCCCACAGGGGACCGAATCCGCTGCGATTCCCGACTGGCGCCGCGAGGCGCTGGCCGTGCTACGCGACGTGCCCCACCTTCCTGCGCGCCTGGCAGAGGGCTGGCGGGCGCGCTCATGGTCTGGGCGACTCGATCTGTTGCTCGCGGCGCTTCTGCTGCTGGCCTTCGCGCTTTCCGGGCACGCCGCGGCAGTGCCCAACGACGAGCTGGCCTACGCGCTGAGCGTTGACCTGCTGCACCTGCTGGCGAATGCGGCCTGGGTTGGGGGACTCTTCTACATCAGCGCGGTGCTGGTGCCGGCGCTCGCCGATCTGGATGCGCGCACACGAGCCCGCGTGCTGGCGCTTGGCGTGCCGGCCTTCGGCGTCGTGGCCATCGTCAGCGCGACCCTGCTCGCCGCCACCGGCTCGCTCAACACGACCATCCATTTGACTTCGGTGGCGCAGTTCGTGACCACGTCCTACGGCCGCACGCTGTTCGTCAAGATCGAGTTCTTCCTGGTGATGGTCGCCATCAGCGCGTACCACGCCTTTGTCATCCGGCCGCAATTGGCCCAGGCGCTCGATGCCGATGCCGATGCCGAGGCCGAGGCCGAGCATCCTTCGCCGCTGCCGCGCGCCATCGAGGCCGTCGTCGCGGGGACTGGCAAGCTTCTACCACGGAGCACGCGCCCACACAGCGCCGGCACATCCGCTTCTGGGGGGCACGGAGACGCGGACGAGCTGCCGGCGGCTACGCACACGCTATCCGACCGACTGCAGAATTGGCTGCGCCGCGAGGCTCTGGTGGGCGTGCTGATTCTCGGATGTGTGGCCCTGCTGGCCGCGTTTGCTGGCTCGCTCACGCCGCCTGCCCAGGCGGCGCCACCGGCCTCCGGCGCCTTCGTGCAGACGCAACAGGTGTCGGGCTACGCGATCACGCTCAAGGTCACGCCCGTCACTTTCGGTACCAACACGTTCACCGCCACCGTGCGTGACGCCCAGGGCAACCCGGTCGAAGGCGCGCAAGTCCTGATCCAGACGACCATGCTTGACATGGACATGGGCGTGCAGAATGTGCAGCTTCAGCCGATCGGCGCGTCCGCGCCCGGCTCGTACACCGGACAAGGCGACCTCACGATGGCAGGCCATTGGGGCATCGCCGTCAAAGTGCTGCCCAAGCAGGCGAAGGATTTCATCATTGCGCAATTCAAGATCACGGCGTCCTACTGAGCCGCGCGCAGGCTGATCGGCACCTTTCCGCGGCTATGCTACAATGCGGCGTGATATGCGCGGCGGTGGCAGGGGCGGCCGCCGAGCAGCGCTCCGATGCCTGATGGGTATCCAGCACGGCGGTCTCCGTCAGCACAGACTCCGGAGGCACCTGGCATACCGCTGCCGGCACCACGCAGCATCCCGGCCTGATCGCCGCCGATCCGCAACACCCCGGCACCGCGTATGTTGGCCTCTCGTATCCCATCGGCGTCGAGCGCACTACCACTGCTGGCACCTCCTGGCAAACCGTGTTGCCGTGAGGGCCGCCGCGAGGCTTCGGTACGGCCCGACTTCTGCGCAATTACCGAACGTGGAAGGACCTACGTGCCAGTCCCAATCCCGTTGACTGCCATTCGGCGCGGTATGATAATGGCGAGGTTGAGGACCAGCAGCAGTGGTCGCTGGCGCTATCGCCCGCGGGAGGATATCACTTATGCAGGAAACGCAGCAGTTTGCTGGCGGCGGCTTGGCCCTTCCTGGCCTGAGCCCAGCGCCGGCCCCGCAGGCGCAGCCAACCCGCGTCGCCATCTCGATCGTGGTGCCGGTGTACAATGAAGAAGAGAGCGTACGCCCCCTTTATGAGGCCCTCACCGGTCAGCTTCGCCAGCTCGGCCAGCCCTATGAGATCGTCTTCGTGGACGACGGAAGCCGCGACGGCTCGTGGGGTGTCGTCCAGGCGCTGCACGAGCTCGACCCGCGTGTGAAGGCCGTTCGCTTCCGGCGCAACTTCGGCAAGACGCCTGCCCTGCTGGCAGGCTTCAAGCAGGCCCAGGGTGACGTCGTCTTCACTATGGATGCCGACCTGCAGGACGATCCAACCGAGATTCCACGCTTCCTGGACGAGCTTGGCAAGGGCTACGATCTGGTCAGCGGCTGGAAGTATCCGCGCCACGACCCCATCACTAAGACGCTGCCCTCGTTCATCTTCAATCGTCTCCTCGTCGCGCGGAGCACCGGCGTCAAGCTGCACGACATCAACTGCGGCTTCAAGGCGTACCGCAAGGAGGTGCTCGACGACATCAAGCTCTACGGCGAGCTGCACCGCTTCATTCCGGTGCTGGCCCACCAGCGCGGCTTCAGCGTGACCGAGATCAAGGTGCGCCATCACAAGCGCAAGTTCGGCAAGTCGAAGTTCGGTGGCCGGCGCTTCATGCGCGGCGTCCTCGATCTGCTGATGGTGCTGTTCCTGATGAGCTACCTGCGCAAGCCGCTGCGCCTCTTCGGCGCGATCGGCTTTATGCTGACGCTGGCCGGCCTGGCGGTGGACGCCTTCGTGGTCGCCGACCGCTTCCTGCCCTTTGGGTCGCAGCAGCCGATTCACGAGCGCCCGCTGCTCTTCGTCGGCATTCTGCTGCTGATCTTCGGCATCAGCTTCATCCTCACCGGCTTGCAGAGCGAGATGATCCGCCACTTCGCTTACCGCCCCGAGGAGGAGTTCAGCGTCCGGCAGGTGCTCGAGTGAGCATGGATCCGCATATGCAGCCAGACCCCAATGGCATGCCGCCGCAGCATCAGCACGGTGGCCTAACCGCCGCTGCGCCCCCAGCAGAGAGCAGGGCAGGCGCAGGCGGGGGAGTCCTTTCCACCGCCCTGGGCCTCTTCAAGCGTCACAAGCGCCTCGTGCAGGTTGTCGTGCTGGCGCTGATCGTGCTGTTCCTTGGCGGCGCGTTGTGGAAGAGCTGGTCGCAGCTCAGCCACTACACGTGGCACGTCGAATGGGGTCTCTTCATTGTCGCCTTCGCCTTGCTTGTCGGCCAGGAGCTTTCCTACGCGTTCATCTGGCGCGCCATCCTCGGCCGCATGGGCAGCCAGCTCGATCTGCTCTCGGCCCAGCGCATCTACCTCGGCGCCGAGTTCGTGCGCTACATTCCCGGCAATGTCTGGCACGTCATCACGCGCGTCTTGTGGGCCGAGCAACGCGGTGTGCCCAAGTCCTCCGGCTTCGCCAGCATGGTGGTCGAGCTGGCGACGAAGATCACCGCTGCCGTGCTCGTCTTCGCCGCCTCGCTGCCGTTCTGGGCCGATACCAGCGGCCTCTTCTCACGCCTGCCGCACGACTCGCCGCTCGTGATTGCCGCGATCCTGGTTCCGCTGCTGTTGCTGGGACTGCAGCCGCGTCTGCTGCGCGGCGCGCTGAATTTCGGCCTGCGCAAGCTCGGACGCCAGCCCGTCAGCTTCGATCTGCGCTATCGTGACGTGCTGTTGATTACGCTGGCCTGGGCGCTGAGCTGGCTGATCGCAGGCGCTGGCTTCTACCTGCTGATCCGTTCCGTCATCTCCACCCCGCCGCCGATGACGGGGCTGGCCGCTGTGCTCGTCGCCGCGGGCATTTACGCGCTGGCCTGGGACATCGGCTTTGCTTCGTTCATCACGCCGAGTGGCATCGGCTTCCGCGAGGCGGCCGTCGTCGTGCTGGTCGTCGCCGCTGGCTTCGCGCCGGCCGCCGGCCTTGGCGTGGTGATTGCCTTCCTGGCGCGCCTCTTCAACACCGGCGCGGAGCTGCTTTGCATCGCTGGCGCGCATCTCATCCGCGGCGCGCCCCTCACGCCGCTCCAGCCACAGCCGCCGATGCAGCCCGCCGCGCCGGCAGCCTCGCAGGTGCAGCCACAGGCACAGCCGGAGGCCCGCTAATGGATCGCCGGGCCGGCGCTGGCCAGGCCGCGACGGATCCCACGAGCGGGAGCGCGGCCGAGCCGCCCGCCGCCTCGGCGGCATCCGCCCCCTCCGCTCCCCAGGCATCGGCAGCCGAGGCGTCCACCGGACGCCCCTTTGCACAGCGGCTGGGAGCCGTGCTTGCGCGTCTGCGCGACCGCTACCCGACGCTGCCGCCCGCGCCGCGCTACAACCGCGTTGGGTTGGTTGCGGTTGGGCTGCTTGCGCTGGTCTTCGTCATCTACTTCGTGGCCTTCACCTGGGCCAAGCACGACGCCTACCAGACCTTCGCCGAAGACATGGGCATCATGGATCAGTCGCTGTGGAATCTGGTCCACGGCTATGGCCTGCGCCAGACGATCTGCAACCCCATCAGCGACACCAACTGCCTCGGCGACGTCTCGCGCCTGGCGATCCATTTCGAGCCGATCATGTACGTCGTTGGCCTGTTCTATCTTGTCGCCCCCTCGCCCAAGACGCTGCAGCTCGTGCAGGCGCTGGTCGTCGCCTCTGGCGCGCTCCCGGCGTACTGGATCGCCTCGCGCCGGCTGCGCAGCGTGCTCGCCGGTATCGGTATCGCCGCCGTCTACCTGCTCTATCCCGCGCTCCAAAACGCTGTGACCTATGACTTCCACGCCGTCACACTCGCGGCGGCATTCTTGATGTTCGCGCTGTACTTTATGCTCACCCGCAACACTGTAGGGCTGGTCGTGGCCTGTGTGCTGGCGCTTGCCACCAAGGAGAACATCCCCGCCGACGTCTTCTTGATTGGCGCCAGCATCATCGTGCTGCAGCGCCGGCCCAAAATCGGGCTTGCGCTCTGCGCGCTCTCGCTTGGCTGGCTGGCGGTCGAGCTACCCATCATGCACGCCGCCAGTCCGTTGGGCCGCTCCTCCACAGCGGATCGCTATGCCTACATGGGCTCCTCGCCGCTCGATGTGGCCGCCTATCTGCTGACGCACCCGCTGCAGGTGGTACGCGAGCACGTGCTCGATGCGGGCGGCATCTATTACCTGCGCTCGCTGCTCTCGCCCTCGGCGTATCTGGCCCTGCTCAGCCCACTCACTTTGCTGGTCGCCGTGCCCGCCATCGCCATCAACCTGCTCAGCAGCTCCGCCTCGCAGCGCTCCGGACTCTACCACTATAACGCCGAGATCGTCCCGATCCTGATTCTGGCCAGCGTCGAGTCGGTCGCCTGGCTCGCCGGGTTGGCGGCCTGGGTGAGCCGCCGCGGAGGACATGTGCTGGCCAGCACGCCAGCCGCTGTAGATGCCGGCGCGCGCCTGCGTGCCTCCGCCGTCGTCGCCGCTGCTCCTCTGGCCGCGGCGCGTGCGTGGCTACGCACGCGCCTGACGCTTGACCTGCCCGCGCCGAATCTCTCCCGTGCGACCTCGGCGGGGGGAGTACGCTATGGCGCTGTGTTGGGGCTGGTCGCCGTTACGCTCGTCTTCAGTCTGCATGAGCAGGCCGGCCATGGCTATCTGCCGTTCTCACGCGGCTTTGCCTGGCCGCAACAGAGCGCCCACACACGCCTCGCCGACGACGTGATGCGGCTCATCCCAGCCGGTGCGAGCCTCTCGGCGCAGTCGGACCTGGCGCCGCACGTCAGCCAGCGCCGCTTCATCTACCAGTACCCGTTTGGCGCCGATAGCGCGCAGTACGTCTTGCTGGATCTGACCGGCAACGTCTATCCCTTCAACACTGCCGCCGACTACTTCGCCAGCGTCCGCGCACTGCTGGGATCACACACGATGCACGTGGAGGCGGCGCGCGATGGGTATCTGCTGCTGGCGCGCGGCGCCGGGCCGAGTCTCAACCTAGCCGACCCCTACGGCCTGCCGGAGTCGCTCTACTCGTTCTCAGATCTGCCGGCCAGCACGTCCATCCCTCATCCGCTCAGCGCCCGCATGGGCTCTGCGCTGGAGCTACTGGGCTACGACATCGCGCCCACGACGCGCCCCAGCGCCAGCTCCTTCATCACCGTCACCACCTACTGGCGGGTGAGCGCGCCGGTCTCCGGCATCGCGCTGCCGCAGTTGCTGCTGACACGCCCCGACGGCACATATTTCGGCGTGGGCACCTTCGCCGCCACCGCGCTTCGTCCACTCAACGCCTGGCAGCCTGGCACCATCTACGCCCTGCGCGCCGACGTGTATGTGACCGGTCGCGAGATCGGCCGCGACACACTCGGTGTCCGATTGCAGAGTGGCCCCGGCCAGACGCCCGCCGACTTCCTCGATGCTGCGCTGATGACGCCGCCCGGCGCGGGTGGTCTGCCGCACCTCGACCCCGATCGCAAGCAGGTGATCTTCGCCGCCATCACGGTCGTCTGAATCACTCGAACCGGCGCATCACCGCGCGTGGCTGCCGGCCAGTCTAGCGCGCGGTCGTTCCGGGCGCAAGTGGCTGATCTTGTCTGAATTGTGATGCGGTTGTGCTTGCATTGTGCTAGGTCTCGGGACATTATACTTGCGCAGCCGGCTCGCCCGGCGCGCGACCCAACCCCGGAGGCGATTCCTATGCAAGCCATCATCCCGACCGTGCCGTCGCGTAGCCAGCCCTATGCCTGGGGCTGTATCTCGGTGAACCCTGACCCGCCGCGTGTCGGGGTCGTCACGCGTATCACATTCCCACTCATGAATCCGGGACCCGACGAGGTGGTCGTCGAGCGCATCGAGGCTAGGGTCGCGCAGTTCGGCATCGGCGTGCACTGGGAAGACCTGCCGCCGATCGGCCCGTTCCATCTGCCTCCGGAGCCGCGGCGGATCACCGAAGCGACGCTCGACTGGACGCCAGCCGCCGGCGGGCATCGCTGTGTGCGCGCCACGATCTCGGTTGCCGGCCAGGCCGCCCCCTGCCTCGTCGGCCGCAATCTGCACGTGATCGAGGCTGGCGCCGACGAGCGCGTATGGAGCGTGCCGTTTCGTCTGGGCAACCCGACGTCGGAGCGCGCGCCCGTGCTGCTCGCAGTCGGCGGCAACCACTTGCCGGCACTTGGAGCCAGTGTGCGGATAGAGGGCCGCACCGTCCCGCTGGGCGAGCCCGTCTGGCTGGTCGCTGGGCAAGAAGTTGACGCCGAGCTGATCCTGCGCGCTCGCCTCGACGGCGCCTTCGACTACGTGCGTACGCTGGAAGCCCGCATCCATGGCCGTCTGCTCGACGGCATCCACGTCACCATTAAGCGCCCGGTGCTCGTAGAGATCGAGCAACAGCCGCCGCTGGCGCCTGAGGTGGTCCTGGTGCGCGATGCGGCCGGCGCCTTCGCGCGCTAGCGCTCTGACATCGCTGCGTATGCAGCCACGCCGGCGCAACGTCCCCCGTGCCACCCGCATGGTGCGGGGGATGCTGTGTGCGGAAAGGTCCCCTCCACGAGTGCGTCGAAACGTGGCCTCACGCCTGGAATCGGGCGCTGAGCAGGGCGACGCCGTTCTATCGGCGTTGACAGGCTGCCAGCGTACGGGTACAATAGGCTCCTTACGACGGTCATTGCGCACAACGGATGAGGTTGATCCGTGGAGGACGGCGCATGGCTTTCGAGACGACAGCATTTCTGGTTGGGCGCAGGCTCGGCGGCTTTGTGCTCGAATCCCTGGTGGGCGCTGGCGGTATGGCAGAGGTCTATCGCGCCCGGGATCTGGCCCTCGATCGCGAGGTGGCGATCAAGGTGCTAGCGCCCGCGCTGGCCGCGTATCCGCTCTACGCCGAGCGCTTCCGCGACGAGGCGCGCAAGGTCGCCGCGCTCGACCACCCGAATATCGTCGCCATCTATCACTACGGCGAAGACGACGAGCTGTTCTATCTGGTCATGCCGCTGCTCGATGAGTCGCTGCATGCCCGCATCAATCGGCTTGGTCTGCCGCCGATGGCCGACGCAGCCTGGATTGTTACTCAGATCGCCAATGCGCTGGAATCCGCGCACGCGCGGGGCATCGTGCATTGCGATGTCAAGCCCGAGAACATCCTGCTGGACGTGCACGGCAAACCGCTGCTCGCCGATTTCGGCATCGCCCGCGCACTGGCCGATGCGCAGGCCAGCGATGTCAGCCGTGGCGCCGCCGCGTCAAGCTTGCCAATTGGCACACCGGCCTACATGGCGCCCGAGCAGCTGCGGCGCGAACCGGTAGATGCGCGTGCCGACATCTACGCGCTCGGCGCGGTGCTCTACGAGCTGCTGGCGGGCGCTCCCCCTCACGCCGCGCCGACCGTCACCGAGATCATCGCCAAAGCGCTGACGGAGCCACCGCTGCCGCTGTCGCCATGGCATCCAGACGTCTCGCCCGCGCTGGATGCCGTCGTCCTGCGCGCCCTGGCCCACAACCCGGCGGATCGCTTCCCCTCAGCGCGGGTGTTGGCCCAGTCCCTCCAGCACGCGCTATCTGATCGCGAGATGCCACTGGCGCCCCCGGCGCCGCGAACCTCCTTGCGGACCGGGCCCCTGTCACGAGGTGCGTTTGTCACGCCCGCTACAGCGCCTTCAGGCGCGCCACTGCGGCCCGGCGCGAGTGGGGCTCCCGATGGGCGACGACGTCCTCGCTTGACGGTCGCCGTCGCTGCGCTGGCTGCGGTGCTGATGGTGGTTGTCGGCGGTGGCATCCTCTGGCTCGGCGCCTCGACAGCGCCCACCGCGACGAACCCGCTGGCCCAGAGCCAGCAGGGATCCGCTGAGGCCTCCAGCGCCACAGTGCCCGGCTCGCCAGCCCCGACGGGGGCCTCTGGAACCCAGGTGGCCAGCACGTCCGGCTCTGCCGGCAAGGCGAAGGGATCGCCTACGCCGTCGCTGTCGCCCGCTCCCACCTCCACGGGTCCCCCTGTGGCGCCCCAGATCACCATCGCACCGGCGTCCTGGACGCTAGCGCGTGACGGTTTACTCCTCAGCGAGTGTACGTCGGATCCGAACGCGACCGGGGGCGCCACCATGCCGTTGGCCGTCACCAACAATAGTGCGCATCAGGTATCGTGGGCCTGGCAGAGCACTGATCCCGCGTTGCCCTCTGGCGATTTCAAGTATCAGCTCAATGGCGGCTCGTATTCGCAGAACAACGTGATGCCCACCGACCTATCGCTGATGGCGGGCGCTACTGACTGGCTCAACGTGCGAATGCGCTGTACCGGCACCTCGTATCACGTATCACTGGTCGCCACTGATCTGGTCACTGGCACGCAGGCGATGTATGCGCTGACGCTGACTGTTCCGGGGGCGTTGTGACTCCCACGCCGGGGGCCATCCTGGCGCAGCTATGTTACCTGCCAGTTCACCGTCGTCTCAGTTAGTGGCGAGGCATTCCGCCATCGCGCGGTTGTCGTCCCACCGACGTTGACAGGTTGCCACTGCATGCGTACAATAGGCCTCCTGCGGAGTGCCGTTGCGCACGAGATTGGCGAGCGAGCGCGCAGGAGGAGGACGGGTGGCGCGGGGCAACGCAGGTAACCTGGTTGGGAAGACGCTGGGCCGCTACCAGTTGATCACGCTGTTGGGCGCGGGTGGCATGGCTGAGGTCTACCGGGGGCGTGATCTCTCGCTGGGACGCGACGTAGCGGTCAAAGTGCTGCCGGCCACGCTGGCCGCCGACCCTGAGTACGTGGAGCGCTTCCGCTCCGAGGCGCGGCGGGTCGCGCGGCTGCGGCACCCCAATATCGTGCCGGTCTATGAGTTCGACGAGCAAGACGGCCTGCTCTACCTCGTCATGCCGCTGGTCCCTGAATCGCTGCGGGACCGCATGCAGCGCGATGGGCTGCTGCCAATTAGCGACGCGATAGGGATCGCCATCCAGGTGGCCGGGGCGCTGGAGGCGGCGCATGCGCAAGGCATCGTGCACCGCGATGTCAAGCCCGAGAACGTGCTGCTCGACGCCGACGGCCACGCGCTGCTGACCGACTTCGGCATCGCG
>DASUBU010000291.1:0-26531 GCA_035763125.1 Ktedonobacterales bacterium
GATCAGACGTTGGTCCGAGCGCGTGGCGGGCAGGCCGAAGCGGGTGGAATCGCCGGAGTAGGCCAGCGTCATCCCGGCCTCGACGACGGCCAGTGCGAAGACCAGAGCGAGGAGGAGCGCACTCACCGCAGAGGGGAGGGAAAGATTGAACAAGGAGGACGCAGAGGACACGGAGGGAGAGGAGGAGTCGGAGTGCGACTGCGGTGCAGGGGAGGCCACAGCGAACGCGCGGGGATTCGTAGGGGCGTCTTGCGGACGCCCTCGCGCCTGCTCGCGCCTGTCCATAGGGGCGTCTTGCGGACGTCGGCCCTTTGCCGCCTCGATTACGGTGCGCAGGCGGGGGCCGAGGCGCGCGCCGAGGGCGCGGTAGACCGGCGCCGACCACTGCCAGAGCGTGCCGAAGAGCAGCGGCGCCGTCAGATATAGCAGGATGAGATAGCGCGCGGCGGTGAACTGGTTGCGCTGGGCGTCGGGTCCGGTAGTATAGGCGGCCAGGGTGAGCAGCGCGATGTCGAGCAGCATGCCGCGCAGCCAGAGCGCGGCAATCCTCTCATTCGATCCTCTCTCCGCTCGTTGCGTGTAGTAGCGAGGCCCGCCTCGCCCGCCAGTGGGGGAACCCCTGCCCTGTGCGCGGGGAGGGGATGGCGGCGAAGCTCTCCCACCCGGCGTGCCGCTGCTCTGTGTGGAGCGACGCGCAGTGATCGAGCGGAGCCACAGCCAGAGCGCGCGCAGAATGGGCACCGCGGCGACGGTGTAGAGCGCCAGAATGCCGAGCGAAAAGAGCATGTTGGCCGATTGGCAGAGGCCGACGGCGCGGGTGGTCTCGCCGAGCGCGGGTGGATACCAGCTCCAGATATTGCCCTCGGTGACGCAGACGTGCGGGCTGCCGAAGATGGTGGGTAGCGCGACGGCCAGTGTCTCACCGAGTTGGTTGAGGTAGTCGCCGAGCACGAAGCCGCCGCTCCCGCCTGGGAGCTGGCGCTGGTGGGCGATCTGGACGAAGCTGGCGCCGCCGGTGGTGACGTTAAAGAGCAGGAACGGGAAGGCGCCGAGGCAGGCGCCCAACACGAGCGCGAGGCCCGCCGGCGAGAAGAGCTCGCGCGGACGGCCGGCAGCCAGCACGACCAGCGCGACCAGCAGCACTGGCAGCATCAGCGGGTCCGACCAGAAGCCGAGGCCCATCGCCGCGCCGAGCAAGAGGTAGAAGCCGAGCAGCCGCAGACGAGCGTGGCGCTCCGCCGGCAGCGCGGTGGATACGGCAGGGCGTCGCAGGCGGTCCCACACGCCGAGCAGGACGAGCGCGGCCAGCAGCAGCATTTCCTGGTGACCGCCGTCGGCGACCAACGTGCGGATCAGCGCAAATGGTGGGCCGAGCGCGAGCCAGGCCAGCGCCAGCAGCCCCACAGCGCGGCCATAGGCGGCGCGGCCCAGCGCGTAGACGGCGGCGAGCAGGCCGAGCGTGAGCAGCAGCACGGGCAGCCGCAGCGCGAGCAGCGACGAGCCGAAGACGGCGAAGATCGGGGCGGCCAGGTACGCCTGAAGCGGGCCAAGATAGAACTGGCCCCAGAAGAAGTCGGGGAGCTCGCCGTTGTGCAGGACGTGGCGTGCCATCAGGCCGACCACCGCCTCGTCACTATCGAGCGAGGGCCAGCCGCGCAGCAGCAGCGCACCTCGGAGCAGCGTCGCCAGCAAGAGCATCGCGAGCACGGCGCGCCCAGCGAGAGTGCGCAGGCCGCCACCGCCCATGTGGGCAAATGCGCCACCAAGGCCAAGCCGCGGGCCGCGCATGGTATCGGCCGCGGCCGGCGGGCGGCTGCGTGGCGTCTCGGTAGGCAGCGCTTCGGCGCGTCCGCGAGTCATGTGGCCGCTTCCGATGGATGAGTAGACGGGGTGACGTCGGGCACGGGTGGCTCGGCATGACGATGGAGCAGGCGCCAGCCGCCATCTTCCAGCCGATAGACATGGCTGGCGCGAGCCCGCAGACGTCGCACCTGATTCCCCTCGGTGACGCTCAGGTGCTCGATAGTGACAGTGTACGCAGTGTCGCCATGTTCGTGCTGCACGAGAATTTCACCCATCGCCGAGACCATGCCCGGCGTGGCTCGGTTGAGCTCGGCGGCACGCTCCCAGTACGTGCGCAAGGACTTCACGCCGTGCACCACCTCGCCATTGGGAGCGGCATAGGTGACATCCTCGCGGGACGACCAGAGCGCAAGCATCGGGCCGGCGTCGCCGCGCACGACGACGTTGGCAGCGGCATAGAAGCGGCTTGCGGCATCGTGGATCGCATCGTCCATAGACGGCGGACTCCTCAGACTCAGTAATAGATCGTGCGGGTGCGGTGGTAGGGCTGCTCGCCGGGGAGCTTGGCCTGGCTCTCGGCCCACAGGCGAAAGTCTATGGCGCTGGCGGGCCGCGCGATGCCGCAGCGAGCGAGCGCACGGCGCAGCAGCTCGACCGCCCAGATCGTCGCCGCGCGAATCTCGATCTCCTCCTCCGAGCCCGCGCTGATCGGTTCGTACGAATCCACCCGCGCGGCTAGCGACGCGGCGTATTCCAGCACGCCCTCGCGCCGCAGGAGTTGCGGCAGCTTGTAGTCGGCGAAGGCGGTCAGGTCGCCGAGGTCCGTGAATGCGCCCCAGCTCTCACCATGAAAGGCGGCGTGCAGGTCGGCAACGCAGATCTGCGCGCGCTTGAGGAACGGGACGGTGCGCCCCTGCCAGGTGGCGACATCGGCGAAGGAAGGGAAGTCGCGCGCCAGCAGCAGCGCCAGCGCGGGAGCACTGCGCTCCCCCGCCTCGATGGCGTTGGTAAACTGCCCGCCGTAGCGTTCCAGCAGCACGCGCCCCGTCTCGCGCGCGTTGGCGAGCCGGGCGTCGAAGAGCGGGATCTCCGGGCTGTTGGGCGCAGGACGCAGGATGTGGCGCAGCGTCTCGGCGTCGAACGCTGCCAGATACGCGGCGTCCCAGAGCGGCGCGCCCTCTTCGATGGCGCGTGTGAGCGCGGCGGCGAGCGCAGCGTAGCCATCCAGCGTCTGGCCGCGCCACTCCACACGCCAGCGCGGCCCGCCTGGCTCATCAGCCCAGAAGCAGAAGTTGAGCTCATCCAGCAGCAGCACCCAGTTGGCCGTGCGCGGGGTGCCGTCGGCAAAGTGTAGCGCGTCAAGGCCAGCCTGCTCGGGCCAGGGCGAGGCCGCCCAGCGCGCGGCGAGCGCCTCCACCGCCGGCCGGCTCAGCCGCACCAGACGCGCGGCGCGCACCACAGGCGCGGTGGCGCTGAGCACGCCGAGGGGGTCTTCCACAGGCGGGGCGACGACAGCATCAAGCTCGACATCGGACATGACATGCTCCTGATCGCCCAAAGTATACCCCAGCGACACTTGAACGCAGGCTGGCAGTATGGCGTTAGAGGGCATACACTCAGTATAGGCGGGCGGACATCTCCGGCAACGAGGCCGACGATGACAAGGATTGCCATGCCTCCCAACCATACCGGCTGTTCATCCGTAGCCGGGCCTTCCCGGACTCCAATCCATCTTACGGGGTCGCTTGATGACTGTGTGGGGCGGCGCAAGCCGGCGCCCCGAACGAATGAGAGGACCAGCCGATGACCACAGTGAGCGTACGCTACATCGTCCACGACGTGGATGCCGCAATCGGCTTTTACCGCGATCAGCTCGGCTTTGGCGTCGAGATGCACCCCGCGCCTACGTTTGCGATCGTATCTCGCGGCGACCTCCGCTTGCTGCTCAGCGCACCAAGCAATGAAGGCGGTGGCGGGCAGATCATGCCTGACGGTCGGCGCCCTGAGCCAGGTGGCTGGAACCGGATCTCGCTGGAGATCTCCGACCTCTCCGCCCAGGTCGAGCGGCTGCGGGCGGCGGGTGTCCGCTTCCGCAATGACATCGTGAAGGGCATCGGCGGCGACCAGATTCTCGTCGAGGACCCATCCGGGAACCCCATCGAGCTGTTCGAGCCAAAAGCCCGGCCCGCCGCGCCAGCTAACTGAAGCGCGGAGATGGCGACAGGGCGCCTCCCTCTGCCCGCGCGACCGGCACAACTTGTGCGACAGGTCACACCCTGTCCATGCTATAGTGACGCGCAAGGCTGCCGTCAACGTCGCCGGCGGCCAGGCGACCGGCTGTTTTTCGGTTCGTAGCCCCCGATGCAGGAGGTAGACCCCCATGCGCGCGCGCGACATCATGACCCACGAAGTGATCGCGATTGGCCCCGACGCCACGGTGCAGGACGTAGCGCGGCTGCTCTCAGAGTATCGCATCAGTGGCGCGCCGGTGCTGGATGCCGACAGGCGGATGGTTGGCATCGTGACGGAGGCGGACATCATCGGCAAGGAGGGAGACACCGTCGCGGCGATCATGACGCCGCGGGTGATCGTAGCGCAGGAAGATACGCCCGTGGACGAGATCGCGCGCGTGCTGACGAGCAACCGCTTCAAGCGGCTGCCGGTGTTACGCGGCGACCGGGTGGTGGGGATCGTCAGCCGCGCCGACATCGTGCGGATGATCGCCAGCCGCTGGGTCTGTCCCGCCTGCGGCGCCATTCAGCACGGAACGCTGCCCGATCGCTGCGACGATTGTGGCGCCGACGGCAACTCGCTGGAGCGCGAGCTGGAGCCACGCCGCGAGATCACCTCGCGCCAGTAAGCAGACGCACTTCTGGCAGGTAGATTGGATAGCGGGAGGCGTCACAGTCCGCGCCTCCCGCGCGTCACATTGTCATTGCTCCGCAGGCTATACTACGCCTGTGGCACCGCACAGGGAGCGAGCGCGGCCACGACGAGACGGAGATGAGGGAGAGCAGCGGATGGCGGGTGGGCAGGTGAACGAGCCGGGACCGGAGCCGGGACACCAGCAGGACCCCACCGCGGCGCCCACGCCCGGCGGGCAACCGGGGAGTGCGCCAGACATCACGCCCAGCAATGCCGAGCTGCCCAAGCCAAGCGAGAAGCCATCCAGCCAGGACGGCGGCTGGCCCGGGTCCCAGTCTGAGGCGGCGTGGCGGCGTATGCGCGAGTGGAGCGCGCAGGTCACGGCGGTGCTGCCAACTGTCAGGCGCGGGCTACCTGGCAGGCGCATGTGGTGGCGCTGGGTGGCGGCCGGCCTGCTCGCCGTGGTGCTGCTGGCCGCTGGGGGCGCGGCGCTCTACAAGCTGGACCATGCGCCGGAGGATGCGGCTGCGCAGTTCTGCGCCGCGGTGACGTCCGGCCACTATGACCAGGCCTATGCCCTGCTCGCCACGCCGCTGCGGGCGCGGTTCACGCGCCAGGCACTTACGCAGATGGGCGTGGCGCTCGATCGTGCCGAGGGCCGCGTCACGGCCTGTGGCGAAGCCGGCAACGGGGCGTTCGATCACCGGCTGGGCAGCGGCGACGCGACGGTTACGGCGCGCATTACGCGGGCGCAGGGCGATGCGTTCAGTGGGCACATGCGGCTGGTGGACGACGGCGGCTGGAAGGTGGTGGCGCTCGATGCGTCGCTGGTGGGCGTGAGTCTGGGCGCGCTCGATACGGTGGAACGCGTCTGCGCCGCGCTGGCGGCCGACGACCGCGCGGCCACCTATGCGCTGGCGGCGGAGAGCGCCGGATTGGGCGCGCAGAGCGATTTCACGGCGAAGATGGATACCTGGGCGCAGGTAGATGGGCGGATTACGGGTTGCGCGCTCGCTGGCATCGCACGCGGACCGGGCGCGAACAGTGAAACGGTGGCACAGGTCACGCTATCCGTCACGCGGGCACGCCGGGCCACGCAGACAGCGACGCTAGGGCTGGCGCTACAGCCCCAGGGTTGGCGCGTCACACGCATCGGCGCCGATCTGCTCGGCTCGGACCTCGTCCCGCTGGCGCTCGCACGTCAGTTCTGTGCCGATCTCACGGCCGGCGCCTACGATAGCGCCTACGGGTTGTTCTCGTCGCGCTACCGTGCGGCCGTGAGCGGGGACCAGTTCACCAGCTCCTTCGCCGCGCTGGGGGGAACGTTGACCTGCGCGCCCAAGCTGGAGACCTATCATGTAGCCGGGAATAGCGGGACACTCGATGTGGCGCTGAGCCTTGCGGGCGCGGGAGGGACGGTGGCGGCGACGGAGACGCTGGCGTTCGAGCGCGAGGGCGCTGACTGGCGAATTGACGGCGCGACGCCCAGGGCTGGCTAGCGGAAACGCGTGCGCTCTCGCGGGATGGGCACTACGCAAAATGGACGAGCGACAGCCAGCGGCCGGATGATGCAGAATGGCGTCGCGCTGTGATAGGCCGTCGCGGCGACGTTTCTCCTCCGAGGGCGGCCGCCGCACCGCGGCTGTCGCTTGCGTGCGTCCTGTATAGTAGGCGGTGCGTCCGGCAGGCTGGGCGCCATGTGGTTGGTGGAGAGTGGTGGTGCCGCCAGCCAGAGCACACAGAAGGACTCATTCGTATGTCGAACCCGAACTGGCCCGGCGGCTATCCGGAATACCCAGCCGGCCAGCCACAGGACCCCAACACGACACCCGCCGGACAGCAGCCCTATCCCGCGCCGTACCAGACGCCTGGGTCGCAGCCGCTGAATCCCTACGGCACACCGCTCGATCCCGGCCAGACCGCCAATCCTTACTTGCCGCCTGGGGCCAACCCGCCGTACGGGCAGCCAGCGGGGCCTTCGCAGCCGATGTACCCGTATGGGCAGCCGGGTAACGAGACGACGCAGAGCGGTCCGCCGTATGGGCAGCCAGCGGGGCCTTCGCAGCCGATGTACCCGTATGGGCAGCCGGCTGCGCCCTCCCAACCAATGTGGCAGCAGGGGCCGTTCGGCCAGCCTTCCGCCCCGCCAGCCGCGCCGAAGCGCTCGCGGACGTGGCTGTGGATCACGCTGGCAGTAGTGGTCGTGTTGCTGGCTGGTCTCGGCGGCGGCGCCGTCTTCGCCTTCCAGCAGTTGCAGGCGCCAGCCAATGTGGCGGTGCAATTCTGCAATGACCTCAAGACGCAAGACTATGCCGGCGCGTACGGGCTGCTCGGCTCGTCGCTGCAGGGCCAGTACACGGCTGACCAGTTCAAGCAGGGCAGCCAGATTCTCGATACCGTCGAGGGTCCGGTGACGGCCTGCAAGCAGGCATCTGGCTCCAATGCCTACAGCTATAGCCTCGGCGCAAGCTCCGCCACGCTTTCGGCTGTCATCACGCGGGCCAAGCAGGGCGACCTCACCGGCACACTACATCTGGCCAGCCAGAACGGCACGTGGAAGGTCAGTGCAGTGGACACGTCGCTGCTGGGTGTCAATCTCGGCGCGCTCGCGACGGCGGGCACGTTCTGCCAGGCGCTACAGGCCAAGGATTACTCCACCGCCTACGGCTTGCTAGGCAGCACGGCGCAGAGCCAGATCTCGCAGGCCGATTTCCAGGCCTCCACAGTCATCTGGGACCAGCTCGACGGCCCTGTGACGGGCTGCACGCTGACCGGGCTCGGCGCGGGCAATAGCGACACCGCCGCCGCGCTGACCGTCAGCCTGACACGCCAGACGCGCGGCGCGCAGAGTGGTTCGCTGGGGATGGATGTCGAGGGAGGCGCCTGGAAGATCAGCCAGGTAGATTCCACGCTCTTCGGCACTGACCTGGACCCGCTGATCGTCGGCACAGCATTCTGCGACGCGATCGTGGCGACCAAGTTCGACGTGGCGTACGCGCTGCTCACCTCTGACCTACAAGGCCAGTACAGCAAGGCGCAGTTCGCGGGTATCTTCAGGCTGCCCGCGGGCATCAAGTACGTTTCCTGCGCGCCCAAGCTTAGCACCTACAAGGTCAACGGCAGCGACGCCGATCTGGACATGACGGTGAAGATCAACAATGGCGGCACGAACGAGAATCACACATTCAAGCTCGCGCTGACCAAAGAAGGCACTGACTGGAAGATCTCCGGCGCGGAGCTGAGCTAGCTTCGTGTCTCATCCAATCACGCCGTCGCGCGCCGCATGCGCGCTGGGCCGTCCCACCACTGGGGCGGCCCGCTGTATCTCGGCGCTGGCGCGTGCCGGAGATGGAATATGATGTGAGGCAAGGGCGGCGGAGCGCGTATTCCACTGCAAGAAGCCCAACCGTACGACGAGCGATCTAGCGCTCGCGGGTGGATCTTCTGAGGAGGGAGCACATGGGCACGGCGGAACCCACGGCGCAGGCCGAGATGCCGGGCGATACTCCGCAAGGCGCACGCGATGCGAAGAAGCGCCAGCCGCCGCGCCGAGCGATTGTCGCGCGCGTCGTGCTGGGGCTGCTCTTTGTGCTGGGGGCTTACCTTGCGGCTACTCCATTGGGACGTGCCAACGTACGCGCGGCGATGCTGCTGCCGGCGCTGATCACGCTGCGCCAGCCGGCGCCACTGGTGACCACCGGCGATCAGGTCCGCCACACCACGATGGAGATTCCGGGCGAAGCTGGTCCGGTCTACCTCGACATCTACGCCCCGACCGGGCCGCCGCCGCCCATCCCTGGCGAGCGTGAGGGCGTCGTCATCATCCCCGGCGTCGGCGACAACCGCACCGTGGACCAGCTTGTCAATCTCTCGTCGTCGCTGGCGCGCGCTGGGCTGGTGGTGGTGAACATGACCACCGATAGCCTGATCGCCTACGACCTGGCGCCTTCGGATGCCGATGCGGTCGTGCGCGCGGTGCTGGCGGCGCAGCACCTGCCGGGCGTTGGGCACGAGCGCGTGGGCATCCTGGGCTTCAGTGCGGGCGGGGCGCTGGCGTGCTTTGCGGCGGCTGATCCGCGCATCCACGACTCACTGGCCTTCATCACGCTCTTCGGCGGTTACTTCGACGCCGAGACGCTGCTGGGCGAGTATGGCAGCCGGGGCTATGTGGCAGACGGACAGTTCAACCACTGGGTGCCGAATCCGGTGCCGCTGGCGGTGTTCGCCAACGCGATCGCCGACGGGCTGCCGTCCGACGAGGCTGCCACATTGCGTGGCGCGTTCCCGCTCGAAGGCGTCAACCCACTGCCGCCCGAGCAGATCGCGCAGCTTTCGCCGCCCGGCGCCGCCGCCTACCATCTGCTGGCGGGCGATCAGCCTGACGCAGTGCCGGCCAACCTCGCCGCGCTCTCGCCCCAGATGCACGCACTGCTGGCCAATCTCTCGCCACGCACAATCGTCGCGAAGGTGCAGGCGCCGATCTACCTGCTGCACGACCGTAACGACGAGTTCATCCCGTATACGCAGTCGCGGACCTTCGACGCGGAGCTGACCCGCCTGAGCCATCCGCACACCTATGCCGAGTTCGGCATCTTCGCGCATGTCGAGGTCAAGAGCGGGGTGGGCGGCGGGCAATTGCTGCGCGACGCGGCGACGCTCTTCTGGCTGCTGAGCCAGATGCTGCTGCCGGGATCGTGAGGCATGAGAGGGTGATTTCACCGCAGAGGGAACGGAGGACACGGAGGGCGGAGGGGGGATTTTACAAGGAGGACGCAGAGGACACAGAGGCAGGGGGAGGCAGAGAAAGAGAAAAGGAGAACGCGAGCGGAGGGCGTGCGGGGCGTGCCCAGCAGTTGTCTGGGGCGTGGCGGAATTGCGAGAGGGCATAAGATATGGCGGTGGTAGTGCTGATCTGGATCGTGCTGGGGGCGCTGGTGGGGCTGCTGGCGCATCCGGCGCGGCTGTGGCCGGCCGCCTGGGGCCGCCGGAGCTGGCTCATGCTGGCCGGACTCGGCGCGGGCGGCGCGCTGCTGGGCGGCGTGCTCGGCGCGCTGCTGGTGGGCCTGCTCTATGCCACGGCCGCCGCGCTGGCCGTGGGCGTGCTGGTCGCCGCCGCTGGCCCCTGGCTAGTTGCGCGCACCCGCCGCGCTGCCTGAGCGCACCCAGCCCCAGGTGATGCCTTTCCCTCGCCGCGCGAGCTCGCAGTGGCGGCTACCGGACGCCCAAAGTGCGGCACTTCTACACCTGCTGGAAGCGCTCAGGGGCGAACGGCGCGAGATCGAGCTCGGCGGGTGGCGGCTCACCCTGCGCCAGGCTAGCCACCAGTGCACCGGAGTACGGGCCGAGCTGCAAGCCGGAGGGGCCGTGCCCTGTTGCCGCGTAGATGTTCGCATAGCCGGGCAGGCGGCCGAGGATGGGCAGGCCATCGGGACTGGCCGGCCGCAGCCCAATCCGCACCTCGCGCAGCGTCGCTCCCACCAGACCCGGCGCTACCCTCAGCGCCTCGCCCAGCGCCTCATGCACGCCGCCGGCCGTCATCCGCACGTCGAAGCCACTCTCGCTCTCGCGGGTCGCACCCGCCACGACACGGTTGGTCGGGAAGGTGAGCAAGTAGTGCGAGTGGAAGCCGACGACGATCGGCCAGCGACCTGTCTCCGCGCCGGGCAGCTCCAGATGCAGGATCTGGCCGCGCTGGGGGAAGACCGGCAGCGCGACGCCGAGCGCCTCACCCAGCCCCGCCGACCAAGCGCCCCCGGCCAGGATCACAGCTCCCGCTGGCAGTCGCTCGCCGTCCACCGCGACGGCTTCCACACGGTTGCCGGCCACGACGAGCGCGGCATCGCCGGTGAGGATGCGTGCGCCGCGCTTCTCGGCTGCCCGCCGTAACGCGTCGCGCAGCAGGCGCCCATCCACCCGCGCGGCTCCCGTGGTATGCAGGGCGCTGGCGATCTGGCCGAGCGCGGGGAAGAGCGCCCGCGCCTCGTCGCCGGTCAGCCGCGTGACGGTGCCGATGTGGGCGAAGCCGGCCGCGCGCCGCTGCTCGAAGAGCCGTGCCAGCTCTGGGAGGCGCGCGGCCTCATCCTCAGACGTAGCGACGTGCAGCAGGCCGGCGACCTCGTAGCCGCTGGCGGTCTCGCCATCCTCGGCAAGCTGGGCGAGCAGCGGCTCGTAGAACGCGGAGGCCGGGCGGCCGATGGTGAAGAAGGCGGGCAGCGGGCGGATGCTCGTGCCTGGCGAGATGATGCCGGCGCCGGCGGCGGTGGCCTGGCCGGCGTCGCCGCGATCCACCAGCGCCACACGAGCGCCGCGGCGGGCCAGCGCATAGGCGGCACTCGCGCCGACGATGCCGCCGCCGACAACGATCACGTCGTTCACATCGTCGGGCATCATGCGTATCCTGATCCAAACGAGGACAGCGGCCATCTGTAGATCTCTGTAGAGCATTGTACGCGATAGGATAGGAAAGGAGCCGGCGAGCCGCATTCAGTACTTCCAGCTCCCATTATTGCTGAGGTTGTGACGTAATGGTAGATTGATGCGAATAGTCTGGCTTCAGGTTGATGACGAGAGGAAAGCACGGCCCACATGCGCGACATTCACTACGACGCGGACTTCGCGCGCGATTTCAACGCCGCGAGCAAGAGCTGGTCCTGGGCGAGCTGGCATCAAGTGCGGGCAGCGCAGGAAGCCGCGGCGCAGCGGCTCTTGCAGCAGGTGTTCGGGCCGCCACCACATGACGCGGACGCCACCGGCGACGGGGGAGACGCCGGTGGCCAGGGGTCAGAGGCGTAGCAAGCGCCCGCCGGCCAATCCGTCCTGCGCACGACACCGGCAGCGACGGGCAGAGCAGCTTGGGCGGCCCGCGGCTGCGCCAGCGCGCCGATCTGCCGGTGCATACGGTGCGCTCACGAGCTAGGTTGTCGGCGCCGTTGTTGACTCGTCGGTCATCCTTTCGTCGCTCACCTTCTCACCGGCCGGGATAGCGGTCGGGGCAGCGCTCGGGCGCGTCAACCCCTCGTAGGCAAAGGCCGCTGCGATCCCTCCGACGATTGGCCCGACAATGTAGACCCAGAACTCGCCGATGAAGCTCGGGCCGCCCAGCCACGGCTGGACGAACATCGGCCCGAAGGTGCGCGCCGGATTCAGCGAGCCGCCCGTCACTGGACCGATCACCATGATGACACCGCCGACCACCAGACCGATGATCAGCCCGGCCCATCCCGGTGGGGCTTTCGCATCCACCGCCAGGCCATAGACGGTGAAGACCAGCGCGAAGGTGCCGAGCGCTTCGGCGGCAAGCGCCTGCCAGACGCTGGTCGTCGCGGCATTGTAGGTTGTGACGCCCAGAATGCCCGAGGTCGCGGCCTGGCCACCGAACACCAGGGCGATGCAGAACGCACCAGCCAGGGCGCCGATCAACTGCGCGACGATATACTCGATCCCCGTGAGCCAATCAATGTGGCCGCGCACGGCCAGTCCAATCGTCACCGCCGGGTTGATGTGCGCCCCTGAGATCCGTCCGACGGTGTAGACCACCACCGCAATGACGATCGCGAACGCCAGCGCGATGATGCCCAGATCCGCCTCGGTGAGGACATTCGTGCGTGGCTGCAACGTGAACGTGGCCGTGACGGATCCCGCGCCAAACAGCACCAGCATCGCCGTCCCAAGAAACTCTGCGGCCAGCTTTTGCCACAGCAGCGGTTCCTCGCGCATCATGACCTTCCTCTCGCAGCACGGCTCGATGGCGAGGCGGCGGACGCTCAAGGCGCGGATGGTCGCGCCCTGAGCTGCCCACGCGCCTGTCAGCTAGGGCAGCAGGCTGGCTGCCTGAGCTAGCTAGCTAACTCCGCCGCGGTGTGGTCTGCTTGCCTCCGGCAGTGCCAGGATGCAGGACCACTTTCGTGTACCCTTCGATGCGCTTGTCGAACTTCTCGTAGGCTTGGGGCGCCTGCTCTAGGGGCAGATCATGCGAGACCACGAAGCTCGGCTTCGCACGACCCGCAATGATGAGGTCGCGCAGCCGCCGATTGTAGGCCTTGACGTTGCACTGCCCGGTGCCCATGCGCAGGCCCTTCTCGAACATCTTGCCAATCGCGACCAGCAGCAGACCCTGCTTGGCGTTGGCGTCTGGCCCACCGGGATCGGAGGGCACGTAGAGGCCAGGCACACCGAGCATGCCTGTCGGGCGGACGGTGTTGATCAAGGCATTGAGCACGGTGGCTGGCTCTTCGCGTTGAGCGCCCTGCACGACCGCCTGATAGCCGACCGCGTCCACTCCTTTGTCGGTGCCCTCGCCTCCCGTCTGATCCTTGATCTGCTGAACGGGGTCGCCCTGATCGAAGTTGATCGGAATGGCCCCGATCTCGCGCGCCTTGTCGAGACGCTCTGGGACACGGTCCACAGAGAAGACACGCGACGCTCCGCGCAGCAGCGCCGAGTAGGCGGCCATCAACCCGACAGGCCCCGCGCCATAGACCACCACCGACTCGCCCGGGCTGACCTGTGCCAGCTCGCAGCCATGGTAGCCAGTGGGGAAGATGTCGGCGAGCAGGGCAAAGTCGTCCTCGTGCTCGGTGCCCGGCGGGAGCGTCAGGCAGTTGAAGTCCGCGAAGGGCACCCGCAAATACTCGGCCTGTCCGCCGGTGTAGGGACCCATCGCGACGTAGCCGTAGGCACCTCCGGCAAACCCGGGATTGACGGTGAGACAGAAGCCGGTGTAGCCTGCCAAACAGTTCTTACAGAAGCCGCACGCGACGTTGAAGGGCATCACCACGCGGTCGCCCTTCTTTATCGAGACGACCCCAGGGCCGACCTCCTCGACGATGCCCATGTTCTCATGGCCGAAGACAATCCCCGGCTTGGCCGCTGTGCGGCCCTCATACATGTGCAGGTCGGAGCCGCAAATCGCCGACGACGTGATCCGCACGATGACGTCGTTTGGATGCTCGATCTTCGGATCCTGGACCGTCTCCACCGCGACCTTGAACGGTTCCTTGTACACGACTGCTCTCATTGCCATCCTCCTGCGCTAGCCAATCGTCCTAGAGAGAGCGGCGCCCGACGATGGAGCCCGCTCGGCTTGCTGTGCTGGATGGGTCGTGCTGTGCAATACGATGTCCTCTGTCCTAACATCGCCTGTCGTGTGTCTGGGCGTCTGTCGGCCTGCGCGGCATCATCTCCTTTCGAGGCGAGCGCCCGTGAGTGGGGAATCGGCGCTGTGCGAGGCCGATGGTCCGGCCTGCACCGTCACTCCGCGTTGTCTCGCCCGCATTCTGAGTGCCAGCACTAAGGGGAAACGGCCGGCGTAATGCTCCGATGGGCCGTCCTCCGCGGGCAGTCATCCGGAACAAGCCAGCCGCCGGACCTGTGGACTGCACTGGTCTCTCCGCGGTGATCCAGGGACGGGCTGCGGGCTGGCCAGGGCGCTACTCGAAGTGGTGGCCGCCGGGCGTGTACGGCCAGTGCAGCGTCTTGTCGCCGGCATCCCAGTTCTCACGCAGGCCGGGCGCGCTAAGATCCCAGTCCGGCCGGCAGCGGCGGCTGACCTCGCGCAGGTCGGCACGCAGGTCCTCAGGCGAGGGACGGCCCCAGAACCAGTAGCCGTTGTACATCTTGTAGATCACCAGCCCCGGCTCGAGGACGAAGGTATGGGGGATCATCGGGTTGTGGTGCGGGTCGGTGTACTCCTGGATGTCGAGATCCTGCTGCACTTTGCGGCCCGTGTCGGAGAGGAAGGTCCACTGCGCGCCGACGGCGTCGCGGAACTCGTTGGTTTCCAGGAGATTGTCGGTGCTGATGGTGACGATAGAGGTATAGGCGACGGCGATCTTGGGATAGAACTGCGCCAGCTCGAGGTGCTGCTGATGATCCTTGGGGCAGTAGTGTCCGCGCGAGAGGATGAGGATCATCGGGTTGTTGCCTTGCAGCTCGCTGAGCGTGCGACGTGTGCGCGTGTGGTCGGTCAACTCGTAATCAGGGAATGTGGCTCCGGGGACGATGTCCGCGCGCATGGCTCGGTCTCCTTACAGACAGCTCCACGTTGGGGGCTGCATACTTCCCATAGTGTAGCGTGGGGAACCAAGGGCATGCAGTGAGGGGTGCTTCTAGCATGCGGCGCCGCGGCCAATCGCAGGAGAAGCATTCCTCCGCCGCTCACGATGCGCGCTGCATGCTGCATGGAGCGGATATGCCGCCTGATCTGTCTCATCGCGTGCCACATGCTATACTGACGCGAAAGCGTGCAGCCGGCCCCATGGCGTTCCATACGGTGGGCGCTTGTCACGCAAGGCGCGCGCAGGAGACGCAGATGGCGTGGACGCTGGTGCATATCGCAGCGCTCGCCCTCGGTGGAGGTCTGCTCATCTGCGCCTGTGTCTACGGGCTGACGGCTGACCGGCGCGCTCCGCAGCCCGCTCCGGCGCGCGGCTGGCGGGCATTCTTAAGCTGGGGCTTCTATCTGCTGAGCACCGGCCTGCTGGTCGCCGTAGGAACCCGCTCGATCACATTCCTGCCCTTGGTGCTGCTCGCACATATCGTGGCTGCGCTCTTCGTCATGCTATACCTGCTCGCGTATGCGAGATGGGCCCTTGCGCTCGGCATCGGTTGGGGCTGCATCTACTTCGGCGGTATGTTCCCAGCGCCAGTAATTCGGCAGACGGCGGATGTCGCCGCGCTTGGTTTCTTTGGCGTGTTCTTGGTGCTGCTCTGCTGGCTCACGATGCCTGCCGTGGCATCGTCGCGAGGCTCCTCGCAATCGCCCAACTAGCGTCCGGCCGCGACGATCAAGTGCCAGCCGTCAGTGCCGCCCGCGCCGCTGGTCCAGCTCGCGTCAAGCTCATAGCAGCCGGCGTGCAGGAAGTAGATCAAAATGCCCCAGATGTGCCAGATACCTTGTTCGCGGTTCGTGCTGCCGCGATTGGGCGCACTGGGATCGAGCAATGGGCTCGTCGTCTCAGGGTGCGAGCCGTCGAGCGAGAACCACACCGCTGCACCGGTCGTCAGCTCGTGCCCGCTGAGCGTTACCGGCCGATTGAAGTCCGGCCCGACGATCCACATCACCTTGGTGCTCGGCCATTCCACCTGCCCGTTGGATTCCAGGCTCAGCGACATGCCGGGGTTGAGCCCAAGGTTCCAGACCGGCGCCTGGCCGCTGAACACGTCGCCCCCGACGAATCCGCCGCCGAACTGCTCGTCAATCGCCATGCTGCTGAGCGGCGGTCCAGCGGGACAGTTCGTCGGGGCAGGCCCCAGCAGGCCGCTGACCGATGAGGGGAGCGGCATAGCCGTCTCCGTCGGTGTCGCGATGGTTCGCGGCCGCGGCGGCACCTGCACTGCGGTCTGCGCGCAGGCGGCCAGCACGACGAGTGCGATCAGCGAGGCGAGCGCCACCGGAAATGTCGCTCGCGTCGAGCGGCCGATTCGCGTGGACTGAGCGATCCGTGCCATAGCTCGCCCTCTCTTCCACCGCTCCGCTCCGCTCCGCATGCCATGAAGGCGACTGGGGCATTCGCTTGCCGGTTCCTGATATCCCTACGACGCCCGCCCCTGCGACCGATTTTCACCGCGCCCGTATCACTCAGCGCTGTGCTGTCCGCTTCCCCAACCGCCCGTCCTCTGCCTGCCGCCTCTTCTTCGTCGCGCGTCCTTGCTCCCATCTCTGCCTCCCTCCTCCGTCTGCCCTCCGTGTCCTCTGTGTCCTCCCTGTAAATCTCTCTCTGCCCTCCTCGTTCAATCCCCGGCTTCGAGCGCCTGGGCAAGGTCGGCGATCAGGTCGTCGGGGTGTTCCAGGCCGATCGAGAGCCGCAGCAGGTTCTCCGGTGTGCGCGTCCCCGGCCCCTCGATCGAGGCGCGATGCTCGATCAAGCTCTCGACGCCGCCCAGGCTCGTCGCCCGCGTGAAGAGCCGTACACGCGCCGCGACCGCCAGTGCCTCCTCCGCCCCGCCGCGCACCTGCACCGAGAGCATCCCGCCCGGCAGCGCCATCTGCCGGGCGGCGACGACGTGACCTGGATGCGTCTCCAGCCCGGGATAGTGGACCGCTTCGACCGCCGGATGCGCCGCCAGGAAGCGCGCGACGGCAGCCGCGTGCTCGCTGTGGCCCCGCATACGATAGGGCAGCGTGCGGATGCCGCGCAGCACCAGCCAGCAGTCGAAGGGCGAGGGCACCGCGCCGCCGGTGACCTGAATCCGCCGGATGCGCGCGAAGAAGTCGTCTTCCGCGCGGGCGACGAGCGCGCCGCCCAGCACATCGCCGTGGCCGCCGAGATACTTGGTGGTCGAGTGCATGACGAGATCGGCGCCCAGGGCCAGCGGCCGCTGCAAGAACGGCGTGGCCCAGGTGTTATCTACGGCGACCAGCGCGCCGGCGGCGTGCGCCAGCTCGGAGATGGCGGCGATGTCGCTGATCTTGAGCAGCGGGTTGGAGGGCGTCTCGACCCACATCAGGCGCGTCTCGGGGCGCAGCGCCGCGGCGACCGCCGGGTGGTCGGCCATGTCCACGAAGTCCACACGCAAGCCCCACGGCACGAACGTCTCGCGCAGCAGCCGCACCACGCCATAGTAGGCGTCGTCGGGCGCGAGCACATGATCGCCGGGAGCCAGCGCCTGGAAGAGCGTCATCGCCGCCGCCGTGCCGGAGGCGAAGGCCGCGGCCTCCGCGCCGCCTTCCAGCGCGGCCAGGCTCGCTTCGAGCGCCGAGCGGTTGGGATTGCTGCTGCGCGAGTAGGAGTGGCCGAGCGGATAGCCGCCGTCGGGTGCGCGCTCGAAGGTGGTCGAGAGGCTGATCGGCGGCGCGACAGCGCCGGCTGCCTCGTCCACCGTGATGCCCGTGTGCACCGCCAGCGTCTCGAAGCGCAAGGCGCGATCGTCTTTGCTCTGCTGCGCCATCGCGTCCTCCCCTTCCGCACATTGGCGGCTATTCCTTCTTTGGCTGATATATACCAGAGGGCGTGCGGAAGGCCACGTTGAGGCGGTTCCAGCCGTTGATGGCCACGATGCACATCGTCAGGTTGACCAGCTCTTCTTCGCTGAACTGGGCGCGGGCCTGCTCGTAGACCGCGTCGGGCACGTGGTCCTGCGCGACGAGCGTGACAGCCTCCGCCCAGGCCAGCGCGGCGCGCTCGCGCTCGCTGTAGATATCCGCCTCGCGCCAGGCGTCGAGCATGTAGATGTGCTCTTCAGAGCCGCCGCGTGCCCGCAGGTCTTTCCAGTGCATGTCCAGGCAGAAGGCGCAGCCGTTGATCTGCGAGGCGCGCACCCGCACGAGTTCGAGCAGATTCGGCTCCAGCCCGCTCTCTTTGACGTACTGCTCCAGCCCCTGCATTGCTCGCCCCGCGCCCGGCGCCACCCGCTGATACCTAATACGCACTGCCATATTTCCATGCTCCTTTCATCACCAACTGTAGCGCGGAGTGAGGCATCCGGCCAGAGCCAGAGCGGGAGCACGTAGCCAAGGCCAATCGGAAAGGGGCATCCTCACTGGGGACAGCACCCGCCAGCGCGCGTGACGTACAATAGGCGCTGCGGCCACATGACGGAATGCGTGGCGCCAGCGTGGAGACCCGATCCGATGTCGATGCTTGCCGTGTTCGTCGCGCTCATCCTGATCTTTGGTGTCCTGTGGGATGCCTTCGAGACGATCATCTTGCCGCGCCGCGTGCGCCGCAAGCTGCGCATCACGCGCGCTTTCTATCAGCTCACCTGGTGGCCGTGGTCGGCGCTGGCTCGCCGCATTCTCCGCGATAACCGCCGCGAAGCAATGCTGAGCTTCTACGGGCCACTCGCCCTGATCGGGCTGCTGGTGGTCTGGGCGGCGGGCCTACTGGTGGGCTTCGCGCTGCTCCAGTGGGCGCTCGGCTCGCACCTGGCTGGCCAGCGCTACAGCGGCTTCCTGACCGACCTCTATTTCAGCGGCACAAGCTTCTTCACGCTCGGCCTGGGCGATCTGGCCCCGCAGACCCCCGCGGAGCGCCTGGTCACCGTCTTCGAGTCCGGCCTGGGCTTCGGCTTCCTCGCGCTCATCATCAGCTATCTGCCGGTGCTGTATCAGGCGTTCTCGCGCCGCGAGGTGAGTGTCTCGCTGCTGGACGCGCGCGCCGGCTCGCCGCCCACCGCCGTCGAGCTGCTGCGGCGCACGCATACGGGTGTGCGCGAAGGGCTGCCGCAGTTCCTCAGTGATTGGGAGCGTTGGGCCGCTGAGCTGCTCGAATCGCAGCTCTCGTATCCCTCCATCGGCTACTTCCGCTCGCAGCACGAGAACCAGTCGTGGCTCAGCGCACTGACCGTGATCCTGGATACCTGCGCGCTGGTGCTGACGGGAGCGGGCGAGATGCCGCGGCAGCAGGCGAAGCTGACCTTTGCCATCGCGCGGCATGCGGCGGTGGACCTGGCGCAGGTCTTCGGCGCCGACTACCAGCATGCCAAGGACGGCCGTCTCTCCGCCGCCGATCTCGCGCGCGTCCGCGAGCTGCTCGATGCCGCCGGGTTGCCGCTGCGTGCGGACGACGAGGCCGAGGCCCGGCTTGCCCATCTGCGGCACATGTACGAGCCTTACGTGCTCGCCCTCGCCCACTACTTCGTGACGGGGCTGCCCTCCTGGCTGCCGGATCCCGAGGCGGTGGACGATTGGCAGTCCAGCCCGACGGAGTGAGCGCACCGCCGTGCTCCTCGCGCCCGCGGTCCCTACGACCACGACTATCATGTCTGCTCCCGCATCGCCTCGAGCTGCGCCCGCAGTGTCGAGCGCCACGACTCCGGTGATATCAGCTCGGCTTCGGGGCCCAGCCAGCGCACCAGCGCGAGCACCAACTCCTCGTCGGCCTCGCCGAGCGTCAACAGCACGCGGCTGTCACCCTCATCCTCATAGAGCGCGTGGCGGTAGTACCAGTCCGCTCGTAACCGCTCTGCCTGCTCGGCGGTGATGCGCAGGCGGACGGGCGCGCGCTCGCGCCAGGTCTGCATCGCCTCCTCGAGCCACGCATGTCCTAGCAGCGTGCCGACGTCGAAGTCGCCAGGACGCTCACTCATCGGGTGCAGCGCCGCCAGCTCCAAGACGCGATCGGCCCGCCAGAGCCGGCGTGTGCGCGCGGCATCAGAAACCTCGCCGGCTGGCTCGCCGACCAGATACCACCAATTGCGATCCATGAACAGCCCGAGCGGTTGCACCTCTCTGCTCGTCGGCGCCTCGTGGTGGGGCGCCTGATAGTGCAGGCGCACTATGCGCTGGTCGAGCAGCGCCTGCAAGAAGCGCGTCAGCACGTCGCTCTCATGGCGCGGAGCGCTCGCCGGCGGCGCGGCACCCGGCTCAAGATGAAACACATCGCTGGTGGGGCGCTCGACGCCGAGCAGGCGCTCGAAGCGCGCGAGGGTGGCGCGCAGGTGCTCCGGCATCGCCGCCAGTAGCTTCTGCGAGGCGCTCTCGACCTCGGCGGGAAACGGCGCGACGCGCAGGCCGCGCACCAGCAGCAGACCCAGCAGCAGTGCGATGGCTTCTTGCTCCGCGAACATCAGCGGCGGCAGGAAATAACCCGGCAGGAGCCGGATGCCGCCCTTGCGGCCGCGCTCCGAATAGACCGGGATGCCCAGGCCGCTCATCGTCCGCACGTCGCGGTAGATCGTGCGGGTAGAGACCTCGAAGCGCTCCGCAAGCTGCCGGGCCGTCACCGTAGGCCGGCTCTGCAGCGTCAGGAGGATGCCCAGAATCCGATCGAGCTCGTTCATGGCACGCTCTGCATCTCGTGGAAGACGATAGACTGCTCGAATTCTCGCGGAAAATGTGACACGCAGGTGGCGCATTTAGCCAGATATACTGAGGAAAAGTGGCCATCTCTGCCACATCATACCACGCCAAAGTTGACACAGCGCAGGCATGGCAGGCGCCCCACGGAGCCTGGTTCGGTGGGCGAGGAGCGGCCCAGACGCGTACGCATCACAGGTGGAGAGCATGCATAATGGCAGTCACGTCGTCCACGCGCGAGCGCGAGAAGGTAACGGGAGCAAGCGAGTCCCAGCAGCGCGGGTTCCTGCTCTTTTGGTCTGGGGAGACCGTCTCGATGTTTGGCACGCAGGTCACGCTGCTGGCGCTGCCGCTGACCGCGGTGCTCGTGCTGCATGCCACGCCGGGGCAGCTCGGCCTCGTCCGGTTCGCCGAGACGTTCCCGTATGTGCTCTTCACGCTGATCTTCGGGGTCTGGGTTGACCGGCGGCGGCGCAAGCCGGTGCTGGTGCTGTCGAATGGGGCGCGGGCGCTGCTCATCGGGCTGATTCCGCTGCTAGCAGTGCTGGGCCTGCTGCGACTCCCGCTGCTCGCCGCGCTCGCCTTCGGCGCGGGCGTCTTCAGCGTGCTCTTCGACGTCGCATGGCCGGCCTACGTGCCGGGACTGGTGCGGCGGGATGCGCTGGTGGCCGCTAATGGCAGGCTCGCGACCAGCTCGGCTGCCTCCGAAGTGGCTGGCCCGGGTCTGGGCGGCCTGCTCGTGCAAGTGCTCTCCGCGCCGCTGGCGCTGCTGGCCGACGCGGTGTCCTACGTCGTCGCCGTCGTGACGCTGCTCGCCATTCGGACGCCGGAGACAGCCCCGACCCCGCCCGCGCGGGCGGGGGATGCTGGGCGCGGACGGCTGCTGCGCGAGATCGGCGAAGGACTCGGCGCGGTCTGGCGCAACCCTCTCTTGCGTGCGATCGCCGTGATGAGCGGGCTGTGGAACCTGCTGTTCGGCGTTGCAGATACCACCTTTCTGCTCTATGCCATACGCGAGCTGCGGGTGTCGGCGGGGACGCTGGGTGCGATCTTCGCGGCGGGCGCCGTGGGCGGGCTGCTGGGTTCGGCCGTCTCCACGCGGCTTGGGCGGCGCGGCACGTTCGGCCCCGTGCTCGGCATCGCCTTCACCTTCGGCTGCCTGCCGTGGCTGCTGCTGCCGGCGGTGCGCGGATCGCTGCCAATCGAAGTCGCGGCGTTCACGCTGGCCTATCTTCTGATTCGCACCGGCCTTGGCCTGTGGTCCGTGCTGGTCCTCAGCCTCCGCCAGGCCATCACGCCGTCGCATTTGCTCGGGCGGGTGAGCGGCAGCCTGCGCTTGATTTCGTACGGCCTCGGCACGCTCGGCCCGCTGCTCGGCGGCCTCCTTGGCACGGTACTTGGCCTCCGCCCCACACTGTGGCTGGCGGCGGCTGGCTTCGTGGTGATTCTGGCGATCACGCTGACGGCCACGCCGCTGCCGCGCGTGCGCACGATTCCAGCCGAGGCTCCCGCAGACCTGTAGCGAACCAGCGGCCGTGCAAGGACGCGGACGGCCGATTCGCCAGCATTTCTTTTCACCGCGTACCCCCGGCGGGGCTGCATGCGGGGTCATTCGATTGTCCACTGTAGACCCATTCCGCGCAGGCGGACTTCGCGGCTGCCCGAGGCCCTCCAGGCGCGATTTCCAACCGCCGGCTCCGCACAGTTACAGTTGCGATGAGAATTGAATGATCCTGCCAGTCGCCGCACGGCCGCTGCTTGCGCCCCGTTTGCAGGGGATGGTAGGCTAGGATTGCGCGTCTTGTATCATCCACCGACGCATTCACGCCTGCTTCATCACGATCCGTCGGCGCGGTCGCGGCAGCGTCGCCGTGCGGTGCCCTATCAATGACGAGGAGCATGAACGTATGTCAGCCATCTCCGCGCTCGAGTCATGGGTTGACGAGTGCGCCCGCCTCACCCGGCCGGACACTATTCAATGGATCAACGGCTCTGAGGAAGAATACCAGCAGCTTGTCGAACACATGCTTCGCGTTGGTGTGCTTGAGCAGATGAACGCCGATGCGTACCCCAATAGCTACCTGCATCGCAGCAATCCCAATGACGTTGCGCGCACCGAGCATCTCACCTTTATCTGCACCGAGCGCAAAGAGGATGCCGGCCCGACCAATAACTGGATGTCGCCCGGCGAGGCCAAGGCGAAGGTCCGTCCGCTCTTCGAGGGCGTCATGCGCGGGCGCACCATGTACGTGGTGCCTTACCTGATGGGTCCTGCCGGCTCGCCGCACGCCAAGGTGGGCGTCGAGATCACCGATAGCCCCTACGTCGTCGCCAATCTGCGCATCACCACGCGCATGGGCCAGATCGCGCTCGACCATCTCGAAGCCAACGGCGGCGAATTCGTTCCCGGGCTGCACTCCGTCGGCGATCTCAATCCCAAGCGACGCTTCATCCTGCACTTCCCTGAGGAGAACCTGATCTGGTCGATCGGCTCGGGCTACGGCGGCAACGCGCTGCTGGGCAAGAAGTGCCTCTCGCTGCGGCTGGCAAGCTGGATCGGCCGCAAGGAGGGCTGGCTGGCCGAGCACATGCTGATCCTCGGCCTGGAGGACCCCTCCGGCAATGTCACCTACATGACCGGCGCCTTCCCCAGCGCCTGCGGCAAGACCAATCTCGCGATGCTCGTCTCGCCACTGGCCGAGCAAGGCTGGAAGGTCTGGACGCTGGGCGACGACATCGCCTGGATGCGCATCGGCGAGGATGGACGGCTGTGGGCGGTCAATCCCGAGAACGGCTTCTTCGGTGTGGCGCCCGGCACCAACGAGAAGACCAATCCGAACGCGATGGCGTCGCTCTCGAAGAACTCGATCTTCACCAACGTCGGCCTGACGCCCGACGGTTTGCCCTGGTGGAAAGACATCTATCCCGGCCAGGATGAGCCGCCGGATGGCACGATCAACTGGCTCGGCAATCCCTGGGAGACGGAGCCGGAGACGCTGGTCGCACATCCCAACTCGCGCTTCACCTCGCCGGCCGCGCAGTGCCCCTCGATCTCGCCGCACTGGGAGGATCCGCAGGGCGTGCCAATCTCGGCCTTCATCTTCGGCGGCAGGCGCGCGCGCGTGGCGCCGCTGGTCTACCAGGCGCGCGACTGGCGGCACGGGGTCTTCGTCGCCGCGGGGATGGGCTCGGAGACGACCGCCGCGGCGACCGGTGCGGTGGGCGTGGTGCGGCGCGACCCCATGGCGATGCTGCCCTTCTGCGGCTACAACATGGGCGACTACTGGCAGCACTGGCTCGATATGGGCGAGCGGCTGACCAATCCGCCGGCGATCTTCCACGTCAACTGGTTCCGCAAAGACGCCGGCGGCAACTTCCTGTGGCCGGGCTTTGGCGACAACGTGCGCGCGCTGCAATGGATGCACGGCCGCATCCATGGCACGGCCGACGCCCGCGAGACGGCCATCGGCTCCATCCCCACGCCGGAGTCGCTCAACCTGGAGGGGCTGAATCTCTCGCGCGAGACTGTCGAGCAGCTGCTCACCATTGACAAGGGCGACTGGGAGCGCGAGTGGGCCGATCAGGGCGACTTCTTCGCGCAGTTCGGCGACCATCTGCCGGGGCCCGTCGCCGAGCAGCACGCGGAGCTGAAGCGCCGGCTAGATGCGATGGGGTAGCTGGCGAGCAAAACCGCAGACAGCTCATCTGGCCTCCGGCATGGGTGCGTCGAGGAATTCCTCGATCATCGGCACGAGCAGCTCGGTGCGCGACATGGGCCCGCGCTTTGGGGGCTCCCAGCCAACGTGTGTCGTGGCCGGCAGCACGGCGAGCCGGGAAGGCGGGAGGCCAGCCTGGTCGCCGTCCGCTTTGCCGCCGCCGAGCAGCCCGAAGAACTCGACCGCGTGCGGGAGGCGCACGCTATCCGCGTCCCCGACCACAATCAGGATGGGTGTGTTGAGCGCGGCAACATCGGTGCCCCAATCGTAGTCCTCGCCCAGCAGTTGGCGCATCTTGGCGACGAAGGTTGGCCAGGCCTCGGGCTTGGGCGAGGTCTTGAGATACGCGTCGTGGATCGGGGTGCCGGCAAATCCTTCGACGCTGATCGCGGCCATGCCCGCGAGAACTTCGGGATACCAGCCGTCGCGCTTGAAGGGAGTCGAGATTAGCGCCAGCTTGCGCACCACCTCTGGATGCCGGATGGCGGTCTGGAGCGCGACGCCGCCGCCCAGCGAATAGCCCAGGATGTCGGCCCGTTCCAGGCCGAGGTGCTCGATCAGGTCGGCGATATCGTCCGCCATCGACTCGAAGCGCAGCGCGCGCTCGATGTCGGCGGTGTGGCCATGCCCTTGCAGCTCGACGCCGATCACCCGCCGCGATGCAGCAAGCTGCGGCACGATCGCGCCCGTCGCCTGAACGGTCATGAATCCGCCGGGAAGCACGATCAGCGGCTCTCCGCTGCCGTGAATCTCGTAGTAGATGTCGAGGCCGTTGACCGTGGCGTAGCCGTGCTGGGAGTCCATGTCAGTGCCTGTGCTCACATGTTTGCCCCTTCGTTGTTAAGTGGGATGGTGGTGGGACGTTGTCCCGGAGGACACTATCTCCTTCTCCCGGCGCTATTCGCAAGCGGGCGTGCTCTTAGGTGCATCGCGCAAGAGCTTGAGGAGCGGAGTTGGCCCGGCAGGGCGGATAGAGAATCTGTGAGACGGAGTGGCGAGGCCTGACTCGCCCAGACTCTATGGCCGGTTGACAGGCTGGGTATAGTAGGCGCAGATGGTCCGCGATAGCGTGTGTATTGCGTCTCGTGCCAGACGCTGTGGCTGCTTGCAGGATGGCTATGTCTAGTACTCCGCCCCCTGGCCCCAAGCCGTCATCTCTCGATCCCAATGTGCTGGCAGCAGTTTATCAATCGCTTGCCACGCGCCGGCTCGGCTATGACACGTTGATGTGGCAAGTCCCGGTACTGAGCCTGACGGCGCAGGCGTTTCTGCTGACAATCGCGCTGGGTGCGTCCAGCCTGCCTGCCGCGAGGTTGGTTGCCGCGCTGCTCTCGTTCCTCGTCGCCTCGATCTCACTGCAGCTGATGGCAAAGCATCGTCACAACGAGGAGGTGGATGCGCGGCTGGCCGAGCGTCTTGAACGTGAGCTGCACTTCGATACGGCTATTGGCTTCATTCCGCACGTGCCGCCGCGGCTGCGGGAGGCGTATGTCGGCGTGCGCGCAAACGCGCTGGTGCGGCGTTCATCGTATAAGATCTGGCGCTTCGGGCTTGCGTTGTTTGCGGTGGCCGCGTTTGGGATCATCGTCGTGACGGTGATTGGGCTTATCGGCGTAGTGCCCCTTCCCTCCTGGCTAGCACTATGAGTGGCGAATCGTGGTTGACTGACGCCGAGTGGGAAAGCGTGCAGCGGGCAGTGCCCATCGTTTGCGTTGACGTGCTAGCTGTCAAGCGTACGGACGAGCTTGCGTTGCGCGTGGCAGCAGTGGGCTTAATTCTGCGCGAGACGCCACATCAAGGAAGGCGATGGTGCCTGGTCGGCGGACGAGTGCTGCATGATGAAGCACTCGAAGAAGCTATCACACGACAGCTTCGCGACACCCTCGGCTCAGCAATCGAGTTCAGCCTCTCCGATGCCCAACGGCCGCTGTATGTCGCGCAGTACTTGCCTACCCGGCGAGCAGACTTCCCGCAAGATCCGCGCAAGCACGCTGTCGCACTCACCTACTGCGTGGAGGTCGACGGCGCTGTCGCGCCCCAGAACGAAGCATTGGACTTCGCCTGGTATTCGCCCGATCGGTTGCCGCCGCGCGATCAGTTCGGCTTCGAGCAGGATCGCGTCGTCGATCTGTGCCTCGCGCGGCTCCGATTGGAACATGCCTTTCTGGCGTAGCGCTGGTTTGCTTTGCCGGGGCGCCGCCGGCTATGGTAGACTGCCTGTGGCCGGGGGCAATGGCGCCGCCCGGAGCAGACCGAACGCCACGGTCGCACGTCCCTCGGTGCGCCACATCGCGAGTGCCACGGGACGGACCCAAAGGAGTCGAGCATGTCGAGCGGGGATCCGTCATTTGCGCTGAGCGAGTCCACCACGAACGCGTCCGCAGCCTCCATCGCCGATACAGCGAGCGCCA
>DASUBU010000292.1:0-34587 GCA_035763125.1 Ktedonobacterales bacterium
GCGCGGGCTGCGAGTGCACGCTGTGGGTCTGATGTGTCCATGGTGTCCTGCCTGCTTCTGCCTTGTCTGTGGGGTGGCTGCCACTCCCCACGTACGGCGTGACCCTAATTGGCGGGCGGCGGTGGTCGTGGGGCGTGGCCAAGTAGTTGCGGTGCGGAAGGCTGCAGACGACGTGCCAGGTGTTGGTCATGATGGATCCAATCCGCACCTTGCCCCGCGATCCCCTCTGGCTCGTGGGATCGCTACCCCGGATCGGCCCGACACCCTGGCATCCAGGCAGTTGCCTTTCTTTGGCAGCATCGTGCCCTGCCCAAAGAGCGCGCCGGCGGGGATCAAACGCTTCAGGCAACCGGCACCTGCCCGCGCGCGGCCAGTCCTTCGTATGCTGGCACGTTGTGTGTGTTGCCATGTCTGTGTCGGCTGATCTTGGACTGTAGATCCCCCACTCGTGGCAACCTCGTATCGGAAAGCCACTCGTGAGACGATTGCGCAAGCTGTGGACCCATGGCAGCAGAGGAGAGCAGTCAGATGTTTGCACAGCAGCCGAAGCAGCGCCGGACGCCCCGATTCCGCGTCGACCCAGCCCCACCTCTCCAGGACGGGCAGCGCTCCCTGTGGGCGTCTGTGGTGCATTGGAGACCCGTGGCGGCGCGCCAGACGCGCCACCGCCGCACGCACCGGAGCCGTCTCGAGCCTCCCGGCGCGATCCGTATCCGAGTGGAATCCGCGGAATCCCCACGGCATCTGGGACACGCCCTGGCCCTCTGGGTCAGCGAGCGCCGCCACCCCAGTGGCCGGCCTGCGGCCCCGCGAGCGATGGCGCCGACGCTGGCACAGCGTCGGCAGGGACGTCGCCTCGGATTGCTTGCCTCGTTGGCGAGCGCGCTACTCGTCGCTGTGGTGGGCGCGTTCGTGTTTGTTCCACGCATCACGTCGCCCAGGCGGGTCTCCGCGCCCACGACATCCAGCCCCAGTCCCCATCCCGGCCGCGGCTCCGCTGGCACTGAGAGGGCAGATGATGGCGCGCATCCGGTAAATGACCTGGCGAGACCTCTCTTCTCATCCCTGCAAGGGTATGTCCCTGCCGCTGGTCTCCAGCCGCCAGCGGTGCAGGCAGCGGCGGCATTCCTCTTCGACCCCGAGCGTGGCCTGGTCTTCTACGAGAAGCACGCTGACGACCAGCGCTCGATCGCGAGCTTGACCAAAGTGATGACGCTCGTGTTGGCCGTGAACGCTGGCAACCTTGACCGCCCGATACACATCGGTCCTGATGCGGCCGCTCTGGTCAGCAGCGCGAACAGCTATATGGGTGTCAGCAGCGGCGAGCGGCTCACGTTGCGCGATCTCCTCTATGGTCTGGTGGTGGGATCAGGCAACGATGCGGCAGTGGCCATCGCGGATGGGATCAGTGAGACCCAGGCAACGTTCGTTGCGCTGATGAATAGCCGTGCCAGGCGTTTCGGCCTCACCCAGACGCACTTTGTGACGCCCGATGGCGTGGACAACGGGAATCTCTCGACTGCCCACGACCTCGCGATCCTCACCGCGATCGCCCTCATGACGCCTGGCGTAGAGCACATCACATCAACGCGCCACACGACGATTCCAACGACGGGCACACACAAGGCGTTTGAGCTGTGGAGTAGCAACGACCTGCTCCCAGGTGGTCGTGCGCCCTATCCAGGAGCCAACGGGGTCAAATCGGGCTACACCGAGCGCGCGTCATACTGTCTGGCGTTTTCCGCTCGTCGCCAGGGACATCTCCTGGTGGGTGTGCTGCTTGGCGACCCATCAGCAGACGCACGAGACAGGGACGCCCACGCCCTCCTCGACTGGGGATTCGCTCAGGAGTGAGCTCGCCCACTGCATGAACGCCTCGTGGATGCCCCGCGAGTGGAAGTGCGTCCACGAGGCGTGCCGTGATGGAGCACAACGCTGTCCAGCACGACGAGACGCCCCCGTCTCCACGCGAGAACGCGGGACGAGGGCGCGCGAGTTGATCGGCACGTTGAGCAGGTGTCTTGCGGACGCCCACCTAGCGCGAGATCAGTCCCCTGAAGAGCCGTGTGAAGTTCGCCGCACCGAGCAGTGTGGGCGCCCACTGGCCGACGAACAGGCTCTGCTGCTGCTTGCCGCGGAGGTGCAGCAGCGCCGACCAGCCGACCGCACCAAGCGCGGCGGCGGCATAGGACCAGCTCGTCACCGACGCGGGCAGGGTGGTCTGCAGGCGCCGATCACCGATCAGCCGGACGAGCGTGGCGCCGCCGAGCAGGGTGGGCGCCCACTGGCCGACGAAGAGCGCCTGGCGCAGATTCCCGCGCGAGCGCAGCGTCGCCGCGCCGAGGATGCTGGCGCCGGTGGCGCCGGTCAGCGCCCAGCCGGCGATTGCGTTTGGCAGCGCGACAGGACTCGTGAGCGCCTTGAAGGCGGTGGTCTTGCGGATGTTTCGGCCAATCAGATAGGCCGCGACACCGCCAGCCACACTGGTCGCGAGCGGCACGGCTAGCGGCTGGATCACCTCGCCGATGCCGGGGACGTACTCCTGCTGAAGCTGCTGGATCTGCTGGGCGGTGAGCTGGGCGGTCTGAGTAGCCTGATTGGCGGCGGTGGTGACGGCCGACGAGATACCACCAGTGGTAGGCCCGCCCTGGATCTGCCGTTTGAAGTGCTCCAGATCCTCATGCACTTCGCGCTTGGCGGCGTTGGTCACCTGCAGCAACGTCTCGCCCACCTTGCCGGCTGGCGGCGCGTATTCCAGCCGTAAACGAATGACTGTCCCGCCATTGGCGGTGGGCTCGAACGTGACGGTGCCAGCGTTTGGCGTGCCGGAGATGCTGCGCCACGAAACCTGCCGGTTGGGCATCATCTCGGTGACCTGAGCGTCCCATTCCTGTTTGATGCCCAGGATGCGCGCTACCCAGTGGTAGCGGTTGTCGCCCAGTGGAGTGACTTGTTCCACGTTGCTCATGAATCGAGGGAACGTCTGGAAGTCTGTCCAGCGCCGGTAGACCTCGCCGACCGGGGCGTTCACCTCGATGCTGTCCTGGAATACGAGGTTGTTACCGGTCGTCTGACCAATCGGGCTTGCCTGAGTCATGTCGCTCCTCCAAATGGTGTGCGCGGCTCCTGCGGCGCACTCATCACAATGTGGCCGTGCAATGTGGCCGTGTGCCCGTCGCCAACTGCCCGCGAGACCCGCACGCAGGAGTACTTACGGGCAGCACACGACGTTCCGCGACGATGCGCAGAATCCATCTACGAGACATCGCCACGGCGACGGCACCGGAGACTTCGATGCCGCACGGAGTATGCCATTAGATAGCAGCGTCTTAGGCGTGGGACTGCGGCGGCCTGACCTCAATCATCCCATCGCGTACGCGGACCTCATAGACCGGCTGCGGGAAAGTGGTTGGACCGTTGAGCATTGCGCCGTCGGTCAGGCGGAAGCGGGAGCCATGCCAGGGGCACGTAACGCTGCAATCGGCGAGCGTACCCTCGGCCAGCGGTCCGCCCAGGTGGGCGCACACCTCGTTGAGGGCGAAGATTTCGCCCTCGTAGCGCGCCAGCAGCACCGGCACGTCCGCGATGGTGACGCGCTTCATCTCGCCCTCATGTAGCTCGGTCTCGTGCAGCGCCGGCTGGAAGTCGCTGGGCAGTGTCTGCTCTGGGACGTGTGTGACGCCAAGCCGCTCACCGTAGACGAGATCGCCGCCGATGTAGGCCGCGACGGTCATAATCGCGTAGCCCAGCACGGCGGTGACTTTGCCCGAGCCGCGCTTGCCGTTGGCCCGCAAGAGCGCTGAGGCGCCGTAGAGACCCGTGGCGGTCAGGTTGAGCAGAGCGTGGCTCAGACCCAGCCGGCGCTGGCGCCCAATCGTGTACTGCCATTGCGCCGCACCCGTGACAGCCGCGGCGACCGCGCCCAGCACGCCGAGCAGGTTGGCCGCATCCGCCCCCGCGGCGAGCTCGCGTCGGCCGGTCGCCGTCTCCAATCCATCCAGCGCGAGGCCCACCGTCCAGGCGCCAATGGGCAGGTCGGTCAGCACCGGATGGAGCGGATGCCCCAGCCAGACACCATTGAGGAAGTCATCCAGGCGTGTCGGTCCGCCGCCCGGCCTGGTGAGAACCTGATTGACCACTTTGGCGGCCTGCTCGCTGGGCGCCTCGAGCCAGCTTTGGTCCTCGATGACGTTCATCGCCTCCAGCAGTTCCATTGGGCACTCCATACCGCCAGGGGATCAGTCGTGCCGCCGCCGGGCGCTCTCCTGGCGCCCGGTGCGCAGTGCGGCGCGTTTCCCGGCGCGGCTATCGCTTCCCGCATGTCGTGTGCCGCATCCTCGATTGCGGAGCGGCCCACTGCATGGCGCTGCGAACAGCATGTGGTGAAGGGAAGAAGAGATGCCTGGGGACGCGCCTGGTGCTCGTGCCGCGGGGCTACACGGTAGCGGTTGGGACACCGCGACTCTCCGCCAGCGAACACCATCGAGTACCGCCAGTCAGTGAACGCTCGCGGCAGCCTCAATGGTCAGCCGGTGCAGATCCACCAGCGCCTCCTGCGCCAGGCGCGGGCCGCTGTAGCCGCCGGCGAGCACGAAAGAGATTGGCAGCTGCCGGTCGCGCGCCCAGGCGAAGACCATTCGCTCGCGCACGGCCAGTGTTTCACGTGTAACACCATGCAGACCGCCGATGGCGCAGCCCTCAAAGGGGTCCATGCCAGCGTTGTAGAGGCAAAGGTCATAGCCTTGAGAACTGGCGGCGAGCGCATCGAGCAGCGTGGAGACCGCTGCCAGATAGTCAGCCGCGGTTTCTACGAGTTGGAGCGTGTGTGGCGCGGCAGGGTGGTAGCGATCGAACACGTTAACGGCGATATCCGCGTGGCGGATGCGCGGCTCGCTGGCGATCAGCGAATAGGTGCCGCCGCCACAGTGGGCGTCCAGATCGAGGATCAACACCGCACGTGCGCCTGCTTCCAGCGCATCATACGCGGCGAGCGCCAGACCGTTGAACGTGCAGTAGCCGTCGCCGCGATCGCGCTTGGCGTGGTGCAGGCCACTGGAGAGTGAGCCAGCCACGCCATCGTCGAGCGCCGCTCGCACCGCCGCCAGCACGCCACCCGTCGAGGCGCGGACCGCCGTCCACAGGCCCGCGTCCCACGCCAGCCCCGACGACTCCGCCACTGCCCGTGGCAAACCCGAACGGATCGCGGCGACGTAGGCCGTATCGTGAACCGTGCAGAGCTGCGCCTCGCTGACCGGTTCCGGCACCGCCAGCTCGATGCCCGCGATTGGCTGGGCGGCAAGCGACTCTGCAATCCACCGCGCCTTGCGCGTGGTGTCGAAGGCGTAGGCAGCGCGCACATAGTCCGGGCGGTAGTAGACGCGCATCGCGAACCTCTGTCTTTCGTGGACGGACGCCCCTCCGGCGGGAGCCGCTACGCCCTGTGGCCACCTTTCCGGTGGCTCAGCGGGCGTCGGACTCGACTCGGCAAAGATGCGTAACGGCATCCCGTAGTTGCAGGCAGCGGCGCCGCTGGGCGCCGCTCGTTTACCACAACATTATCCCATACGAAAGGTCGGTAAAGATCAGTTATGAGGACTCCCACCGTTCGTCTCCAGCGGATCCCGTTGCTCGCCATCGCCAGTCTCGGGGGATTCGCGCTGCTGCTGGCCGGCTGCGGACAGACGACCGCTGTCGTCGGCGCCACCAATCCGCCCACCGCGACCGCCGCCCCAACCGATACGCCCGCCCCAACCAACACGCCCGCCCCAACCGGCCCACAGGCCGCGATCACGATCAATGCCAGCGGCGCGTACGGCACTGGCACGTACAGCTTCAGTCCGAACAGCAAGAGTGTGAAGGTCGGCACGACGGTGACGTGGACCAACAACAGCGCCGCGCCGCACACCGTCACCAGCGACGGTGGCCCGGCTTCCTTCGATGGCAACGTCGGCAGCGACGGCGGCACGTTCAGCTTCACCTTCACCAAGGCCGGCACCTACACCTACCACTGCAACATCCATCCATACATGAAAGCCTCGATCACCGTCACTGCCTAGCGGGCGGAGAGCGCGCAACGACCACGACTGATCCTGCCCCCCTCTCCACGCGCGGAGAGGGGGGAGAGGATACCTCCTCAGAACTGCGGCAGATAGCGCTCCAGCTCCCAGGGATGGACAAGCTGGCGATAGTCCTTCCACTCGCGCGCCTTGGCATCGAGGAACCACGCGCCGATCTGCTCGCCGAGCGCTGCATGCATCAGATCATCGGCCCGCAGCGCCTCCAGTGCCTCACCCAGCGTCGCTGGCAGCAGGCCGATGCCGCGCCGCAGGCGATCATGCTCCTCGAGCGTATAGAGGCCCTCCTCGACGGGTGCCGGCGGCGTCAGCCCGTTCTGGATCCCCGCCAGCCCGGCGTGCAGCATCACAGCGAAGGCCAGGTACGGATTGCAGCTTGGGTCCGGACTGCGCAGCTCGACCCGGACATGCCCCATCTGCCCCGCCGGCACACGTGGCACGCGCACCAGCGCCTCGCGGTTCACCCGGCCCCAGGTCACCATCACGGGCGCCTCATAGCCGGGCACGAGCCGCTTGTACGAGTTGACCAGCGGCGCGACGATGGCCGAGATGCCCTGCGCATGGGTGAGCTGGCCGGCGACGAACTGGCGGCCCAGCGCGGAGAGGCCGTACTGCTCGTCGGCGGCGTCGGCGAAGGCGTCCGTGCCGTCGCTGAGGCGGATGAGTTGCTGGTGGGTATGCATGCCGGAGCCGTTGATGCCGTAGAAGGGCTTGGGCATAAAGGTGGCCCATAACCCGTGGCGCTGGGCGATGGCCTTGATGGCGTAGCGCGCGGTGACGACGGCATCCGCGATGCGCAGCGCATCGGCGGGGGTAAAGTCGAGTTCGTGCTGGCCGGCGGCGACCTCGTGATGGCTTGTCTCGATGCCGATGCCCATCCGCCCCAGCTCGGCGACGATCTCACGGCGCACGTCGGCCGCGATGTCGGTCGAGAGGTCGAAGTATCCGCCGCGGTCGTGTGGCAGCGGTTCGGGCGCCTGTCCCGCGCTGCCGTCACCTTGCAGCAAAAAGAACTCCAGCTCCGGTGACACTTCGTAGCGGTAGCCGAGCGCGGCGGCAGCCTCCAGCGCGGAGATGAGCACGGAGCGCGGGTCGCCGGCGAAGCGCTCGCCACTGGGCATCAGTACATCGCAGATCAGCCGCGCAACACGCCCGCTGGGAGCGCCTTCGCCCTCCGCCGCCGCCAGTCCATTGCGCTGGCGGGCCTCGATGGTGGAGTGCCAGGGGACCTCGGCGTAGGTGGCCAGATCCGGGCGCAGGTACATGTCGGCCTCGGCGACGCGCGCGAAGCCCTCGAGCGCCGAGCCGTCGAACCACTTGCCGTGCGCCAGTGTATCGCCGAGCTGCTCCGCGGGAATCGTCACGCACTTTGCCAGGCCGACGACATCACAGAATTCCAGGTTGATGAAACGGATGCCGTGCGTCTCCACGCGCTCGATCAGGCGCGCGGCGTCCTCCGGGCGATTGACGCCGGTAAGACTGGGGCGGCTATCTCGTCGGTGGGCCATAGCTATTCTTCTTTCGACGTTTGGGGATGGGCGACCATGTAGCCCAGGATGCCGATGCCAATCAATGATGCCGGCAAGATCATGCTGACCAGAATGTAGCCCACCTCGTTGCCTTGCTTGATGAAGCTGATGCCGAAGATGATCGCCACGATCGCCAGCAGTACCAGCGCGGCCAGCCACAGCCAGCGCTTTGTTTGGGTCGTCATGTATGTGCCGCTTTCCGTCGGGTCTGGTCGGATTGATGAACTCCTCTATATCATACCGGAGAGCCCTGCCACGCCGCTGTATGCCGGCGCGACATGGGCACATCGAACACCTCGACGCCCGCTCAGCCGGCGGCGTACAATACCTCCACTATGCCCCCACTCAACAACGACCCCGCCACCTCAAAGCAGACGGCGGCCCCTGGCCGGCGCCGCACGCGCGACGCCGCACCCCTGACCGCCGCCGAAGCGCGCGCCTCTCTCTGGGAAGCGGCTTCCGCCGCGGAGCCGGCGCTGCCCGATAGCGCGCCGGCCAGCGCCATTCGCGACAGCCTCTACGACCTGATCCCGCTTGGCAGACTCGAGCTCGACCTGATCGCCACCCCTGAGTTCGTGCGGCTCCAAGGCGTCAAGCAGCTTGGCTTCTGCTATCGTGTCTGGCCGGGGGCGACGCACACACGCTTCGAGCACAGCCTGGGCGTCTACTATCTGATGCTGCGAGGCCTGCGCGCGCTGCGGACTCAGGCGCCCGATGCCGTCACACGGGACCCGACGGAGCTGCGCGGCCTGCTGGCGGCGGCGCTGCTACACGATGTCGGACACTACCCGTTCTCACATGCCATCGAAGAGCTAGGCTTTCCTATCGTGCCGCACGAACTGGTGGGGCGCCGGCTCATCGAAGCCTCCTCAATCGCGGGCGTGCTGGAGCGCCACGGCCTCGCGCCCGACCGCGTCGCCGATCTGGTTGATCCGCCGCGCGAGCGCGCCCTGCCCGCCAGCGATGCGCTGCTGATCCGCTTGCTGAGCGGCCCACTGGACGTAGATAAGCTTGACTACCTGCCGCGCGATGCCCGCGCCTGCAACGTGCCCTACGGCGGCGTGGACGTGACACGGCTGCTCGGCTCGTTGCATGTCGTACAGACGCCGTCCGGCCCGCGGCTGGGTGTCTCTGACAAGGGCATCAGCCCGCTCAACTCACTGCTGCACGCGCGGCAAGAGATGTTCGACAACGTCTACTGGCACCACACGAATCGCGCGATGATGGCGATGCTGCTGCGCGCCGTGCAGGAGGCGCTGGCCGAGGGTGCACTCATCCCGGAGGCATTGGCCGGCCACGACGACGCCTCGCTGCTCTCGCTGCTAGCGAGCGAGGCGTTGCCCGTTGGGACACGCGCGCTTGTGGGAGCGCTGCGGATGCGCCAGCCATACAAGGTGGTGCTGGAGGTCAGCGCGCGGGCCGGCAAGCTCTTCAGCCAGCTCGACGCGCTTTTCTGGGATCAGGCGAAGCGCCGGCGGGTGGAGCTGGCGCTGGCTGAGGCGCTCAATGCGGCACTCGACGTGCCGGTGGCCCCGCACGACGTGCTGGTGGACGTGCCCAAACCCGAGAAGTGGGAGATGGACGTGCTCGTCAGCTTCTCGCGCCCGCCGATCGGCATGCGGCCGCAGATGACGTGGGCCGAGGCGACGGGACAGCGGCCGAGTGATCTGGGCGTCTACGAGCAGCACCAGCGCCGCATCCGCATCGTGGCGCGCGAGGGCGTGCGCGACGCGCTGGGCGATATGGCCGAGCCGCTGCTGCTGCCGGTTCTGGAGCGCATCTCCGCGCTGTGAGCCAAGTGACGCGCGCGGTTACGGTGCGCGGCCGGTGGCGATAGCCCGCGCCCAATCGGGCCGACCATTGCTGCGCGCGGCCTTGGCGGCAGCGCTCCAGTCGTAGGCAACGGCGAGATGCTCGACGGTCCACCCGCCGTGTCGTCGCGTGAGCACGGCGAAGCGCGCGTGAGGACTGCCAGATTCCATGATGTGCGGTGCCGGTAGGTCGTTGCGATAGGCAGGACAGCCCACGCTGCCAGGATTCACTACCAGGTGCCGTTCCGCGACCAGCACCAGCCGCGGCACATGACTATGCGCGCAACAGATCACCGCTGCGCTTGTGCCAGTCAGCCGCTGTGCGATCTCGTCGTCTGGCAGCAGCGCACCGCCCGCCTCCACCGGCTGCTCCAGCAGGTACTCATCGTCTTTGGCCGGCGTGCCGTGGCACAGCAGAATATCCAGCTTGGTGAGCGCACGCGTGGCGGGCAGGGACTCGACCCAGCGCAGGTGCTGCACATCGAGCTGTGCCAGGGTATACGTCACGGTAGGGTGCGCATCTTCGGGCTGAGCGAATCCCTCCAGCAGCTCGCGCTCGCAGTTGCCGCGGATGCTGGGAATGCCGCGCTCAAGTAGCCGGTTTGCTGTGCCGGCGGGATCGAGCGGTCCGAAGAGACTATCACCGAGATCCACGATCCTCTTGATGTCGCGGCGGTCGATCTCGGCAAGCACAGCGTCGAGTGCCCAGGAATTGCCGTGGATATCGGCCATCACGGCCACCGTCGCGTCGGCTTCCATTGGACCCCCTACTCATAGTGCGACTGATCGCTCCCGCTCCGCAGTCACTGCTATCAACGATCCGCTATGGCGAGATATGCTCTCTCGTTACGTGCCGTGCGATGCCGGAGGATGGCTGGCCCAGTACACCCCTGGCTGGTTCTGCCTCATCAAGCCACGGGAACGAGAGCGGCGCGGTATCCTGGCACCTCGTCAGTCGCGAACGGATGGTGGGTCTGTCGGCCGCATCACGCTCCATGTGACGAGCACGATGCCCAGACCAGTGCAGCCCATGGCAAACAGGCTGAGCCAGAACCCTGAGCCCATGAACCGCTCAGTCCTAAATAGCAGAGGCACGCCAGCGTAGATGAATCCCACAACCAGGCCCGCCAGCGCCACAACAAAGAACAGCCCGGACCACTTCAGCAGCGGCCTGTGCTGCGTGACCGCGGCGCCGCTCGTGATCCATGCCGCCAGGAACGCCAAGACAACGGGCGCCCACCATCCTGGCCAACTACGGATGATATCCCACGTGGAGAGCCAGGTATGGTCAGGAGGCAGGACGAGAGCATGATATGGGCCGGCAGGCAGCAGCGGCGTGGCTTGATAGGGGGAAGTGAGGCTCGCGAGGAAGCACACGCCCCCCAGAAGGGTGACCAGAACGCCGAGGTCCATGACGTCCATCAAGCATCCAGTTCGCCGCATTGGAGTTGCTCTTCCCCCATACAGCCCCTTTGACCATGACGCTATCTCTACGCTATCTCTACGCTTCTCGGCGCGCGGTTCTCACTTGCTGGCATGCCACGCTGCCAGACCGGCTGCACCACCTTGGGGAGCCGGAGGCGTCGGTGATGACCTGCTTGACACGCCGCGCCGCGTAGCCACGACTCCAGGCACTCTCTCGCTGAATGGCCATGTCTCAGCATGGACTAGGCGCCTTCCACTGCCGGGCAGCGGATTTGGGTGGGCATAGTAGCCTCATATGCCTCTCCGTGTGGATGCCGGTAGCATGTTTCCCCTTGCCTACCGGCGCTCTACGTTGATATACTTCTAATTAGATACATGTCAACGTAGACCGTGATCGAAAAATGCTCAGCCAGGGGACCTCGAACATGACCCAACTCGAAGCCGAAGACCTGGAGACCCTACTCCAGTATCTCAAGACCCTGGCCGACCAGACGCGGCTGCGCATCCTGGGGCTGGTCGCTACGCAGAAGCGCAGCGTGGAAGAGCTGGCGACGCTGCTCGACCTCAAGTCCTCCACTGTCTCGTGGCATCTGGGCCGGCTGAAGGACTTGGATCTCGTTACGATGACGGCCGAGGGCACTACTCACCTCTACCGTATGAACGGCCGCGGCCTGGGACGCATCAACCATCTGCTGGCCACGCCCGAGCGCATGGCGCTGCTGACGCGGACCGAGGAGCAGGCCTGGGACCACAAGGTGCTGCGCGACTTCCTGGAAGAGGGCCGGCTGAAGGAGATCCCCGCCTATCGCAAGAAGCGGCAGATCATCCTGCGCTGGCTGGTGCAGCAATTCGAGGAGGGCAGGCGTTACCCCGAGCTAGAGCTCAACGAGATCATCAAGCGCTACCACCCCGACACCGCCACGCTACGCCGCGAGCTGATCGGCGAGCGGCTGATGGCGCGCGACCACGGCGTCTACTGGCGGCTGCCCGCCAGTTCGGAGCCGCCATCTCGCGAGGAGTCATCAGATGAGGGTGCCTAGTGCGAGCAATCTGCGCGTACTGCGAGCTGAGCCACGCTTCGCCCGTCTCTTGGCCGCGAACCTGACCTCCGGCACTGGTGACTGGTTCAGCACCGTAGCTGTGTTGAGCCTGGCGCTGCAACTGACCGGCTCGGGGCTGGCCGTCGGCATCACGCTCGCGGTGCGGGTCGTCCCGCGGCTGGTGGCGGGTGCGTTGGCTGGCGTCCTGGCGGATCGCTTTCCGCGCAAGCGCATCCTCATCGTGACTGATCTGACAAGCGCGGGGCTGGCGCTCTCGTTCCTGCTGGCGAATGCGCCGGACCGTGTTTGGGTACTCTACGCCGGCACAGTGCTGCTGGTGCTCTCCAGCATCCTCAACGCTCCGGCGCGCTCGGCGGTGATTCCCAGCCTTGTGCTGCCCGAGAATCTGCTGGCAGCCAATGCGTTGAGCGGCGCCGTGGAAGGCTCGGTGATCCTGCTCGGCTCGCTGCTCGGCGGTCTCATCAGCGGCGCGTTCGGCCCGCAGACCGCCTTCGTCGTCAATGCGCTCTCATTTTTGCTCTCGGCGGCGCTGGTCGCCTCGATCCCTATGGCTCCAGCAGCGGAGTCCGCGGGCCGCACGCCTGGCGCCTCCTTGCGCGAGCTGCTGCCGCTGCTGCGCAGCGCGCCGGCGGTGCCGGTGATCGTGCTGCTCGCGACACTCTGGTCAGTGGGCGGCGGCGTCATCAACGTGCTGGTGACGGTCTACGGGATCCAGGTCTTTCACGCCGGTAACGCGGGCGTCGGCCTGCTCTACGGCGCGATCGGCGCGGGCATTCTGTTCGGCGGCCTGCTCGCCCGGCGCATCGCCACAGGCCGTGAGCGCCACATGTTGGCGCTGGCCATCGTCTTCGAGGGTGGCTTTCACGCGCTGCTGAGTCAGGTGCCGAGCCTCGCGCTTGGCATGCTCTTCCTTCTGCTCTCGACGCTCGGCGCGGGGGTCGGCAATGCCTGCTCGTCATATCTGCTGATGCGATCAACGCCGGATGCACTGCTCGGCCGTGTCTTCGCGTTGCTGGCGACGGTCTCCGGCGTGACCTTCAGTGGATCGTTGTTCCTCTCTGGCCTGCTGCTCGCTGTCATTCCGCCACGGACACTGGGCCTGGCGGGCGGTCTGTTGATAGCGGCGACGGGGCTAGTGGGCATCGTGCTGCTGCGGCGGGTACCCGCTCCGGTGCCAGTGCCGGCCTCCGCCCTTGCGGCAGGCGTCGAGTCGCGGCCTTCGCACGCGCCAGTTGCTGATCGGAACTGAGATGCATCATGCTCGACATCGCAAGTGCCCCGGCGTATCCATAAACGCCTGCATCTGCGTCGGGGCCAGCTGCCATGGTTGAGGGCGCCCGATTGGTTGGCATCGCGGGCTCTGATCACTGCACTCAACGATACTCCGTCCCCTACACAACGTATCCCTCTCCAAGTGATTGGTCGGAGAGGGATTGATACAGCGTCAGGCGCTGATCTGCCGCACTAATTGCGAGTGGCTGTTGGTTACGAGCGTACCGGCACCTCGTAGGTCGCTACCGTTGGCGGCCCGGCGAAGTATTGGGCTACCTTGGCGACCTGCTGCTGATAGCCTCCGCTGGACTCATAGGCCTGAGCGTTGGCAGCGCTATCCCAATACGTGATCGACAGACCGTTGCCTGTAGTGGGATCCACCAGGAGCGAGATGCCCTTGCAGCCTTGGGCGGCGGTGACGTCCGGCACGATGCTGCCTTGGAAGATTGTCACCACGTCATTGACCTTATCAGGCCGAACTGCCACCGTCGTTACGCGCGCGTACATGGTTCGTCCCCTCCCCGCTCGTCTGCGAATCGTCATCGCTGCGCCGCGGCCACCCATGGGCGCTGAAACAGTATACACCGTCACCAGTCCTCGCGCTGTCGGCCTGAGCTGCGGGGTGCACGACGGTCGGCATACAGCGGCGTTCGTGCCCGTCACGAGGAATTTGCCGGTACCCCCTTGACACAGGGCGCGGGATATGTTAGTCATTTGTACAATACAAGTGACTAAGACAGATGGCTAACCGAGGGGGCGAAATGGCAGAGCCGGAGGTACACATCAGCACCGAGGAGGCGTTTCTCGATGCTGCCGAGCGGCTGCTGGTCGAGATCGGTTACGCCAAGATCACCACACGTCGCCTGGCGGTGGAAGCAGGTGCCAACCACGGCCTGATTCACTACTACTTCGGTTCGATGGAGCAGCTCTTCGTCCGCGTGCTCGAACGCTTCACCGACCGGTTGATTGAGCGGCAGCGCGCGATGTACGCGGCTCCGATGCCCTTCACCGAGAAGTGGCGTATGGCCATGCGCTACCTGGATGAGGACCGTGCCAGTGGCTACCAGAAGATCTGGCTGGAGCTCCAGGCGCTGGCCTGGAACCGCCCAGAGCTGGCTGACCGGGTAGCGCTGGTGCGTCTGCGGTGGGCCGACGTACTGAGAGAAGCCCTTGGCAAGGCGATGGCTGAATACGGCCTCGATACCGCGCGCTTCCCCGTCGCGGCAATTGCGGCGCTGGTTGGCACGTTCAACGAGGGCGTCATGCTCGAGAGGCTCAGCGGCATTTCTGAGGGCCATGGCGAGCTGCTGGCGATGATTGATCGCTGGTTGGTTTCCCTTGAAGCGGCGAAGGCCAGAAGGGAGGTATCCGATGAGAGCACGGTATCCTGACACCGAAGGCTACGTCGAGCGCGACGGCGTGCGCATCTTCTACGAGGTCTTCGGTGAAGGCGAGCGAACTATTCTGCTGCTGCCGACCTGGTCGTTCGCCCATTCACGGACGTGGAAGGCGCAGGTGCCGTACCTCGCGCGCCACTTCCGCGTCGTTACCTTCGATGGACGCGGCAACGGCCGCTCCAGCCGGCCGGCCGAGCCGGAGGCCTACACCTCCGACGAATTCGTCGCCGATGCGCTGGCTGTCATGGATGCCGCTGGCGTGGAGCGGGCGGTGCCGGTCGCGTTCTCGCGTGGGGCACGCTGGGGGCTGTTATTGACCGCCGAGCATCCCGAGCGTGTAGCCGGCGCCGTCTTCATTGGTCCAGCCCTGCCGACGCTGCCGCTGCCGCGCGAAAGAGATCCCTTCAACGCCGTGCTGGAGACCGACGAGGGCTGGGCCAAGTTCAACCGCCACTACTGGCTGAGAGACTACCACGGCTTCGTCGAATTCTTTGCCGGCAAGATCGCCAGCGAGCCCTACTCTACCAAGCAGCAGGAAGACTACGCTGGGTGGGGCCTCGAGACGACGGGCGAAACGCTGATCGCGACCTATACCCCACCAGATCGCATCACGGCGAAGACGGTCCGCGAGCTGACCGCGCAGGTACGCTGTCCGGTGCTGGTCATCCACGGTGACGGCGACGAGGTGATCCCCCATGCCATCGGCGCAGGTCTGGCAGAGCAGGCGGGCGGAACGCTGGTGACGATCGAGGGTGGCGGACATGCTCCGCACGGGCGCGATCCGGTCAAGGTCAATCTCCTGCTGCGCGACTTCGCCGAGCGCTGCCTCCCACCACGAGCGCCCAGCTCGATCACCTGGATTCGCGGGCGCAACCGCCGCAAGCGCGCGCTCTATATCTCCTCGCCGATTGGCCTGGGCCACGCGCAGCGCGACCTCGCCATCGCCGACGAGCTGCGTGTGCTGCATCCCGACCTGGAGATTGACTGGCTAGCGCAGCACCCGGTGACAAAAGTGCTCGAAGCGCGCGGCGAGCGCATCCACCCGGCCAGCATACTGCTCGCCAACGAATCGGCCCACATCGAGAGCGAGTCCGCCGAGCACGATTTGCACGCCTTTCAGGCGCTGCGCCGGATGGACGAGATTCTGGCCGCCAACTTCATGCTCTTCCACGATATCGTCACCGAAACGCCCTATGACCTGTGGATCGGCGACGAGGCTTGGGAGCTCGACCACTTCCTGCACGAGAATCCCGAGCTGAAGACCGCCGCATATGTCTGGATGACGGATTTCGTCGGCTACCTGCCGATGCCCGATGGCGGCACGCGCGAGGCATTCGTGACCACCGACTACAACGCCGAGATGATCGAGCACATCGAGCGTTTCCCCCGCCTGCGCGACCGCGCGGTCTTCGTCGGCAACCCCGACGACATCGTTTCCGACACATTTGGCGCCGATCTCCCGGCGATTCGTCCCTGGACCGAGCGGCATTACGCCTTCTCTGGCTACGTCACCGGCTTCGATCCGGCCGAGTTCGCCGATCGGGCGGCGCTGCGCGCGGAGCTGGGGTACCAGCCCGACGAGCAAGTGTGCATCGTCACGGTGGGCGGCTCGGGCGTCGGCGGACACCTCCTGCGCCGCGTGATCGCCGCGTTCCCCGATGCCAAGCGACGCGTGCCGGCACTGCGCATGATCGTCGTCGCCGGCCCGCGGATTGATCCGGCAACCCTGCCACCTCCGCAAGACGGGCTGGAGGTGCGGCCCTACGTCTACCAGCTCTATCGGCACCTGGCCGCCTGCGACCTGGCCGTGGTGCAGGGCGGACTCTCGACTGGCATGGAGCTGACCGCCAATCAGCGTCCGTTCCTCTATTTTCCGCTGCGCCACCATTTCGAGCAGAACTACCACGTCCGCCACCGGCTCATGCGCTACGGCGCAGGCCGTTGCATGGACTATGACACCGCCGCGCCGGAGGTCATTGCGGCGGCCATCGCCGAGGAAATCGGCCGCCCCGTCACCTATCGTCCCGTCGAGCGTGACGGCGCGGCGCGTGCCGCCGCCCACATCGCCGAGCTGATCTAGCAGGCCGCGCCTCACCAGGCGACTGTGGAGAACGGAGGGTGCCATGACAGCCTCATGTCGGCGCGCATTTCAAGATGACATGGCCGAGCTTGGCATCCACGAATGCTTCGGTTGCGGAGCACGGAACGCGCAGGGGCTGCGCATCAAGAGCTACTGGTCCGACGACGACGCTGCGCTGAGCGTCTGCACCTGGCAGCCGCATGAGCACCTGGCCGGGTGGTCCGGCGTCCTCAATGGCGGTATCATCGCGACGCTTATGGATTGCCATTGTTGCTGTACGGCCATTGCCGCGGCTCATCGCGCAGCGCACCAAGCGATCACAAGCGCCTCCGTGATCCCCTATGCGACGGGTTCGCTTCTGGTGACATACCGGCGGCCGGTCTCCATCGCCGCGCCGGTGCGTCTGGTAGCGCGAATCACCGAGCAATCCGACCGCAAGACGACGCTGATGTGCTGGCTCACACAACGAGATGACGAATGTGCGCGTGCGGAGGCGGTGATGGTGCGGGCGCGCCTCGCCGCCCACATCGCCACATGATTACAGACCTGAGCGTGCCGAACCGGCACGGGAAAGGACCGGAGGACGATGACAAACCAGGCATCCACGGAACAACAGGCCGACGATCTCGAAGCGATTCGCCAGGCCGCGCTGGACTACCTGCAGGGCTGGTATGAGGGCGATGCGCGGCGGATGCAGCGGAGCCTCCACCCGGAGCTGGCCAAACGCGCCATCCTGCGAGATTCGCAAACAGGAGGGCAGCGCTTCCATCACCTGAGCCAACAGCAGATGGTGGACAAGACACAGCAGGGCGGCGGCACCGACACGCCCCCTGAGAAGCGGTACTACAACGTGACGATCCTCGACGTCTATGACGGGATCGCGTGCGTCAAGGCAGAGTCCTATGAGTACGTGGAGTACCTGAATCTGGCGCGCAGCGAGAGAACGTGGGTGATCGTGAACGTCCTGTGGACGGATAACCTGGCGAAGCGCTGAGCTTCACACAGGCACTCACGACCACGATTGCCCCACAGAAGCCTCGCCGCCGGTAGCCCGCTCGGCTAGGTGTGGGGCCACTGCAAGCACCCGAACATGTCGAGGAACCGTCAGTAGTGCGTCGCGGCATGCCCTGGTTTAGTCAATCGTCTAAAATGGCTAATCAAGGGCACGTTGTCATAGGAGCAAGTCGAGGGCCGGGGTCCGATGGCAACGGATCCGCACCTGCGGCTTGTCGTGAGTCCCGAACTAAGGGAAAGAGAGGCTTCATATGAACGCTATCGCCACCCGCAGCACCTGGCCGCTCGCGGCGACCCAGCCGCCTGGTGCTCGCCCCCGCCCCACCTGGGCCGAGTGGTGTGCGGCGCAGGAGCGGCGGATTGCCCGTCAACGGCGCTTCGGCGATCTGCCCTTCAGCGATCGCGAGCTGGCGCACCTCGCGTTCGTGCGCTGGCTCCATCAGACCGACCGCACCCCATTGTAGGACGCATCGCGCACCGACGCGAGCACACCGTAGGGCAGGCGCGGTAGCTGTCGGCCGCGCCGGGGGGATAGTCAAACATACCGCAAGTGACACAGCAAGTAGCCAGATCATCTCCACGAAGGAGGAGAACAAAATGGCAAGCGCATCCACGGCGACGACCTACTCACTCGACGGCACGCTGCTCGAAGCGTGCTCCTGCAACGCGCCGTGCCCCTGCTGGATCGGCGACGACCCCGATGGCGGCACCTGCGACGCCTTCATCGCCTACCACATTGATCGCGGCCAGGTGCGTGGCGTAGATGTCTCCGGCCTCTCGCTGGTCACGGTGAACCAGATCCCCGGCAACGTGTTAGCGGGCAACTGGCGCGCGGTGATCTACATGGACGATAAGGCGACTTCCGAGCAGCGTCAGGCGGTGCTCGACGTCTTCACTGGCCAGCTTGGCGGCGCGCCAGCCGATCTGGCGAAGCTAATCGGCGAGAAGGTCGCGCTCTACGACGTGCCGATTGACCATCAGGTAGTTGGCGGCAAGGGTTCCATTCGCGTCGGCAAGGCGCTTTACTCCGAGATGGCGCCTTACACCGATGCGCAAGGGCGGCCGACCTCGCTGCACGAGAGCATCTTTAGCACCATCCCTGGCTCGCCGGCCTATGTCTCCAAGGCCGCGACGCACCAGGTGAACATCCCTGAGCATGGCATGACCTGGGAGTTCTCCGGCCGCAATGCCGTGCAGGGCAGCTTCCACTTCGAGGCCTAGAACGGGCGTCGCAATGCATGATGGGGCGGGCGCCAATCTGGCCTGCTTCCTGCTCTCGCTCTCGCTCTCGCTCCCGCTCCCGCTCCATCACCTCACCTCACCTCACCTCATCTCACCTCACCTCCACTCCATTCGATGACAGGGGGAATCCCATGTCCGCCGCACCTGTTCCGGGAGGTTCCGCACCGGCCGTCGAGACGCTGCGGCAGCCACCCCACCCGGTAGGGCAGAGAACGAGCCGCTGGCCATGGCTGCTGGTGGCCGCCGCCTGGACCGCCGCGCTGCTGGCGACACTGAGCGGGCGCCGCGAGCTGGTGGATCATCACTACCTGCTCGAAGAGAGCGGTCTGCCGTGGCTGCTCGCCGCGGCGGTGTTCCTGCTGTGCTGGCAGGTGATGCTGGCGGCGATGATGTTGCCCTCAAGCATGCCGCTCGTGAAGATGGTGATCTTTGCCAGCCGCCACCAGCGCCGAGTGCGGCCAGTCGCCGTTGTGGGCGCCTTTCTCGCCGGCTATGCCGCCGTCTGGACGGCCTTCGCGCTTGTTGCGTTTCTCGGCGACGCCGGCATTCATCACGCGGTAGATGCCTGGCCGTGGCTGGCCGCGCACAGCTTTGTGATCGGCGCCGTCACCTTCGCCATCGCCGGCGCATTTCAGTTCACCCCACTTAAGGAGCGCTGCCTCTCTGCCTGCCGCACGCCGCTCAGCTTCTTCACGCGCCACTATCGCGAGGGCGTCGCACCGGCCTGGCGGCTAGGCCTGCGCCATGGGCTCTTCTGCCTGGGCTGCTGCTGGGCACTGATGCTGGTGATGTTTGGCGTCGGCGTCGGGAGCCTGGCCTGGATGGCGGGGTTGGCCGGGGTGATGGTCATCGAGAGGGCCATCCCCGGTGGCCGGCGCATCGTGCCGTTTGTGGGGGTCGCGCTGCTGGTGCTCGCGGTGATATGGTGCCTCCATCCGGCCTGGCTCGTGCCGGTGGCGGCCTCCTAGGCGGGCAAGTGGCGCGGCCAGAGAACGAGGCTTCGGCCGCCTGCGACATGGTGCGAGCGACAGCGTCCAGCTCAGCATGGCGAAAAGGGCGAGCCGCGCCGGAACGGTGATGCCGAGCGGCTGATACGGACGACCAGGCGACGATCACTCCAAGGGAGGAGGTGGCGCCCACCCAATACCAGGATGTCCCCGACGCCTGTGCGCTGACCGGGCGCTTCCTGGATGTCGTGTACCAGCACACGCGTATCCATTCGGCGCTGGGCTACCTGAGGCCGACGGAGTTCTGGGCGGCCAACTACGCCCACCTGCCTACGCCGGCCGCTATCCCCAGGCGAAGGACGTTGGAGTGTCCAGCTCCTGGGAGCGCAGTTCATCCCTCTGGTGTACACCACTGTAGGTCGCCATCCACGTTGACCGGTGGCTTGTTCTCACTGGCTGCGCGCTGCTCGCGCATCACACTCGGGGCACCCGGCCAGAGACTCGCTGCATAAGACACCAGAAAGGCAAGGCAGACCTGTGTCGCACATGCAACATTCGCAGGAGTCACACTCCGATCCCACCTTCTATCCGTCGGCGCGTCGTGCGATGGAGGGACCGCGCGAACAATTGGCATATGTCGTTACCTTGAATACCGCGGGCGATGGTCGTCCTGACGCCCTGTGCGTGCTGGATGTCGAGTCTGGCTCCCCGACCTACGGCCAGGTCGTCGGCCGCGTGGACATGCCCTACCCCGGCGACGAGCTGCATCACTTCGGCTGGAACGCATGTAGCTCGTGCCTCTGCCATGGCGAGGCCCATGCCTCGCATATGGAGCGGCGTTACCTGCTCGTGCCGGGCTTGCGCTCCTCGCGTATCCACATCCTCGACACCAAGCCGGACCCTCGCCACCCGCAACTGGTGAAGGTCATCTCTCCAGACGAGATCGCCGCCCGGGCCGGGTACAGCCGGCCACACACCATCCACTGCGGGCCTGACGCTATCTACATCAGCGCCCTCGGCGCGCAGGACGGGGAAGGGCCAGGCGGCGTCTTCTTGCTCGATCACGACAATTTCGACGTCCGCGGCGCATGGGAGACCGAGCGGGGCTCGCAATACCTCGCCTATGACTTCTGGTGGCACCTGGGGCACGATACGCTGCTCAGCAGCGAATGGGGCACGCCGAAGATGGTCGAGGCGGGGGTAAACCCCGACCTGCTGCTCGCCGGGAAGTACGGGCACGCCCTGCATGTCTGGGATCTGCGCGACGGCCGCCACCTGCAGGAGATTGACCTGGGCGCCGAGCAGCAGATGGTGCTGGAGCTGCGACCCTCGCACGATCCCACGCAGACCTACGGCTTCGTGAACTCGGTGCTTTCGCTCAAGGACCTGTCGTCCTCTATCTGGGTCTGGCACCGGGCCGCGGACGGCTCCTGGCAGGCGCAGAAGGTGATCGAGATTCCGGCCGAGCCTGCCGATCCGGACGCGCTGCCGCCCGCGCTGAAGCCCTTCGGCGCCGCGCCGCCGCTGGTGACGGATATTGACCTCAGCCTGGACGACCGGCAACTCTACGTCTCGTGTTGGGGGACGGGCGAGTTCCGCCAGTACGACGTCAGCGACCCATTCCATCCGCGGCTAACGGGCGCAGTGCGGCTCGGCGGGATGCTTGCACACGCGGAGCACCCGGCGGTCGGCGCGCTCAACGGCGGCCCGCAGATGGTGGAGGTCAGTCGGGACGGCCGGCGCATCTACGTGAGCAACTCGCTCTACGCGAGCTGGGATGCGCAGTTCTACCCAGAGGGCATTCGCGGCTGGGTCGCGAAGCTCGATACCGACCCGGCGGGCGGTCTCACCCTTGACTCCGACTTCTTCGTGACGTTCGAAGGCGAACGCCCCCACCAGATCCGGCTGCAGGGCGGGGACGCGTCGTCCGATTCGTACTGCTTCCCGTCGTCGTGAGCACGAGAGGTCCGTTTGCGCCGCCGCTGGGCGCAGAGTCGCTATCTCTTCGATCAGGCGCTCGCGCTCAGCGCCCGGGCTCGTGCCAGGGGGGTTCTCTTGAGCGGGAAGAGAGGCGAGACCTATGAACGAGGCTCCCCATGTAGACGCCACTGCCGTCAATGCGCCGTCACGGCCAGTCAGCGACGATGCCTTCACCTTCGATGAGCTGCAACTGGCGGCGCGCAACCACGCCATGCCGTCCGAGGCGCTGCGCTACGCGCTGACTCCCAGCGGCTTGCACTTCCTGCTGATACACTTCGACATTCCCGAGGTGAACGGCGACACGTGGCGGCTCGAAGTTGGGGGACTGGTGGAGCGCCCGCTCTCGCTGAGCTTGGCCGACCTCCGTGCGCGGCCGGCCGTCACGGTGCCGGTGACGCTGGAGTGTGCGGGCAATGGCCGCGCGCTGCTTGCCCCGCATCCAGCCAGCCAGCCGTGGCTAAACGAGGCGGTCGGCACCGCGGCCTGGACCGGCACCCCGCTCGCGCCGATCCTGCGGGAGGCGGGGATGCAGGCGAGCACGGTCGAGGTGCTCTTTACCGGCGTGGATCGTGGGGTTCAGGGTGGCGAGCTGCAAGACTACGCGCGCAGCCTCGCCCTGGATGAGGCACTACGTGACGATGTGCTACTCGTGTATGAGATGAACGGCGCGCCGATCCCGCCGCAGCATGGCTTTCCTGTGCGGCTGATCGTGCCCGGCTGGTACGGCATGACGCAGGTCAAGTGGCTGCGGAGCGTCACGCTGCTCGATACGCCGTTCGAGGGCTACCAGCACACCCGCTCCTATCGGGTGCGGCAGACCGAGGACGACCCCGGCGTGCCGGTCACACGCATGCTGCCGCGAGCGCTGATCGAGGCGCCTGGCATTCCTGAATTCGCGACGCGGGCTCGCATCGTCGCGCCGGGCATATGCACACTGCGAGGGCGCGCCTGGTCGGGCTGGGGACCAATCGTGCGTGTTGAAATCAGCGCCGATGGCGGGCAGTCCTGGCACGATGCCTCGCTGGGCGAGCCGTTGGCGGCCTCCGCGTGGCGCCCCTGGAGCTTCATGTGGACGGCCGCGCCAGGCACGTACGACATATGCGCACGGGCCACCGACGCAACCGGCCAGACGCAGCCGATGCAGGCGCCATGGAATGTCGGCGGATACATGAACAACTCGGCGCAGCACGTGACGGTGGTTGTCCAGTAAGGTGCTTCGTTTGCGGCCCGCATTTCAGCCTTGCATGCCCCTGCTAGCCAGGGAGTGCCCGACGACTACATGCCGCACCGCGCCCGGCGCACCGCACATGGAACTCGATTAGGCTTCGGCAATCACGGCGATAGAAATCTTGATGCCTGTAACGGGAAGTCGAGCTCCTTGGCGTGCCGGCCCGTCCGCGGGGAACCACTTCGCCCACTCCTCGTTCATGCCGGCGAAGTCATCTGGGTCTGCCAGGATGAAGGTCGCGCTTACCACCTTATCGAGAGAGCTTCCCGCTGCCTGGAGGATAGCCTCGACGTTCTTCAGGCTTTGCGCGGTCTGTTCCTGAATCGTGGTGCCAACGATCTGGCCTGTCTTAGGATCACCAGGACCCTGGCCGGCCACGAAGACAAACCCGCCAGACTTCACAGCCTGGCTATACGGACCCGATGGTTTCGGCGCGTCGTCGGTGTACACGATGACCTTTGGCATACTTCTCCCTCCGGTGGGACGCCTGGCGATACAACGCAGACGAAACCTACCGCTCAATTCTACCTCATCCGGCTCTGGCGCCGCCCGAATAGCCTTAGACAGAGCGCCCGATCCAGAAGGTGCCGACATGGATGCCACCCAGGACCGTGTGAAGCTGGGCGGCAAACGATGCTCGGTGCCCTCGGGGACTACGCCACATCGCCGCCCGGTTCCGCATCGCGCAAGAAGAGCCGCAGCCAGTAGGGCACCACGTCGGCGTACTCGCCCCACCGCCGCGGCTCGAGCTGCGGTCGCAGCCTGGCATAGGTCAGCGTGCGGCACAGATACGCCAAGCGGTGTGCCAGGGCCAGTGCCTCGCGCAGATGCTCCGGCGGGCCGAATGCGCTCCAGGCGGACAGGTACGCCTCGCGCGTGCGCTGTAGGGCAGCCTCGTCGTAGTCGAGCACGAGCCTGGCCCAGCGCAGCGGGATCATCAGCGAGCAGAAGGGGTGCGCCACACCGCACTCGCCCCAGTCGAAGAGCAGCAGCCGCCCATCTGGGGACTCTAGCACGTTGCCTGGTCCCAGGTCGTCGTGGTGCACCGTGGCGGGGATGCCACTTTCTGCCAGCCGCGCGCAGATGCGCTCCACCTCCAGTCCCAGCGCCGCAAGCGCCACGTACTCGTCCTCTGGCACACCGCCCGGCCGGCCAACCTGCAGCGTCTCGCGGTCGGCGACCAGCGCGGCATAGTGCGCCGGCAGCGTCTCCAGGCGATAGTCCGGGCAACCAGCAGCGAGCAGCTCCGCGACGTATGGCGCCGAGGCCTGCTGCATGGCGGCGAGCGCACCTAGCGCCTCCTCGAAGCGCCGCTGACCATCCTGCGTCTCTACCCGCTCGCGCAGCAGGCTTCCGCCATCCTCGATCAGCAGCCAGCCGTGCGCCGCATCAGCCGCGATCACACGTGGCACCCATGCCCCCAGCCGCTCGCTCAGCACTCGCGTAACCGCCGCCTCATAGGCGAACATCGGCGCTGCCGCCTTGAAGTAGAGCGCGACCGGCTCCGCGGGCACGCGGTAGACCGCCGACCAGAGCGACACTTTGACCTGCTCGGGCGGCGCGGTCAACTGGTAGCCGCGCTCCGTGGCGCGCTTGTCAGCCCATGCCAGCGCGGCGTGGCGCCAGCCCGGCCGTGCCCATTGTGGCCGCTCCTGCGGCACGGCCTGCGCTTCGATCTCATGCAGCCAGTCCGCAATCACGGCATGATGCGCTTCCGCGCCAAGCGGCAGCGCGGCTAGCTCCTTGCTGGCAATCCAGCGCGCACCCGCCGGCGGCTGCCATTCGGCGGGTGCGCGTGGCTCCAGCGCGTAGACGCGATTCGGCGCTGCGGCGGCGTCCGCGGGGGCATGGCCCTGACGGTGGTCTGCCGCGAGGCCCTGGTAGATCAGGCCAAGCACAGTCGTCTCCAGGCCCAGCCGCGCGCGGATTTGCGCGATGATCTCGGCCGGCTCGTCGCTCCCGATGCGCGGCAGTGCCCAGGCATCGCCCGCGGCAAGCAGCAGTGCGCGCGGCTCTGTCGGGTGGGCAATCAAGGCGTAATTCTCGGGCGCTGCTTCCGCGGTCATGCGATGATCGCCTCGGCCTCGATCTCGACCAGCATTGCCGGGTCAATCAGCCGCGCGACCTCTACCATCGTCGCCGCCGGCCGGATCTCGCGGAAGAACTCACCATGCGCGCGGCCAATCTCCTCCCAGCGGGAGATGTCGGTGACGTACATGCGTGTCCGCACGACATGCCGCAGCTCCGCGCCTGCCCGTTTCAATGCCGCCTCGATGTTGCGCAGCGCCTGCATCGCCTGGGCGTAGGCGTCGTTCCCGCCGACCAGCGTACCGTCCGCTCCCGTCGCTGTCGTCCCGGCAACATGCACCACATTGCCGACGCGCACAGCCCGCGAATAGCCGACGATCGGCTCCCAGGGCGCGCCCGAGCTGATATTCATGCGATCCACGGCTCACACCCTCTTCTTGAATGCTAAGGCTCGTTCTGCAGAATCTCTCGGAGCTGGCGTTCAAGATCGGGGAGATCGTTGTGGATAGTATCCCAGACAACATCAGAGTCGATCACGGTGTACCCGTGGAGCAGCCGGTTCCGCATCCCCATGATGCTTCCCCACTCGACCTCAGGATGCTGTGACCGCCATTTATCGCCGAGCTGATAGGCGAACTCACCGACAAGCGCAAGTCGAAGCACGATGCCATCCCGGATCGGCCCGGGCGCACTGAACTGCTCCTTGTTAAGCTGATTAGCGTATGCGATGACCGCGGAGATGCTGTCGAGCATATCTGTCAGATGTACGCGCGGAGTGCGCTTCTTCATAGGATTCTAACCTGCTCGCGGAGCACCTCATCTCGAAATCCCGGATGCAGCGAGTTGTACGTGATCACATCTACTTCGCGCCCCACGGCTGCCGCCAGATCGCGTTCCAGGCGGGCCAGCCCGAAGAGTGTCATTCCCTGCGGGGGCGCTATCAGAACATCCACGTCGCTCGTCTCATCGGCCTCGCCGCGTGCGAACGAGCCGAAGATGCCCGCTCGCGTGACGCCGTGGCGGCGCAGAATCTCCACGATCCGCCCGATCATCGCCTCATTGAGTGTCGCGCTGGCCATCGGTACGTCCTCCTCCTCGCCGTCAGCATAGCACACGGCGCTGACGCCTCGTCCGACGAGTGGCACGAGCGGCGTATACTCATCGGCAGATACATCCAACTATCACGTATCGTCTGACCAAGGGGGAGATTGACTATGCCAGCGCCAACGGCGGCCGTCGGCATCATCGGCGGAAGCGGCCTCTATGAAATGGACGGCCTCACCGGGATCGAGGAGGTCAATGTCACGACCCCCTTCGGCGCACCCAGCGACACGATCACCATCGGCACACTCGACGGCATCTCAGTCGCGTTCCTGCCGCGCCACGGTCGCGGGCATCGCTTCAGCCCCTCCGAGGTGCCGTCGCGCGCCAACATCTACGCTCTCAAGAGCCTCGGCGCCTCCTCGATCATCTCTGTCAGCGCGGTCGGCAGCCTGCGCGAAGACTATGCCCCGCTCGATCTCGTGATCCCCGACCAGCTCTTCGACCGGACGAAGGCACGTGCGAATAGCTTCTTCGAGGGCGGCATCGTCGCGCACGTTTCGTTTGCCGAGCCGTTCTGTCCGCGCCTGAGCGGCATCCTCTACACCACGGCCATGAATCTGGGCGATGTGCGCGCGCATCAGGGCGGCACCTACGTCTGCATCGAGGGGCCACTCTTCTCGACCAAGGCGGAGTCGCGCATCTACCGCCAACTGGGCTGCGATATCATCGGCATGACGGCCCTTCCGGAGGCCAAGCTGGCCCGCGAGGCCGAGCTGCACTACGCCACCATCGCCTGCGTGACCGACTATGACGTCTGGCACGAGTCCGCCGAGCCTGTCACAGTCGAGATGGTCGTCTCGAATCTGCGCCGCAACGTGGCCAACGCCCAGCGCATCGTGCGTGGTGTGTTGCCGGCGGTCGCCGCGCTGCCTTCTACCGCGCCTGACTGCGGCTGTGACTCAGCACTCGCCCCCGCCATCATGACCGACCGCGCATTGATCTCGGCGCCCCTGCGCGAGCGGTACGGGCTGCTTGTGAACAAACACCTCGGAGCGCAGTAGAGCCGCTGTGCGACCCGACCGACCGTTACCCATTCCGTGTGCGGGAGCAATCAGCAGGCGTTACCACTGCCAGCAGCCGTCGTTTGGCTTTAGGGGGAGCTTCTCTCCTCCATTGCCATCGTCCCTCGTATCGGCCCTGGCTCTGCGCTGAGTCGCGCCCGCCAACCGCATCTTCGCGGTAGCCCATGGACGCGCCGCACATCGGAATGGACGCCAATTCGATGCTCGTTGCCCGCTTCATCGCCGCGGTCCGCCGTCTCAGCGCCGTGTTCACGGCACCTCTCGCTCGCGCCCGGATGCTGCCGCCCCGGCTTCGCGGTCTGCTGGCTGCCGCCATCTGTGCGCTGTGCATCCTGGCAGTGGCCGGCACATTGCTGGCGACCAGCGCCCGGCAGGCGCCTCATCCCTCAGCCAATGCCGGCGGCACGCCGCTCGCCGTGGCAACGGACACGTTTACGAGCGCGCCGACGCTGACCGCGCGGCCAACCGCCACGCATCCGCGCGCGACTGCGACACCGCGGGCCGTTCAGGCGCCGTCGAACCCTGGCGTTCCCACGCCGCCGCCGGCTACCCCCACGTTCACCTTTTGCCCTACGCCGACCGCTGGCCCAACGGCGACGCCGAGTCCGACCGCCTCGCCCACGCCCATCCCCACCGCCACCAGCACGCCGACCGGCACCACCGGCACCGCCGCGGCTGCGATGTCATCTCGATCGTTCATCTCGTGCGTGACCTGTCCGTACTATCAGGGAGACAACCCAAGTCAGGATCAGATTCGCGCCGCGCTCTACACCGCCGCCGACACCTATCACCTGCCGCGCAATCTGCTGCTGGCGGTCGCTTGGCAGGAGAGCCGCTGGCACGAGGATGTGCTCTCGTGCGACGGCGGCATCGGCCTGATGCAGCTGCAATACTACACCTGGCCCTGGCTCAACCAGCAAAGCGTGCCAGCCTGCGGCCTGGGCGCAACGAGCTACGATCCCAATACGCTACAGGGCAATGCCAATCTTGGCGCCAAGTTCCTTGCCTGGCTGAGCTGTTTCTATAGCTATTGGGGCAATAATGGCGGCTCGTCGCCCTCCAATCCTGGCGCCTACACGATGGCCTGGTATTACCAGCAGGCGAATCTGCCGTATCCCGACAGCAAGAACGCCGACGGCACCCCTAACCCCAACAGCCTGTGTGCCGCCGTCTTCGACGCCCCGTCCCACCCTGAGTACGCCGCGCTGCCTTCGACGACCAGCCAACCGTGGAGCTGTCCGTACAGCGCGATGGCCGGCGATCCGACGTTGCTCGACTTCACGCTGAGCGCCTATAACGAAGGCCCCGGCTACACCGACCAGTACGGCATCCAGAACTGGTGGTATGTCCAGGGCGTCGAGGGCTTTGTCACACAATTCGCCGCGGGCACGCTGCCCTGAGTCTGCTGAATCTAGCCATGCCTGATCTAGCCATGCCTGCGGCGGCACGTCGCTCAGCTGGTATGCCCAGAGTCCGACCCCGCCGGCACCGGCACGACCGGCGGCGCACTGAGCCGCTCGATCGCCTGGCCCACCGCCGAGGTCAAGCCCTCTTTCGTGAACGGCTTGGGCAGGATGCGGATCGAGACCTCGCGCAGCAGCTCGATGTAGTCCGCGGGGAATGTGCTCACATCGGCAGTGATCACGATGTACTGATGCGCGGTAAGCGGTGCGCCCTCGGCGACAACTTGCTGCAAGACCTCCCAGCCATCCATATTGGGCATGCGGTAGTCCAGCAGCACGACCTCCGGCGTCTCGGCCGCGTGCAGCGCCGCCATGCCTTGCACCCCATCTTCCGCCTCGCGCACGTCGTAGCCTTCTGGCTCTAACATTGCCCGCACAAGCTGGCGCATCGTCTCACTGTCATCCACCACCAGCACCGCAGCCATGGACCACTCGCCTCTCTCCGCGCGCCACGCCGTGACGGCCTTGCGCGGCGTTCCGCCCCTTGCGCGCATGGCCTCGTGCTGTGCGCGCGCCCCGACCACCGACGGGGAACGTCGTCGCTCCCCTCCCTAACAGCATACGCGCACACGGGCAAATATTAACCCTCACCGGCCGGTGATAGGAGCTTTGGGTTCTCCTTTGCAGCCTACACGGCATGCCCATAGATCGCTCTGTTACCCTGCCGGGCGGGCTGTCTCGTCCCAGGCGGCGTAGAGGCACCTGGGGAAAGCGTGAGCCGGGAAGTCGCTCACTTGACGTTGAAGAAGGTGCTCAACAACTGGCGGGCGGACGGTGCGGCGTTGGCATCGGCGAAACCGGCATTCTGCAGCTCGAAGGCTGCCGCAATCTGCGGGGCGACCGGTGGCCCCGAGAGCGGCGAGGCCGGCGCGTAGCACGTGAACCATGCATGCGGCTGGGCCGTCTCGCCGGCCTGAGCCGTCCCGGTCTTGCCCGCCACCAGGATCGGGAAGCCCTGGAACACATGGTAGCTCGTGCCGCTAGGGCCATCAACCGCGTCTAGCATCGAGCCTTGCAGCGTCGCGAGGTTATCCGCCGAGACAGGCAGCGCGGCCAGCGCCTTGGCCGGGAACGCCTGCTCCAGCGAGCTGTCGGCACGCAGCACCTGGGTCACCAGCCGTGGCTGCATGCGCTGGCCGCCATTGGCGATGGCGGCTGTCAGCAGCGCAACCTGCGCGGGCGTCGCCTGGAAGTCGCCTTGGCCCACCGCCAGGTCCGCGGCGAACGAGGCGTTCCACTGCTTGCCCTGGCTCGCCGCGTAGGCTGGGTCGGGCACCAGGCCGGGATCCTGCGCGCCGGACGGCATGCCGACGACATTGGGCGAGGCGCCCAGTCCCATCGCCTGCGCCATCTTCGGCAGGATCATCGGATCCATGCTATTGAGCTTGATCGCTACCTGCCAAAAGATCACGTCGCACGAGGGAGGCAGCGCGTTCACGGGTGTTCTTGTACCGTGTCCGTTCTTTGCGTCGTCCAGGCGAACGGTGGTCTCGCCGGGCACCTGATAGTTGCCGTTGCACGTGAAATCTTGCGTGCCGACGTTGTTCTGCAGCGCCGCGGCCAAGTCCACGATCTTGAAGATCGAGCCGACCGCCCGCGGGTCTTGCAGCGCGCGATTGAGGAAGGCACCGCTCGCGTTGTACTGGGCGAGCTGCTCGTCGGTGGCGCCCAGCGCGAGGTTGTTGGGGTCATAGATGGGATAGCTTGCCTGCACCAGCACCTCGCCGGTGGTGGGGTCTACCGCGAACGCACCGCCGCCCTTGCCGTGGCCGCCGTCCACGCGCGAGCGGAGCGCCGCCATCGCCGACTGCTGATTCTTCAGCGAGATCGTCGTGTGGATATCGTCGCCGTTCTGCGCCTGACGCTCGGCGATGGTCGAGACGGCGCTGAAGCTGAAGCCGTCTGCATTGAGGCTGGCGACGGCGAGCTTGCCGCCCTTGACCGGCCGCAGGAACGCCTCGCCCCATGCCTCGACACCCGCGCGGCCAATCTGGTCGGCGGCGCCATAGTAGTGAGTCGTGTCGTTCTGCAGGTCATCCTGCGTGACACTTGAGACATAGCCCGTCACCGCGGCCAGATCCTGCCCGTATGGGTAGACGCGCCCGGTCGTCTGTCGCGCGCTGACGCCGGCAACCGCTGTCACGGCCGCGCCGACCTGGTTGTAGAGATCCTGGGTGATCGTGCGGATTACCACAAACTGGTCCGCGCCGCGATTCTGATACTTGCTCTTGACCTCGTCCGCCGACATGCCGAGCTTCGCCCCCAGCACGCTGAGCAGCGTCTTCTCGTCTTTGATCTGCCCTGGTATGACGCCGATCTCGTAGACCGTGTCGTCCTTGGCCAGCACGTTGCCGTCGCGGTCGAGGATTCTGCCGCGCTGGGCGTTCTCGGCGAAGAGGTGGAGGTAGAGCGCATAGTGCGGATCGTTGGTGGGATCGTCCAGCTTTGAGAAGATCAAGCCGGGCGTCCAGTCCACGCGCCACTGGCCGCCTTCCGCCGAGAGCGGCAGCGTGATGTCTTGCGTAATGCTGCCCACGCGGCTGCTTTGCATCACCACACGCACTGGCACGCTCGCGCTCGACGCACTACGCTGCGTCAGCTTGCCCGGCGTCGCGCTGATCTGATAGATCGCCGCCTGCGCCAGCATGCTTGCCGTACGGTTGACGATGTAGTCGTGGGCGTCCTTGTAGTTGCCGCGTAGAATCTGTGGATCACTAAATCGCTGGCGGCTGGCGCTGGAGGTGAGGGCGTACATCTGCTCGAGCTGCATGCCAGTGTAGGCCAGCAGGTAGGTGTTGGCAACGGTACATGGGGTGGTGACGCTGCCGTTCGCGCAGCCAGCGATGGCCGTCGTGCTGCCGCCGCCACGCGCGTGCAGCCCCACATAGAGCCCGCCGCCCAGCACCGCCACGATCAACAGTGCGCTCAGCGCGACGACCCACGGCCGCGCACCGCCGCGCCTGCTGTCGCCACCTGGCGGTGTCGGAATGCGCACCGGCTCGCGCAGCAGTGCGTTGATCTGCTCCGGCGACATCGCGCGCGTTTGCTCGTCGGGCGGAGGCGACTGCCCACCGGCACTGCGCGCCGCATCGTCGCCAGCCTGCCCAGGGTCACTCCGCGGCGGCAGCTCACTGGCTCCCGGCCCCTCCCCACTCATCGCCATTTCCCTCCTCGCGGTTGCAGCCTTGCGCCATTGTACACTGCCATGTCACGCCGTGCAGCGGTATGCTTCACTGCGCGCGCAGCGCCGGTGACTGCTATTATACGGACGTATCCGCGCACGGCTTGCGGGCGTATACTGCAGGGGTGCGCCACTCAATACGGGAACGCCTGGGTACCGCGAGAGTATCGCGCGAGGACAACACAGGATCGCATGTGACGGCACAGGTAATCTCAGAAGAGGAAGCACGCCAGCAGCACCAGCGGCCGTCGCGCCGCCTGCCGCGCGCCTCGCTGCGCTCGCTGGGGTACTCGTGGTCGGCGCTGGCGATGCTCCACCGGCGCCGCGATCTGTTGCTGGTGTTGCTGGCCGCCGCGCTGCCGCGCCTGTGGCGCCTGGGCCAGACGGTCTTCCTCGACGATCAGTCCGCGCTGCTGGCGCTGGGCCGCTCCGCGCTCGCCCACTATGCGCTGCCAGCCACTGGCATTCGCTCCTCGATTGGCACGCTGAACTTCCCCGCCTCGATCTACATTCTGCTGCCGTTTGCTGTGCTGCCCGATCCCTTCTGGGCGGCGCTCGCCACCGCGCTCGCCAATGTCGCCGCCGTGGGGCTGCTTTTTCTCGTCGTGAAGCGCTACGCCGGCCGGCGCACGGCGCTCTTCGCTGCGCTGCTCTACGCCACCGCACCGTGGGCGGTCTACTTCTCGCGCTTCGCCTGGCAACAGAATCTCCTCGCGCCAGTGGTTGTGCTGTTCTTCTGGACGGCCTGTCTCGGAGTGGTCGAGCGCCGCCGTGGCTGGCTGCCGTGGAACCTGCTGCTGGGGGCGGTCGCTGTCCAGCTTCATCCAAGCGCCGCGCCGCTTTTCGCGCTGACACTCGCCGCCCTCTGGCTCACGCGCCACCGCCTCAGCCGGCGCGAGCTGCTGCTGGGCGCCGCCGCGCTGGCGCTGCCCTTTCTGCCGACGGTGCTGTGGGAGCTTGCCACTGGTGGCTCGGATATCGCCGCCTATGCGGCGTTTGGTGCGCAGTCCTCAGTGGTGGATGGGCAGGTGTTCCGCACGCTGCTGACCGTGCTGACGCCACCGGATCATGCCCGTTTCGACGCCTCCACTCCTTACGCTGGCCTCTTCGATCTGTTCGGTTGGGCGCGGGTCGCGCTGGTCGCGCTCTACGTGGCTGCCGCGGGGTGGCTGCTCGGCGCACTGCTGCGCCGCCGCGGCGAGCTGGCGGCGGAGGCCGACGATGGGGCGCACGGACCGATAGTGCCAATGGGCCAGGCGCTCCGGCCACCGGCGGGCTTCCTGCTGCTGCTGGTGCTCTGGCAGGCGGCGATTCTGCTGGTGCTGGTGCGTCATCCCAAGTCCATTGCCGAGCACTATCTGCTGGCGGTGCTGCCGGCGATATTTCTGACGATGGGGCTGTTCCTTGGCTGGCTGGCCGAGCGGCTCGAGCTAGCCTCCACGCTCTCGCGCGAGGCGCTGCACCTGGCGGCGCGCCGGCTGCCGGCGGCCGGGCTGGTGGCGCTGGCGGCGGCGCAGATGCTGGCATCGGGTGCGTTCGTCGCCAGCATGGCGCAGGTGCTGCCGGATGGGCGGCAAGCCTTCGCCTACATGCAGTACGGTATCCCGCTTGACGCGCAACAAGCCGCGCTGCGTGCCACCCTGGCCGTCGCTCGCGCTAACCACGCCCGCGCCTACGTTGCCACCACTGCCGGGGGTCAGCCCGGCTTTGGCTACCTCGCCGCGACTGGTCCGGCGCCCCGCCCGACCGTCTACGACGCAGGCGCGTGCCTGATCGTCCCCGCGGCGGGAAGCTCGCCCGCCGTGGTGCTGGCGACGGAGCCGCTGCCAGCCGATGGCGTGCTCGCGGCGCTCGCGGGTGTGCGGTCACACGTGATCGAGACCGGCTGGAATGGCTCGCCGCTGCGGCTCTATACGCTGCCTGCCGGCGTCACGGCGCCCGGTGAGACGCCCATCTCCCCCGCCGCGGCCAGCTCTGGGCTGCGCCTCGCCGCCTTCCAGTATCAGGCGCTCGCGGACGGCGCCACGCCACGGCTGCTGCTACGCTGGGCGGGCCAGCCCCCTGCCCCCAGCTCCGCCGCTGCCGATCTGGCGTACTGGCGCGGGGCGCTGCCAGGCATTGGCGGCGTCGGCAGCTACACCTTCGCCGCGCAGCCCGTAGATGCCGCGGGCACACCGCTCGGCCCGGCGCTGACGGCCACCTGCCCGGTGCTGCACTGGGGCGCCGGCGAGGCCGTCTATACCTGGATTCCGCTGCCCAGAACGCTGACCACCCTGCCCAGCGCGTCGAGCGTTGCCGGCTGGCATGTGTGGGTCGAGCGGCAGATGTTTGCGCTCGCCCGCCCGCACATCGGCCCACTCGCGCTGGAATCTGGCGACCTGGCGCTCGGCCCGGTCGAGCGGCTGCCTGGCGCGACCACGCTGACGCTTGCGGGCGGCGGATGATAACCAGCGCCAGACTTACGGATACGGTGCGACGGGGTGTTGGGCGTGCGCGCCGGGCGGCGTGACCTTCAGCAGCACGATCTTGCCGCCGGGGGTGCCGCCGTCGGTGTTGTTGCCCACCCACGTCTGGACCACGCTCCAGTGGTCGAACATCGCCGCGTAGGCGCCGCGCTCGGCAGGGAAGTCGGTCGGCCCATTGGTATAGAAGCGATAGTAGAACATCTGGCTGGCGACCACGTACTGGATGCCCTGGTCGCTGTACCAGCTCAGTGGCTCGGTGTAGAG